>DASVWB010000268.1:0-25565 GCA_036389815.1 Pyrinomonadaceae bacterium | reverse complement strand
GCGGCGGGCGGGGGACAACGTGTCCCCCGCCCGCCTCCCGTCTTTTCTCCGCGGGGCCCGCGCCTCAGAACTTGACGGCCTTCACGTCCGCCGGCTTGGCGAAGAGCGCGTCTGGGACGGGCTGGTTGAACTCGACCTTGTCGTAGTTGACGCGGCTCGACTGCTGCCCCGCGCGGTAGTGGTCTACGACGAGCGGCGTGCGCACCGCCCCGACGCCGACGAACTGCGCGTAGCGGTCCTCCTCCTCGACCGTCTCGCCCTCTGCGTTCTGCCGCTTGTAGAGCGTCTTGGCGGGCAGCGCCTCCCGGGCGTCGAACTCGAACTCGACCTCGAAGCCGTCCGGGTAGGTGAGCCGGACGACCTCGTTGCGGCGGGCGAGCCCGGCCTCGCGCCGGCCGACGTAGGCGAGCGAGGCGCCGTCCGAGCGCCACCAGCCGCGCAGGATGTTGTCGATGCTCGTGCGCATCGCCGTGCGGAAGTCGGCCGCCTGCTCGGCCGTCACGTCCGTCAGCTTCTTCTTCTCGGCCTCGAAGAGCCAGCCCGTCTCGCCCGTGTTGACCTGCACGGAGCGGACGCCCGCGCCCTTGAACTCCGTGCGCTCGCGGTCGGGGTAGACCATGTAGTCGCGGAAGGAGGCGGGCAGCCCGCCGCGCCCCTCGCGGAACTGCGTGAAGTACCCTTGAGAGACGACCGTGCGCACGCCGAGGTAGGCCGCGCCGCCCATCGCCTCGACGGCGCGCGCGACGACGGCCGCGGCCTTCTCGTCAACCTTCGCGGCGGCCTTCGGCGCGCCCGCGTTGGGCTGCGCGCCGTCCTGCGCGCGCGCGGCCGCCGGGCTGAAGAGCGAAAGCGCCGCGAGACACGTCGGCGCGAAGAGGCGGAGCGTCTTTCTCATGCCGGAATTTATAAATGCTCGCGGGCGGCGATGGCAAACGCCGCCGCCGTGCGGCCGGAAAGAAAAAGGGCCCCGGAGAATCTATCCCCGGAGCCCCCGAACTGAAACGCCACCCGCGGGCGCCGACCTAGACCGCCTTCAAATCCTCCATGAAGGACTTCTCCTCCGGGGACTCCGCCTTGACGACGACCTCGCCGCCCTCCACGTCGGCCGTGAAGCTCGAAGCCTCCTTCCACATCGCCGTGATGGGGAGCTTCACCTTCTCGTCGATGTGGCGCTTGAGGAAGCGCGCGCCGTAGGCAGGGCTGTAGCCCTTCTCCGTCAGGAGGTCGAGCGCGGCCTGCGTCACGCGGCAGCCCTTGCCCTGCGACTCCATCTGCCGGCAGAGCTTGCCGGTGTAAATCTTCGCGATCTCGCGCACCTCGTCCATCGTCAGCGGCGAGAAGACGACGATCTCGTCGATGCGGTTGCGGAACTCGGGCGTGAAGCGCGTCTCGGCCGCCTTCATCACGTCGCCCTTGATGGCCTTCATGTCGCCGAGCGTCTTCGTGCCGAACCCGAACGGCTTCTCGTACTTCTTGAAGTTCTCCGAGCCGAGGTTCGAGGTCATGATGATGATCGCGTCGGAGAGGTAGACCTTCTTACCGCGGCCGTCCGTCAGCCAGCCCTCGTCGAAGGCTTGCAGGAACAGGTTCATCAGCGTCGGGCTCGCCTTCTCGACCTCGTCGAGTAGGAGGACCGTGTACGGGTTCTCCCTCAGTTGCTCGGTGAGCACGCCGCCGCGCTCGCTCCCCACGATGCCGCGGGGCATGCCGATGAGCTTCTCGATGCCGATGGTGCCGTCCTGGTACTCGGACATGTCGATGCGCACCATCTTCTCCTCGTCGCCGAACATGAACTCGGCGACGGCCTTCGCCAGCTCGGTCTTGCCGACGCCGGTGGGGCCGAGGAAGAGGAGCACGCCGTCCGGCTTGTAGTGCGACTCCTTGAGCGGCCCCTTGTTCAGGCGCAGCCTTTGCGCGACGGCGCGGATGGCGTCCTTCTGCCCGATGACGCGCTTGCCCAGCTCGTCCTCCATCGCGGAGAAGCGGTCGTTGGTGTCGCGGTAGATCATGTCGCGCGGGATGCGCGACTCCTGCGAGATGACGTCGATGATGTGCTCGGGGCGCACCACCAGCGTGTCCGGCTCGTTGATCTCGACCTTGACGGCCGCCGTGTCGAGCCAGCCGATGGCCTTGTCCGGCAGGTGCAGGTTGCGGATGTACTTCGGCGCCATCTCCAGCGCCGTGTTGATGGCGTCGTCCGAGATGGTGACCGAGTAGTTGCGCTCTAAGCGAGGCCGGAGGCCGAAGAGAATCTCGCGCGTCTCGGCGATGGAGGGCTCGTCCACCTTCACCAGCCGGAAGCGGCGCGCGAGCGCCTCGTCCTCGCCGATGTACTCCTTGTACTCGGTGATGGTCGTCGCGCCGACGATGCGCATCTCGCCGCGCGCGAGCGCGGTCTTGAACATGTTGGCGGCGTCAGACGAGGTGCCGAGCGCGGCGCCCGCCCCGATGATGGTGTGCGCCTCGTCGATGAAGAGGATCAGGTTGTCGCGCTCCTTCACCTCGTCGATGATGCCCTTGATGCGCTCCTCGAACATGCCGCGCAGCATCGTGCCGGCGACGAGGCCGCCCATCTGCAACTGCACGACGTGCGTGCCGCGCAGGCGCGACGGAACCTTCTCCGGCTCCAGCTCGATCAGGCGCGCCAGCCCCTCGACCACGGCCGTCTTGCCGACGCCCGGCTCGCCGACGAGCATCGGCGAGTTGGCGCGCTCGCGGTGGCAGAGGATTTCTATCATCTGCTGTATCTCGCGCTCGCGGCCGATGGTCGGCGGCAGCTTGTCGGCGCGCGCCAGACGGTTCAGCGAGACGCCGAAGTGCTTCAGGTAGGGCGGCAGCTCGAACTTCTTCTTGTACTCCTCCTCCTGCTGCTCGCGCGTCCGGACGCGTGCGCGCACGTTCTCCATCACCGTCTCGGCGTTGGCGCCGAGGTTCCGGAGCACGGTCATCATCGCGCTGTCCTCGGTCTGCGAGAGCGCCATGAAGAGGTCGGTGGCCTCGATGGTCTTGCGCCCCTGCGCGCGCGCGCGCTCCATCGCCTTCTTGAAGAGTTCTATCGTCTCGGGGGCGATGCGGATGCCCTTGTTGACGTTCTGATAGCGTGCATTCTCAAGACGCTTTTCAATCAGCACCTTGACCGAGCGCGGGTCGAGCGAGAGGTCGCGCATCGTGGAGTTGAACAGATCGCCCTCCTCGGCCGCGAGGCCGTTGAGAATGTGTTCCACCGCGATGTAGTTTTGGTCACGGCGGCGCGACTCCTGCACGGCGTGCTCAAGCACGCGCTGCCCGCTCTCGGCGAAACGGTCTTTGTAAGTTCCCAGGTCGATCATTGCTTTCCTTCCGGCGAGCCGCGGGGGGAGTCTACGAGGTGACCTCCGCAGGGGCTCAAAAAAACATCAGCCTAAAAAAACTGGACGGCGGGTGGCGAACGTTCCGCGGGGTCTGAAGGCCGCGACAGTTTCGCCAAACCTGCCCGTCGTCCGGCCTCTGTTAGATGCCCGGCTCGCATGCCCGGTTGCGCTCGCGCGTCGCGCTTCCGGACACCCGAACTATAGCACACGGCCGCGTTGCAATTGTCTTGCCATTTTGTGAGTGGCTAGGTGCTAGAGGCTGGAGGCCGGTTAGGAAGTCGCTCCTAACCGGCCTCCAGCCTCTAGCACCTAGCCACTCTCTCTGTACGTTAGTAGTCGTAGTCGTCGCCCCCGGAGGACGGCGGCGCGCCCGCCCTCTTCTCGGGCGCGTCGGTCACGGCCGCGTCGGTCGTGAGCATCAGGCCGGCGATGGAGGCGGCGTTCTGGAGCGCCGTGCGGACGACCTTCGTCGGGTCGATGATGCCGGCCTTGACGAGGTCTTCGAACTCGCCGGTCGCGGCGTTGTAGCCGAGCGCGCCCTTCGACTCCTCGATCTTGCCGATGACCACCGCGCCGTCCATCCCGGCGTTCTCGGCGATGCGGCGCAGCGGCTCCTGCATCGCGCGCTGGATGAGGCGGACGCCGGTGCGCACGTCGCCCTCGGCCTCCACCTTGTCGAGCGCCTTCGACGCGCGGACGAGCGCGACGCCGCCGCCGGGGACGATGCCCTCCTGCGCCGCGGCGCGGGTGGCGTTGACGGCGTCGTCGACGCGCATCTTCTTCTCCTTCATCTCGGTCTCGGTGGCGGCGCCGACGCGGATGACGGCGACGCCGCCCGCGAGCTTCGCCAGGCGCTCCTGCAACTTCTCGCGGTCGTAGTCGGAGGTCGTCTCGTCTATCTGGTGGCGGATGGTGGAGACGCGCCCCTGGATGGCCTTCTGCTCGCCGCCGCCCTCGACGACCGTGGTGTTCTCTTTGTCCACGATGACGCGCTTGGCGCGCCCGAGGTCTTCGACCGTCACCGATTCGAGCTTGATGCCGAGGTCTTCGGTGATGACCTTGCCGCCGGTGAGCGTGGCGATGTCTTCGAGGATGGCCTTGCGGCGGTCGCCGAAGGCCGGCGCCTTCACGGCGCAGACCTTGATGGTGCCGCGCAGGCGGTTGACGACGAGCGTGGCGAGCGCGTCGCCCTCGACGTCCTCGGCGATGATGAGGAGCTGGCGCCCCTGGTTCGCCACCTGTTCGAGCAGCGGCAGCAGGTCGCGCATGGCCGAAATCTTCTTCTCGTTGATGAGGATCAGCGGCTCTTCGAGCACGGCCTCCATGCGGTCGGGGTTCGTCACGAAGTAAGGGCTGAGGTAGCCGCGGTCGAACTGCATGCCCTCGACTAAGTCGAGCTCGGTCTGCATGGACTTCGACTCGTCGACCGTCACGACGCCGTCCTGCCCGACCTTGTCCATCGCCTCGGAGATCAGCTCGCCGATCTCGCGGTCGTTGTTGGCCGAGACGGAGGCGACGTTGGCCAGCTCCTCCTTGCCCTTGACCTTCTTCGAGAGCTTTTCGAGCTCGGCCGTGGCGGCCTCGACGCCGAGCTGGATGCCGCGCTGGAGCGCCATCGGGTTGGCGCCGGCCGTGACGTTCTTGACGCCCTCGCGGAAGATGGCCTGCGCGAGCACGGTGGCGGTCGTCGTCCCGTCGCCGGCGATGTCGTTGGTCTTGGTGGCGACCTCCTTGACCATCTGCGCGCCCATGTTCTCGTACTTGTCGCGCAGATCGATCTCCCTGGCGACCGTCACGCCGTCCTTCGTGATGACGGGCGAGCCGAACTTCTTGCCGAGCACGACGTTCCTGCCTTTCGGCCCGAGCGTCACGCGCACGGCGTTGGCCAGCACGTTCACGCCCTTGAGCATCGCCGCCCGCGCCTCTTCCCTGAACTTCAAGTCCTTCGCTGCCACTTTGTGTTTCTCCTGAGAAAGTTGATATTCCGTTCGTCTTATCCGTTACGCGCCGGCGCCCTCGCCCTTCGCGCGGCCGACCTGGACGCGCGCGGGGCGGAGCAGTTGGCCGCCCAGCCGGTAGCCGCGGGCGTACTGCGCGGTGACGGTGCCGTCGAGCCCGGGCTCGACCTCGGCGGTGTCGACGGCCTCGTGCAGCTCGGGGTCGAAGGGGCGGCCCAGCGCCTCGACGGGCTCGGCGCCCGCCTGCGAGAGCACGCTCTCGAAGCCGCTGATGGTGCCGCGCAGGCCGTCGAGGAGCGACTCCTGAGGGCCGCCGCCTTCGGCCGCCTCGACGGCGCGCCGGAGGTTATCCACGACCGGCAGGAGCGCCGAGAGGAACGCGGCCTTCTCGCGCGCCAGGCGCTCGTCGGCGTTGCGCGCTAGTCGCTGGCGCAGCTCGTCCGTCTCGCGCTTCAGCTCGGCGCGCACCTGCTCGAAGCGCGCCTGCACGTCGGCGGCCTTCTGCTCGGCCGCGCGCGTGCGCGCCTCCAGTTCCTCGACGT
Organism: Pyrinomonadaceae bacterium; assembly: GCA_036389815.1. GTDB lineage: Bacteria > Acidobacteriota > Blastocatellia > Pyrinomonadales > Pyrinomonadaceae > QHXN01. The sequence continues at coordinate 19,715 of DASVWB010000268.1, read as the reverse complement.
AAGAGGGCTTGAGGCTCGGCGCGTCGGCCGACGCCTGCTCCCCGCCGCCGCCCTCGCCCGCCGCCTCGTCCCCGCCGAGGCGTATGCGCCGGCGGTCGTTGACGCGCACCCGCGGCGGCTGCTCGTCCGGTTCCAAATCCTCCGGCCATTCCTTGTCGGCCGACTCGCTCTCCGGCATGTCTGGCTTCTTACTCCCCCTGCGAAAGAATCTCATCGGCGTAAATCGTAAATGGTAAATCGTAAATAGGAAAGCCGGACGGCCGTCCGCGGTTTACGATTCACCGCCGACGTGGCTCAACTGATGTCTATCTTCAGCCGCCGCCCGTGCTGTTCGCCGCGCTTGGGCAGGTGGAGCAGCAGCACGCCGTCCTTGTAGTCGGCCGTGATGCGGCCGCGGTCTACGGCGTCGGGCAGGCTGAAGGTGCGGACGAAGCGCCCCTGCGGCCGCTCGGCGCGCCGCGCGTGCAGCCCCTCGGCGGCGGCGCGCTCGCCGCGGATGACGAGCCGGCCGTCGTCCAGGCTCACGTCCAGCCCCTCGCGGTTGATGCCCGGCAGGTCGAGCGCCACGAGGTACTCGCGCTCGTCCTCGTAAACGTCGGCGGCCGGAATCCAGTCGGCGCGCTCGATCTCGGCCTCGTCCTCGCGCGCGCCCGCGCGCCTCTCGGCCGCCTCCTCGAAGAGGCGGTTCATCCTGTCCTGCAAGCTGAACAGGTCGCGCGGGTCGAACCTGTGGTGTCTCATTCGTCTCCTCCAAGTAAGTAGGCAGTAGGCAGCGGGCAGTGGGCAGTTGAAAGCGGCGCCGTCGGGAATCCTGATTTAACTCTCAACGCCCGCGGGGCGGCTGCCAACTGCCAACTGCCCGCTGCCTACTGCATTCTCATGCCGTCGCCGCCTCGGCCGAGCCGACCTCGGCCTCGAACCGCATCCGGTCGCCGTCGGCCGAGACGCGTATGGTCTGGCCGGGCAGCACCTCGCCGCGCAGAATCTGCGACGCGAGCGGGTTCTGGACGAGCGTCTGGATGGCGCGCTTGAGCGGGCGCGCGCCGTAGAGCGGGTCGTAGCCCTCGCGCGCCAGCAGCCCCTTCGCCGATTCGTCCAGGACGAGGTGCATGTCGCGCTCCGCCAGCATGCGGCGCAGGCGTTCGAGCTGTATCTCGACGATGTCGCCGATCTGCTCGCGCGTGAGCTGGCGGAAGATGACGATGTCGTCGATGCGGTTCAGGAACTCTGGCTTGAAGTGCTCGCGCAGCACCTCCGTCACGGCCTCGCGCACCTGCCCCTCGTCGTCGGCGACGGCCTGTATCTCGCGGCTCCCGAGGTTCGAGGTCATGATGAGCACCGCGTTCTTGAAGTCCACGGTGCGCCCCTTCGAGTCGGTCAGCCGGCCGTCGTCGAGTATCTGAAGGAGGACGTTGAAAACGTCCGGGTGCGCCTTCTCTATCTCGTCGAAGAGGATGACGCTGTACGGCCTCCGGCGGACGGCCTCGGTGAGCTGGCCGCCCTCCTCGTAGCCGACGTAGCCGGGCGGCGCGCCGATCATGCGCGCCACGGCGTGCTTCTCCATGTACTCCGACATGTCGAGGCGGATCATCGAACGCTCGTCGTCGAAGAGGAACTCGGCGAGCGCGCGCGCCGTCTCGGTCTTGCCGACGCCGGTGGGCCCGAGGAAGATGAAGGAGCCGACGGGGCGGTGCGGGTCTTGGAGGCCGGCGCGCGCGCGGCGCACCGCGTCGGAGACCGCGACGAGCGCCTCGTCCTGCCCGACGACGCGCAGGCGCAGGCGGTCTTCCATCCTGACGAGCTTCTGCATCTCGCCTTCGAGCATCTTCGAGACGGGCACGCCCGTCCACTTGGCGACGACCTGCGCCACGTCCTCCTCGTCCACTTCCTCCTTGAGGTAGACGCCGTCGCGCTGCAATTCGGCCAGCTTCTCGCGCTCCTCGTTGAATCTGCGCTCCAGCTCGGGAATCTTGCCGTACTGAATCTCGGCCGCGCGCTGGAGGTCGCCCGCGTTGCGCGCCTGGTCGAGCTGGAGGCGGAGCTGTTCCAGCTCGTTCTTGGCCTCGCGCATCCGCTCGATCTCTTCCTTCTCGGACTGCCACTTGGCCTTCATCCCCGAGGAGCGTTCGCGCAGGTCGGCGATGCGCTGCTCGATGTCGTGCAGGCGCGCCTTCGAGCGCTCGTCCTCCTCGCGCTGCAAAGCCTGCCGCTCTATCTCAAGCTGGAGGATTTCGCGCTCCAGCACGTCGATCTCCTGCGGCAGCGAGTCGATCTCGATGCGCAGGCGCGAGGCGGCCTCGTCGATGAGGTCAATCGCCTTGTCGGGCAGGAAGCGGTCGGTGATGTAGCGGTTCGAGAGCGCCGCCGCCGCCACGATGGCCGAGTCCTTGATGCGGACGCCGTGGTGCACCTCGTAGCGCTCCTTGAGCCCGCGCAGGATGGCGACGGTGTCCTCGACCGTCGGCTCGCCGACGTAGACCTGCTGGAAGCGGCGCTCCAGTGCCGCGTCCTTCTCGATGTGCTTCTTGTACTCGTTGAGCGTCGTCGCGCCGACGCAGCGCAGCTCGCCGCGCGCCAGCGCCGGCTTCAGCATGTTCGAGGCGTCAATCGCCCCCTCGGCCGCGCCCGCGCCGACCAGCGTGTGCAGCTCGTCGATGAAGAGGACTATCTGCCCCTGCGCGTTCTCGATCTCCTTGAGGACGGCCTTCAGGCGGTCTTCGAACTCGCCGCGGTACTTCGCGCCGGCGAGCATCGAGCCGAGGTCGAGGCCGACGAGACGCTTGTTGCGGAGCGTCTCGGGCACGTCGCCCGAGACGATGCGCTGCGCGAGCCCCTCGACGATGGCGGTCTTGCCGACGCCGGGCTCGCCGATGAGCACGGGGTTGTTCTTCGTCCGGCGCGAGAGCACCTGAATGGTGCGGCGTATCTCGTCGTCGCGGCCGATGACGGGGTCGAGCTTGCCCTGGCGCGCCAGCTCCGTCAGGTCTTTCGCGTACTTCGAGAGCGCCTGGTAGTTGGCCTCGGCGTTCTGGTCAGTGACGCGCGCGCCGCCGCGCGTCTGCTCGACGACCTTGAAGAGGTCTTCGCGGCTGACGCCGTGCTGGCGGAGTATCCGGCCCGACGCGCCGTCCTTCTCGGCCGCGAGGGCGAGCAGCAGGTGCTCGGTCGAGACGTACTCGTCCTGCATCTGCTCGGCCTCCTTCTGGGCGGCCTGGAAGAGTTGCGTGGTGCGCGGGCTGAAGTACTGCTGCCCGCCCTGAACCTTCGGCAGGCGCGCGACGGCCGCCTGGAGGTCGTTTAAGACGACCTGGACGTTGGCGCCGAGCTTCCCGAGCAGGGGCCGGACGACGCCCTCGGGCTGTTCGAGCAGCGCGAGCAGAAGGTGCTCGGGCTCGACCTGCTGGTGCTGGTTGCGCTCCGCGGCCTCGATGGCCGACTGGATGGCCTCCTGGCCGCGCAGGGTGAAACGGTCTAGACGCATGATTGCCTCGGAAACTGTCCTGACTTACTCGCCGTCCTGACTTACTGGCCGAGGCTTACGCCCCGGCAAAAACTCTTCGGCCGACCACGCCACAGCGGCCAGTCGCCGGCCGGGGCCCCGCGAGCCGGGGCTTACGCGGGGGCTCCTTCTGCCCGGCGGCTGGCCGCTGGAGGCTGCTGTCCGCTTTAACGGGCGGACGCCGTCTTCGCCTCACCCTTCGGCGCGTTCGTCGGCTGCTCGGCCTTCGCTTCGAGCGTCTTCGGGGTCGCGTTGTCGGCCGACTCGCCGGCGATCTCGATGCGGCGGGCCTTCACCTCCTCGCGCTTGTGGAGCACGACGCGCAGCACGCCGTTCTTGTACTCGGCCGTCGCGTTCTCGGGCGAGACGGTCTGCGGCAGCGTGAACGAGCGCGTGAACTGGCCGTAGGCGCGCTCGACGCGGTGGTAGTTGTCGGTCTCGTCCTTCTTCTCGAAGCGGCGCTCGCCGCGCAGCGTCAGGACGTTGTTCTCGATGGTCAGCTCGAAGTCCTCGCGGTTCATGCCGGGGAGTTCGGCTTCGAGGACGATCTCGTCCTTGTTCTCGAAGATGTCCACGTTCGGCGTCCAGGCGCCGCGGGCGATGCCCTCGTCGCCGAAGCCGCGCGAGAAGCTGGTCGAGAAGAGACGGTTGACCTCGTCCTGGATGGACCTGAGGTCGCGGAACGGGTCGTAACGGGTAATGCTCATGTTCTTTAACCTCCGTAGAGAATTAATTTTTGCCCCACACCCTGTGAAAATAGGCGGTGCGGGCGAGCCCGAATGCGTGAGCACGGGGCAATAATAAAGATTGAGTGTCCCCTTGTCAAGTCTATGGATGAAGAGCCGAAACCCGGCGTTGCCTCGCCCGCAGAGCGTTTAGCCTCCGACGCCCCGGCTGCACCGAAACGGTCGTTTGAAGGAATTATATATTGACAAAGCGCCTTCTCGGACGTACAATCATCGGCAATTTAAGGCTTATACCGAATTTGAGCGAGACGGGCGGCTCGGAGGTTCAGGGCCGGAGGCGAGAGGGGTGTCGGCGGTGCTTGACGAGAGGGACGCGAAGATTCTGGAGATTCTTCAGAAGGACGGCCGGACGACCAACGTCGAGCTGGCGCGTGCGGTCGAGCTGACCCCTTCGGCGACGCTGGAGCGCGTGCGCAAGCTCGAAGAGCGCGGCCTGATTAAAGGATACACGGCGCTGCTCGAACCGCGTGCGCTGGGGCTCGGGCTCGTGGCCTTCATCTTCATAAGGGTGGACGACCCGGAAGACCTCATCGGGCGCGCGGAGGGGACGGCCGAGGCGCTGGCGGCGCTGCCGTCCGTGCTGGAGCTGCACCACCTCGCGGGCGAGGACTGTTTTCTGGTGAAGGTGCGGGCGCGCGACACGGACGACCTCTACCGCGTCCTGCGCGACGAGTTCGGGCCGTTCAAGGCGATCCGGAGCACGCGGACGACCATCGTCCTGCGGACGGTCAAGGAGACGACGGCGCTGCCGCTGGGCGGTGAAAAGAGGGGGGAGTGAGATGGAGGGCAGGGAGAAGTTGGGGGCTTACGGGGCCTGGGCGGCGGTCTGCTTCTTCTGGGGGACGACCTACCTTGCGATTGCCGTGGGGCTGGAGACCTTCCGGCCGACGCTCTTCGCGGGCTTGCGCTTCCTGATAGCCGGCGTCGTGCTCTTCTTCGTGATGGCCTGGCAGCGGAACGCGCGTCTGCCGAAGGGGCGCGAGTGGTTCGACCTGGGCGCGGTGGGGCTTCTGCTGCTCGGCGTGGGCAACGGGGCCGTGGTGTGGGCCGAGCAGTGGGTGCCGAGCGGGATGGCGGCGCTGCTGGTCGCGACCTCGCCCTTCTGGGCGGCGGCGCTCGAACGCATGCAGAAGGACGGCGAGCGCGTCGGCCTGCGCGGCCTGCTGGGGATGGCTGTCGGCTTCGGGGGGCTGGCGCTGCTGGTGGGGCCGCAGTTGTTCGCGGCGGAGTTGAACGGCAGGTACCTGCTGGGCGTCCTGATCATACAGGTCGGCTGCTTCGCGTGGCAGGCGGGGTCGGTCTACGCCAAGGGGCGGCCGACGGGCGTCTCGCCGCTGATGGCGTCGGCGGTGCAGATGCTCTGGGCGGGAGTCGCGCTGACGTTTCTGGGGACGCTTCTGGGCGAGTGGGGCGGGATGCGCTTTTCGGCGAGGAGCGCGGGCGCGGTGCTCTACCTCGTCGTCTTCGGCTCGATAGTCTCTTACAGCGCGTACATGTACGCGATACAGAAGCTGCCGCTGTCGCTGGTTTCGACCTACTCGTACGTGAACCCCCTGGTGGCGCTCGGGCTCGGGTGGCTGGTGCTGGCGGAGCCGCTCGGCTGGCGCGAGGCCGGCGCGGCGCTCGTCATCCTGCTCGGCGTGGCGCTGGTGAAGACCTCGCCGAAAGACCTCGCGGCGCTCTACGCGCGCCTGCGGCGGGGGAGGCGGACGCCGGAGCGCGACGCGGGCCAGATTCACATGACGCAGGGCGCGGCTTGTAAGTAAGGCAAAAGCAAAAAGGCAAAAGTGAAGACGGAAGGCGGCGCCCCTCTCATCATTAACTTGACGAGAGGGGCGCCGCTTCTTGTCGCCTTACTTTTGCCTTCCGCGTGGCGGCTCAGCTCAGGCCGAAGAAGCGTTTGATTTTGGAGAGGAGGCCGTCGTCGGCGTCCTCTCCGCCGTCGTACGCGGCGGCGTTGGCGGCGAGGCCGGCGCGGCGCTCCTTGATGGTGCGCGTGAGCGCCTCGACCAGCTCGGGGTTGGTCCGGAAGAGCGCCTTCATCGCCTCGTGCCCGATCTCCAGGACTTCCGTCTCCTCGGAGGCGACGACGTTGGCGGTGCGCGGCTCGCCGGTGAAGAGCGCCATCTCGCCGAAGAAGGCGCCCTCGGCGAGCCGCTGGATGGTGCGCGGCGTGCCGTTCGAGTCCACGCGCACGTCCACGCTGCCGCGGTGGACGACGAACATCGAGGAGCCGCTGTCGCCTGCGCGGATGATGGTCTCGCCGGGGGCGAAGACGCGCCCCGCGGCGGCCGAGGCGAGCGCGCCCAGCTCTTCCGCCGAGAGCGGCGCGAAGATTTCGACGGCCGAGAGCGTCTCGGCCAGCCCGTCGGCGTCGCGCCCGTCGCCGCCGGCCGGCGGGGGCTGCTCCATGTAGAGCGTGCGCGTCGGGTAGGAGAAGGTGAAGCCGTTGCGGCGGAAGGCGTACCAGATGCGCTGGCGGATGAGCGCGTCGCTGTCGTGCTGCCGCGCGTAGTCGGCGAGCCAGTACTTGACCTCGTACTCGACGCCCGAGTCGCCCAAGTGGCGTATGCGCACGACGGGCGTCATGTAGCGCAGCACGTTGTCGGCGTCGCGCACGGCCTCGCGCACGGCGTGGATGACGCGGACGGGCGAGTCGGAGTAGACGGCCGAGAAGGGGACGGTGCGCGCGTTCTGCCCTTCGCGCGGGGCGACCTCGATGGACTCCTTGGCGATGCTGCTGTTGCTCACGAGGACGATGAGGTTCGAGAAGGTCTTGATCTTGACCGCCCGCCAGGTGATGGACATGACGACCCCGGTGTGCTTGCCGACCGTGATGACGTCGCCCACCTGGAAGGGCTTGTCGGCGTGGAGCGAGATGCCGGAGAAGAGGTTGCCGAGCGTGTCCTGGAGGGCGAGGCCGAGGATGATGCCGAGCAGGGCCGAGCCCGGCAGCAGCGCCGCGAAGGAGAGGTCGAGCGTGTAGCGGAGGATGACGGCGCCCGCCGTCACGTAGAGGACGAGCGAGAAGAGGTCGCGCATCAGCGCGGGCGCGTCGTAGCCCTTGCGCTTGCGGAAGACGAGGAAGACCAGCTCGTTGAGCGCGCGGGCGGCCACGAGCGCCGCGCTCATCCAGAAGGCGAGCTGGGCGGCCTTGACGGCCCACCAGTTCGCCGCGTGCGACATCCTCTCCTGCTCGGTCGCGGCCGGCCCCAGCTCCCAGCTGAAGCGGCCGAGCACGTACCAAGCGAGGCCGAAGAGCGCCGCGAAGACGAGGGGCAGCGCGACCTGTTTTTTGAGCGGAGGACGGTTCATCGGGAGAAGTAGACAGTAGGCAGTAAACAGTAGTCAGTAGGCAGTAGGGCTCCGCCTTATCTGATATTGACGCCGACGCTCGGGCGCTTCATCGAAGGCTGTATTTCTACTGTCTACTGTCTACTGTCTACTGTCTACTCAAAGTTAAAAATCCTCGTCGCGATAAAGAGAAGCGACAGGGCGGAGACGACCAGGACGGTCAGCCACGAGGCGGCATTATAGACCCGTCCGTTGGCGTGCGCACCCATCAATTCGCGGTCGGAGGCGAGGCGCAGCACCGAGGCGAGCAGGACGGGCAGCAGCAGGCCGTTGATGACCTGCGTCGCGAGCAGCACGTCGAAGAGCGGGAGCCCCGGGATCATCGCCACCAGCCCGCCGACGACGATGAGGAAGGTGAAGATGCCGACGAAGATCGGCGCCTCGCGGAAGGTGCGCGAGACGCCCTTCTCGAAGCCCAGCGCCTCGCTGATGGAGTAGGCCGTCGAGAGCGGCAGCACGGCCGCCGCCAGCATCGAGGCGCCGAAGAGGCCGACGCCGAAGAGCGTCTTGGCGTAAGGGCCCGCGAGCGGTTCAAGCGCGCGCGCCGCCTCCTCGGCCGTCTCGATGCGGACGCCCTGCCGGTGGAGCGTCGCCGCGGTCGCCACCGCGATGAAGAAGGCGACGGCGATGGCGAAGACCGTCCCCGCCCACACGTCGGCGCGCGTCAGGGCGTAGTCCTCCTCGTCCACGCCCTTCTCGACCACCGACGACTGCACGAAGACCTGCATGTAGGGCGAGATGGTCGTGCCGATGAGCGCGACCACGGTGAAGAGGTAGCCGGCGTTGAAGTCCACCTGCGGCCGCGCGAAGCCGCGCGCCACCTCGCCCCAGTCTGGGCGCGCCAGGAAGGCCGAGACGATGTAGCCGAGGAAGACGAGCGACATCATGAGGAAGACGCGCTCGACCCGCCGGTACGAGCCCTTCACCACCAGCCACCAGACGGCGAAGGCCGCCAGCGGCACCGAGACGAAGCGCGGCACGCCGAACAACTCGGTCGCCGCCGCGATGCCGGCGAACTCCGAGACCGTGACGCCGCCGTTGGCGACGAGCAGCGCCAGCATCACCAGCACCGTCCAGCGCACGCCGAACTGCTCGCGGATGAGGTCGGTGAGCCCCTTGCCCGTCACCGCGCCCATCCGCGCGCACGTCTCCTGCACGACGCCGAGCGCGAGCACGAGCGGTATCAGAGTCCAGAGCAGGTTGTAGCCGTAGTCGGCCCCGGCCGAGGCGTAGGTGGCGATGCCGCCGGCGTCGTTACCCGCGTTGGCGGCGATCATGCCGGGGCCGATGACGGCGAGGTAGGCCAAGAGCCCCCGCCGCTGCGCCGCCGCGCGCTGCACGCGCCGCGAGCCGCGCCGCCACAGACGGCGACCCGCGTCCCGCACACCCTCTGCGCGCGTCGAAGCCACTCGGAGGTTCCCCGTCTTTCATAGAAGCCTTCAGCGGTCAGCTTTCAGCATTCGGCATTCACAGGCCGTCGGCCAATCATCCTTTAAATCCGCGGAGAAGAAAAGCCCTGCCGCCGGAATCAACCGAAGACGCGCGGGAGGCGCGGGCGCCAGTCTTTGGGGAGGAGGTATTCCATGGCGTCGTCCACGGTGACGATGCCGGCGATCTCCCCGGCGTCGTCCACGACGGGCAGCGCGAGCAGGTTGTACTCGGCGATGGTCTCGGCCACCTCGCGGGCGGAGTCCTTCGGGTGCGCGTACTGGAACTCGTCGCGCATGACCTGCGAGAGCCTGTAGTCCGGGTCGGCGAGGATGAGGCTGCGCAGCGCGATGACGCCCGAGAGCTTCCACGAGCCCTCGTCCTCGACGACGTAGAGGTAGTAGATCATGTTCGGCGTCTCGGCCATCTCGCGGAGCCGCGCCAGCGCCTCGCCCGCCGTCAGGTGCTTGGGGAGCACGACGAACTCGGTGGTCATCAGGCCGCCGGCCTCGTCGTCCTCGTAGGGGAGGAGTTCCTGCACGTCGGCCTTCTCCTCGTGCTCCATGCGTTCGAGCAGGTCTTCGGCCTTCTCCTCGGGGAGGTCGCCCAAAACGTCGGCCGCCTCGTCGGGCGACATGTGTTCGAGGATGTCGGCGGCGCGCTCCTCCTCCATGTCGCCGATGATGCGCGCCTGGTCTTCGGCGTGCATCTCTTCGAGCGTCTCGGCGGCCGTCTCGTCGTCGAGCGCCTCGATGACCTCGGAGCCGTGGTGGCGCGACAGCGCCTCCGCGAGCCGCGCGATCTCTACGGGGTGGAGGCGCGAGAGCTTGTCGCGCGACGACTTCAGTTGGACGGTCGCGGCGTCGGTCGCCAGGTACCCAACGTCGGCCCAGTCGATGACCTCGACGGGGCGGTCGGTGCCGGCGAAGTTGTGCGGCACGAGCCGGCGCCAGAGGCCGGCGAGCGTCACGTCGGCGCCCGTCACGCGCCACTCGCCGCCGGTCTCGATGAGCTGCACGTCGTTGACGCGCACCACCCGCTTGCCGTCCACGTCGATGAGCTGCTTGTCGAGCACGTCGCGCGCGAGCAGCACTTCGCCGTCGCGCCGCGCGAAGCGGCGCAGGTCGAGGATGTCGGAGTTGAGCCGGACGCCCGCGGCGTCGATGCGCGCGACGCGCGCGCGCGGGACGAAGAAGTCGCGGCGGCGGTAGCGCGCCACGAACCCCGTCACCGGCGGGTGGTCTTCGCCCAAGCGCACGATCACGTCCTTGAGTGTCGCCACCCGCTCGCCCTCGACCTCGCGGACGGGGCGGCCCAGCACCTGCGAGAGATACAGCATAGGCGGAAGAAGTTCTCCCCTTGAGTCCCGTAGGCGGATGATAGCACGGCGCGCCGGGAACGTGGGCGGGGAACGGAAAGCCGCGGGCGCGCGCGGCGGGGCTTGCGGCCGCGCGCCCAAAATGGTGTTGCAAACGCGGGCGCCTTTCGCCTATGCTCACGGCCGTCGCTCGAAACTCTTTCCAGTTCATCCGCGGGAAGCGCACTTTTCATCGAACATGCTGACGGTCGGGACGGAATGGCTCATCGAGGCGTCGGGCTGCGACGCGGAAGCCCTGCGCGACGTGGGGCGCCTGCGCGGGGTCTTCGCGCGCGCCATCCGCGAGCTGGACCTGCGCGTCGTGGGCGAGCAGCTCTGGCACAAGTTCCCGGGCGAGGGCGGCGCGACGGGGCTCGCCATGCTGACCGAGTCGCACCTCGCCTGCCACACCTACCCCGAGTTCCGCTTCGCCACCTTCAACCTCTACTGCTGCCGCGAGCGCGCCGAGTGGCCGTGGGCCGAGCGCCTCGGCGAGATGCTCGGCGCGCGCGAGGTCAGCGTCCGCGGCGTCAGCCGCGAGACTCACGCGCCCCCGGACTCTCCGCAGGCCGCCGCGCGCGGGGGTGACGCCTGATGGCGCTGCGTGCGGGCTGCCCCGCGTGCGGCGCGGAGGTCGTCTTCAAGACGGGCTCGTCGGTCGTGGTCGTCTGCGACTACTGCAACTCGGTCGTGGCGCGCACAGACCGCGGCGTCGAAGACCTCGGCAAGGTCGCGGACGTGGCGGAGTCCGGCTCGCCGCTCGAAGTGGGGCTCGGGGGCGTCTACCTCGGCGTCGCGTTCCAGCTCACGGGGCGCGCGCAGCTCGGCCACCCGGCCGGCGGCTTCTGGGACGAGTGGTACGCCTCCTTCGCCGACGGCCGCTGGGGCTGGCTCGCGGAGGCGCAGGGCCGCTTCTACCTCACCTTCCAGATTCAGGTGCCCTCCCCGAACGCGCTCCCCTCGTTCGACTCGCTGCAACTCGGCCAGCAGGTGTGGGCCATCCCCGCGCAGCAGCCGCCCGTCGTCGCCGAGAAGGGGACGGCGCGGATGCTCGCCGCCGAGGGCGAGATACCGTACCGGCTCACGCCGGGCGAGACGTACCCTTACGCCGACCTCTCGGGCGCGGGCGGCGTCTTCGGCACGCTCGACTACGGCGAGCAGCCGCCGCTCGTCTTCGTCGGCCGCGAGGTCGGACTCGAAGACCTCGGGCTCGCCGCCGCGCGCCGCACCACCGAGCGCGAGGCGCGCGCCGTCGCGGCCACGCAGTTGAGCTGCCCGCGCTGCGGCGGGCCCCTTGAGCTGCGCGCGCCCGACAGGACGGAGCGCGTCGGGTGCCCGAACTGCGGCTCGCTCCTCGACGCCAGCGAGGGGCGCCTGCGCTACCTGAAGGCGCTGGAGAAGAAGGGGCAGGGCCCGTCCATACCTTTGGGCGGGACGGCCGAGTTCGAGGGGCGCACCTTCACCGTCATCGGCTACATGGTCAGGAGCGTCGAGTTCGAGGGCACGCGCTACTACTGGCAGGAGTACCTGCTCTACGAGCCGGCCGTCGGCTTCCGCTGGCTCGTCGAGTCGGACGGCCACTGGAGCTTCGTCAAGCCGGTCGCGCCGGGCGACGTGCTCGACGAGGGCAAGGCGGCCGTCCACGCCGGCCGGCGCTTCCGTGTGTTCCAGGACGCGTGGGCGCGCGTCGAGTACGTCGAGGGCGAGTTCTACTGGCGCGTCGAGGCGGGCGAGCGGGCGCGCGCCACCGACTACGTCGCCGCGCCCTACATGCTCTCGAAGGAGGTGTCGGCGCTGGCGATGGGCGCGGCCTCCGCGCGGGGCGGCGCGCCCCCCGCGGAGGAGGTCAACTGGTCGCTCGGCGTCTACACGCCCGTCAAGGAGGTCGAGCGCAAGTTCCCCGGCACGAAGCTCGGGCGCCCCTCGACGGTCGCGCCCAACCAGCCGTGGCCCCACAAGAAGATTTACGCCTACTGGGGGCTGCTCATGCTGGCGGCCGTCGCGGTCGGGCTCGTCACGACGGTGCTCACGCCGCGCAGCGTCGTCTTCGAGCAGACCTACACGCTGGAGGCGCAGCCGACGCCTCAGCCTTCGCCTCCGCCCGCGCCGGCCGGCGCCCCGCCCGCGGACGCGGCCGAGATTTTGGAGCGGGTCAGGGACGCGGCCGAGCAGGCCGCGCAGGGCGAGACAGGCAACGAGAAGACGCAGGTCATCTTCACCGACCCGGTAGAGCTGGCCGCCGGCCGCAACGTCCGCGTCACGGGGCGCGCCAACGTGGACAACAACTGGCTCTACGTCGCCGGCGACCTCATAGACGAGCGGACGGGGCTCGTCCAGCAGTTCGATCTGCCGTTGGAGTACTACCACGGCGTCGAGGACGGCGAGTCGTGGAGCGAGGGCGACGCGGAGAAGTCCGACTACCTGTCGGCGCTCCCCGCCGGGCGCTATACGATGCGGCTCGAAGCGCAGTGGGAGAACTGGAACCAGCCGGCGCCGCCGACCGTCACGGTGCGCGTCGAGCAGGGCGCGGCGCGCGGCCTGAACCTCCTGCTCGTGCTCGTCGCGCTCTCCGTGCTGCCCGTGCTCACGGCGATACGCCACTTCAACTTCGAGCGGAGGCGCTGGGCCGACAGCGCCTTCAACCCTTACGATTCCGGCGACGGAGGCGACGACGGTGACGAGTAGAGGTTAGAGGCTAGAGGCTAGTTGGCTTCCGCCGGATGAAACGTATGCCCTGCGGCGATAAAGGCTAACCTCTAACCTCTAACCTCTGGCAACCGGGGAAAGACATGTTCAGCAAATTCTATCTACTGCTCGGGGCGGGCGTGCTGCTGCTCTACGGCGCGGCGTCGTGGGGCGGGTGGGAGCTGACTACGGCCTCGCGGCAGACGCTCCCGGCCGACGTGCGCAACTCGCCGGGCGGCTACCGCTCGTTCCACTTCTGGCATTCCGGCTACCACGGAGGAAAATGATGCTCAACCTGGCACACGGGGGCGCCGCGCTGCCCCTCGGCATGGTCGTGAAGTTCGAGGAGCTGGCGCCCGTGCTCGTCACCACCGCCATCTTCACAGCCTTCGGCCTGCTCGTCTTCGGCATCGCCTACGTCATCATCGTGAAGGCCACGCCCTTCTCCATCCGCAAGGAGCTGGAGGAGGACCAGAACGTCGCGCTGGCCGTCGTCATCGGCGCCGTCATCATCGGCATCTCGCTCATCATCGCCGCGGCGATTCAGGGCTGAAGGGCCCGGGGAGTTCGCAGGCATGAGCACACCGGGCAGGGAGACGTTCCGGCTCGCGGAGCTGGCCCCGCGCCTCGTCGGCGAGGGGGAGGCCGGCGCGCTCGTCGAGGCGGCGCGCGGGGTTCTGGCCGGCCCCGGCGACGCGGACGTGCTCGCGCGCGCCGTCGGCTTCGCGCTCGACGCCGACGGCGCGCCGCTCGAACTCTCCTTCATCAGCCTCTACACGGCGCTCGAATCGGCGCTCACCTTCTTCCGCCGGCAGGACGAGTACAAGATATTCGCCGGCCCCGACTTCGCGCGGTTCGAGTCAGAGCTGCGCGGCTGGCTCCGCCGCCACCCGCTGCTCGCGGGCGACCCGGCGCGGCGCGGGCTCCTCTACGAGAAGGCGCGCGAGCTGAACCGCTACCCCTTCTCGCACGTCTTCGCGCGCTTCCGCGAGCGCCAAGGGCTCGACCTCTCCGACCTCTGGCCGCTCGTCGGGCCCGCGGACGAGTGGCCGCTCGTCGAGATACGCCACCGCCTCGTCCACGGCGACCCGTTCCGCAGCCGCCCCGCGGAGTCGGTCGTCTGCGCGCGCGCGCACCTGCGCTGGACGGTCTGCCGGATGATACTCTCCCTGCTGGGCTGGCCCGTCGAAAGCTCGCTGGTCGGCCCCGCCGGGCTCGCCGCTCGCGCCGGCGCGACCTACGCGGCCTGGCGCGAAGAGCGCGCGAAGTTCGCCTGAGCGTGGGAGGAGTAGACAGTAGACAGTAGACAGTAGACAGTAGACAGTAGACAGTAGGGCTTTCGCCATGCTGACGCTGATGCCGACACCCGGATGATTCATCGAAGAAAGATGCCCCTCCTACTGACTACTGACTACTGACTACTGTCTACTGTCTACTGCTTTATGAACCGCACCCCCGTCGTCTTCCTCAACGTCCTCGTCATCGCGACCTGCGGGCTCGTCTACGAGCTGCTGGCGGGGACGCTCGCGTCGTACGTTCTGGGCGACTCGGTGACGCAGTTCTCGGTCATCATCGGCGTCTACCTGTTCGCGATGGGGGCGGGCTCGTGGCTCTCGCGGTTCGTCGAGGGCGATTTGGCGGCGCGGTTCGTGGACGTGGAGATGGGCGTGGCCGTGCTCGGCGGCGCGTCGGCCCCGCTGCTCTTCCTGAGCTTCGCGCACCTCTCCTACTTCCACGTCGTGCTCTACGGGCTGGTCTTCCTCATCGGCGCGCTCGTCGGGCTGGAGATTCCGCTGCTGATGCGGATACTCAAAGACCACCTCGACTTCAAGGAGCTGGTCGCGCGCGTGCTGGCCTTCGACTACGCGGGCGCGCTCGTCGCGTCGCTCCTCTTCCCGCTCTTCCTCGTCCCGAAGCTCGGGCTCGTGCGCACGTCGCTCCTCTTCGGCTTCCTGAACGCGGGCGTCGGCCTGTGGGCGACGTGGCTGATGCGGCCGCTCATCGGGGGCGGCGTCGCGCGGCTGCGCGCGCAGGGGTGCGTGGTGTTGGCGCTGCTCGCCGTCGCCTTCGTCAAGGCCGACGCGCTGACCTCGCTCGCCGAGGACGCGATGTTCGCCGACGACATCGTCTACTCGAAGACGACCGCCTACCAGCGCATCGTCGTCACGCGCAACCGCGCCGGCTTCCAGCTCTTCCTGAACGGCAACCTCCAGTTCAGCTCGGCCGACGAGTACCGCTACCACGAGGCGCTCGTCCACCCGGCGCTCGTCCTCGCAGGGGAGGGCGGGCGGGTCGTGCGCCGCGTCCTCATCCTCGGCGGCGGCGACGGCCTCGCGCTGCGCGAGGTCTTGAAGTACCCGTCCGTCGAGCGTGTGACGCTCGTGGACTTAGACCCCGACATGACGCGCCTCTCCGAGCGCTTCCCGCCGCTCGCGCGCCTGAACGCCGGCGCCTTCCGCGACCCGCGCGTGCGCGTCGTCAACGAGGACGCGATGATCTGGCTCGAAGGCGGCGGCGGCGAGGCGCCGTTCGACGCGGCGCTCGTTGACTTCCCCGACCCGAACACCTTCGCGCTCGGCAAGCTCTACACGACGCGCTTCTACCGCCTGCTCGCCTCGCGCCTCGCGCCGGGCGCGGCCGTCAGCGTGCAGTCCACCTCGCCGCTCTTCGCGCGCAGCTCCTACTGGTGCGTCGTGCGCACGCTCGAAGCCGCGGGCTTCCAGGTGCGCCCCTACTACACGGCCGTCCCCTCGTTCGGCGTCTGGGGCTTCGCCCTCGCGCGGCGCGAGCCCTTCGAGGTGCCGGCGCGCGCGCCGGCGGGCGTCGAGCTGAAGTTTCTGGACGACCGCGCGCTGCCCGCGATGTTCATGCTCTCGGCCGACCTCGGGCCCGTGCCCGTCGAGGTCAACCGGCTCGACAACCAGTCGCTCGTCCGCTACTACGAGGCCGAGTGGCGCCGCTACGAGTGAAGGGAGGCGCGGATGAAGACGCGGGAGCACACGAAGGCCGCGGGCGGGGAGCCGCCGTCGTACGCGTCGGCCGCGCGCCCTCCGGCGCCGGGCGGGCTGACGAAGGCGGGGCACGCCGCCCCCGCGCAGGCGGAGCCCGCGGAGGACGCCGACGCGGGCGCGAAGCGCAGGTGGCTGCGCTGGGCCGTCGGCCTCTACGTCGCCGTCGCCACCGTCGCGGTGGCGCTGGGGAATACGTTCGACTCGATATACTGGGCCTCAATCGCGCTCTTCTTCGCCGTCGCGTCGCGGCCGCGCGGGCGCGTCTCGAAGCCGCTCCGGTTCTTCGCCACCGCCGCCGTGCTGGTGCTCGCCGTCGTCCAGATCGTCAAGTCGATTTTGAAAGCCAGGGCGGGCTAAGGGCGGGGCTTCCCGCGGACACAATGGCAGGACGAGGGTTCACGAGAAGGGAACTGCTGGCGGCCTTCCTCGGCGCGCCGTTCGCGCTCGCGGCGTGCGGCGGTCGCGGCGCGGGCAACGCCCCGCTGCCCGGGGGCGAGATAGTCGGCGCGTCCGACCGCCTGGGGCACCTGATACGCGAAGGGGTGAGGCCGGAGCCGGAGGCTTGGGAGCGCGCGGGCGTCTGTATCGTCGGCGGCGGCGTCGCGGGGCTCGCGGCGGCGTGGAGATTCTTGCGCGCGGGCTTCGAGGACTTCGTGCTGCTCGAACTCGAACCCGCGGCGGGCGGGACGGCGCGCTCGGGCGACGCGCACGGCGTCGTGCCCTACCCGTGGGGCGCGCACTACCTGCCCGCGCCGCAGGCGGAGAACCGCGCGCTGGTCGCGCTGCTCGAAGAGCTGGGCGTGCTCGAAGGCTCGGACGCCGAGGGGCAGCCGGTCGTCGCCGAGCAGTTCCTCTGCCGCGACCCCGAGGAGCGCGTCTACTACCGCGGCCGCTGGTACGAGGGGCTCTACCTGCACGCGGGCGCGACGCGCGAGGACGCGCGGCAGCTCCAGTCGTTCAACGCCGAGGTCGACCGTTGGGCCGCGTGGCGTGACGCGCGCGGGCGGCGCGCCTTCTCCATCCCCGTCTCGCGCTGCTCGGACGACGCGGAGGTCGCGGCGCTCGACGGCGTCACGATGGCGGAGTGGATGCGCGCGCGCGGCCTCACGTCCGAGCGCCTGCGCTGGCTCGTGGACTACGGGTGCCGCGACGACTACGGGCTGACCGTCGAGCAGGCGAGCGCGTGGGCCGGCCTCTTCTACTTCGCCTCGCGCATGAAGGGGCCGGGCGCGGAGGCGCAGCCGCTCGTCACCTGGCCCGAGGGCAACGGCCGGCTCGTCCGGCACCTGTACGAGAAGGCGCGCGCGCGCGTCCGCCTCGGCCTCGCCGTCGCGGACGTGCGGACGCCGGGGGCGGTCGGGAGTGATGGTGTCGGGAGCCGCGGCGGGGTCGAGGTCGTGGCCGTCGGGGCGGAAGGGCGCGGCGCGGTCGGCTTCCGCGCGGAGCGCGTCGTCTTCGCCGCGCCGCAGTTTTTGACGAAGTACGTGCTGAAGTCTTACCGCGAGGGCGGCGCGCCCGCGCACGTCGCGGAGTTCGAGTACGGCGCGTGGATGGTCGCCAACCTCTTCCTCTCGGACAGGCCGCGCGCCGGGCTCGGCTTCCCGCTGGCGTGGGACAACGTCGTCTACGAGAGCCCCGCGCTCGGCTACGTCGTCGCCACGCACCAGCGCGGGCTCGACCGCGGCCCCACGGTCTTCACATACTACTACCCGCTCACGGACGCCGACCCGCGCTCGGCGCGCACGCGCCTGCTCTCGGCCGGCCGCGACGAGTGGGCCGACGTAGCCCTCTCCGACCTCGGGCGCGCGCACCCCGACATACGCGCGCTCACCACCCGCCTCGACGTGATGCGCTGGGGGCACGCGATGATCCGCCCGCGCGTCGGCTTCCAGTGGGGCGGCGCGCGCCTCAAGGCGCAACGCCCCTTCGGCCCCGTCCACTTCGCCCACACAGACCTCTCCGGCGTCCCGCTCTTCGAGGAAGCATTCGACCACGGCCTCCGCGCCGCCGAAGAAGTCCTCGCCGCCCGCGGCCTGAAGTTCGAGAGCATGCGGTGAGGAGACGGCTGTTCGGGCGAACGGCCCGCGTTCGCGCGGAAAGCCACGCACAATGAAAAAGCCGCGGGGGGCAGTCCCGCGGCGCGGCGTCACACTATGTCGTGAGGCTTACGGCCTGACCCTCGCGTTCCCCGCCGCGCTCACGCGCTCGCCTGCGGCCTCCGGGGCCACTTCGCGGACGGAGAGCGAGGCGGGCGCCTTCCCGTCCATGATGCTGTCGTCGTAGGTGAGCACGACGTAGGCCAGCTCGGCGAGTCGCACGTCGGCGTCGTCGTCGTAGCCGCGCACGGCGCGCAGCACGCGCATGTCGGACTCGAACTGCTGGCGGATGGCAGCGATGTCTTTGCGCTGGCGGCGCTCGGGGCCGCTGACCTTGGACAGCTCGACGGTGAAGCTCGCGTCGGCGGGCGCACCTTGCCCCACGCGGAACGCCTTAACGTCGATGCGCCCGAGGTTGATGTAGTAGGTGAAGGCGGTCTGCCTCTCGACCTGCACGGTGATCGTCGCGGCCTGCGGGTAGGCGCGGTAGTGGTGCGTGGGCTGGCCCTGGCGTTGGAGCGAGACGACGACGGCGTCCTTACTGGCGGAGGTGGCGACCGTGGTGACGGCGCCTTTTTCGTCCGAGACTTCGTACCGGCCCCGGGAGGTCTCCTGCGAGAAGGCGGGGGCGAGCAGTCCGTAGAGAGTAATCAGAAGCGCGACCCCCGGCCAGTGAAGGTGAGTTCGTTTGTTCATGAGATTAGCCCCTCCTTGAGGCTGGAGATACGGTGAAGGTCGAGGGCATTTCAAAGGACGCGGGGCGGACTGTAGCAAAAACATTTGCAGGGGGCAAGAATTTTTCCCGCCGCTGACGGCCTGCCACCGGCCGCACGTTCGTTCACGGTTCGCGCACGGCGACGAGTTCGTAGAGCGCGTTCTTGAAGAAGAGGCGCTTGAGGCGGTCGCCCACGTGGCGCGGGGGGCGCAGGCGCGCGGCGCGTCGGGCCTCGGCCGCGTCGCCGCTCTCCGAGACGCGGCGCAGCGGGAGTCCGTCGAAGAGAGAGCGCGCCGCGCCGAGCGTGAGGTGTACGGTGTGGTCTGCGAAGGGGCCGACCTCGAACTTGAGCCCGGCCGCGTTCCAGGCGGCGTGCAGCCGCGCGGCCGCGGCGTAGACGGCGTGGTGGAAGTTGACCGTGAAGTAGAGCAGCCCGCCGGGCGCGAGCACGCGCGCCAGCTCGCGCGCTATCTCGCGCGGGGCTTCGGCGTGGTCTACCACGTTGTCGCAGAGCACCACGTCGAAGGAGGCGTCGGCGAAGGGGAGGCGCTCGCCCGCGGCGGCCAGCGTCCGCGCGCGTCCTTGCCAGGCGGGGAAGAGCGCCGCGTAGTCGCAGGCGAGCGGGTCGCAGCCTACGCCCCGCGTCGTCCCGAAGAAGAAGACGAGCCCGTGCGCGCCGCTCCCGACTTCGAGCACGCGCGCGTCCGGCGCTATCCGGCGCACGCGCTCCAGCTTCTCGCGCACGCGCGCCGAACGCCGCCGCATCGCCTCGACGTACTCGGCCTCGCGGCCGCGCGCGCTCTCCGCCTTCGCGCGCTGGTACG
>DASVWB010000267.1:0-12908 GCA_036389815.1 Pyrinomonadaceae bacterium | reverse complement strand
GAACTCGCCGACCGACGTGATCCCTGAGAGCGACATCTCCATGAAGGCCATCCGCGACGCGTCGTAGACGTCACCGGGCGCGAGGCGCGCGGCCGCCGCGTACATCATCTCGCGCCACGTCCAGAAGGAGTCGGACGCTTCGCGGCCGCGGAACTCCGTCCGGCCGCGGATCACGCGCTGGAAGGCGTGCGAGTGCGCGTTGACCATCCCGGGCAGCAGCGCGCGCCCGGCGAGGCGAACCGCCTCCGACCGCCCGTCCAGCCCCTCGACCCGGGCGACGGCGGCCACCCTGCCGGAACCGTCGCACACCAGCGCCCGCCCGGAGAGGAAGCGCCCGCCGAAGTAAATTAGGTCGGGGATGAAAGCCTTGCTGCCGTCCGTCACGCCTCTGTCACCTCTGGCTTGAGCTTTAAGGGTGGTCGAACCGTGCGGACGCGGCTGTAAGGATTTGAAATTTCAGATCTGAAATTTCAGACTGTTTTCAGCCGCGCCCCTGCGGTTACTTCGGCGCGGCGGGTCGCGCCTTCTGCCGCCTGAGCCAGTCGTCCACGTTCGCCTCAAGCACGTCGAGCGGGACGGCGCCGGAGCCGAGCACTACGTCGTGGAACTCGCGCACGTCGAAGCGCTCGCCGAGTTGGGCGCGCGCGCGGGCGCGCAGCTCCTTGAGCTTGAGTTCGCCGACCTTGTAGGCGAGCGCCTGGCCGGGGTCCGTGATGTAGCGGTCTATCTCGTTCGTCACGTCCAGCTCGGTCTTGGCGGCGTTGTCGAGGAAGTAGTCGATGGCCTTCTGCCTGTCCCACTTGTAGTAGTGCATGCCGGTGTCTACGACGAGCCGGACGGCGCGCCACATCTCGTAGGTGAGCTGGCCGAACTTCGAGTAGGGGTCGTCGTAGAGCCCCATGTCCTCGCCCAGTGATTCGGCGTAGAGACCCCAGCCCTCGATGAAGGCCGTGTAGCCGCCGTAGCGCCGGAACTTCGGTATCTCGCCCAGCTCCATCGCGCGCGCGATCTGGAGGTGGTGGCCGGGCACGGACTCGTGCAGCGAGAGCGCCATCATCTCCCACTTCGGCCGCGTCTCGGGCTTGTAGAGGTTGACGTAGTAGTAGCCGGGGCGGCTCCCGTCGGCCGCCGGCTGGCTGTAGTAGGCGGTCGTCGTGTCGGGCGCGAGCGTGTCGGGGATGGGGATGACGCCGTAGGGGGTGCGCGGCAGCGTCTTGAAGACCTTGACGAGGTTGGGGTCGATGCGCTTGGCGACGGCGCGGTAGGCCGCGAGCAGGTCTTCGGGCCGCTTGTAGTAGAAGTCTTCGTCGGTGCGCAGCTTCCTGAAGAACTCTTTGAGCGAGCCTTTAAAGCCGACCTGCGTCATCACCCGCTGCATCTCGCCGCGGATGCGCGCGACCTCGCTCAAGCCCTTCTCGTGAATCTGCTCGGGCGTCATCCCGGTCGTCGTGTAGCGGCGCGCGAGGAAGGCGTAAGCCTCGGCGCCGTTCGGCCACTGCCACGCGCCGACGCGGTCGAAGGAGGCGGGCAGGTACTCCGAGACGAAGTAGTCCCTGAACTTCCTGAGCGCCGGCAGGACCGACTGCGCGACGGCCTCGCGCGCCTGAGCGCGGAGGCGCGCGCGCTCGGCCTCGGGGATGTCGGCGGGGAAGTTGAGGAAGGGCTTGTAGAAGGTCGTCTCCTCGGGGCGCGGGGCGAGCAAGCGGTCGAGCTGCGCCGGCACGCGCTGCATCACCGCCTTCGGCCAGAGCATGCGCGCGCGCACGCCCTCGCGCATCAGCCCCGTCGTCTGCTCGGCGTAGGCCGGGAACGCGCGCAGGCGGGCGAGCCAGTCCTCGTAGTCCTTGAGCGTCTGGAAGCGCAGGCGGTTGGCCAACTGGTCGGCGCTCTGGAGGCCGCCGCCCTGGTTGACGGGCATGAGGTGGAAGCCGAGCCTGAACTCCTCGATGTCGTCCTCAAGGTCTTTGCGGAAGAGGTCGTAGTTGAGCCGGTCGGCCGCGGCTAGCCGCGCGGGGTCGATCTTCCGGAGGCGCGCGAGCGTCTGTTGGCGGTGCTGCTGCCTGCGCCCGGCGGCCGCGAGGCTCGCGTCCGGCCAGCGGTCGTTGTAGCGGCGGTCGCCCAAAGAGGAGGCGAAGGTCGGCGACTCGCGCATCACCCACTCCCACTCCTCCTCGAAGAGCCGGTTGAGCGCCGCGGCCGCGCCGCCCTCGGCGCTGCGCTGCGCGCCCGCGGGCGCACCCTGCCAGACGAGCGCGGCGGTGACGAGCGAGAGAACGAGGCGCTTCGCTATCGGGCGCATGGCGTTTCGAGTCCTCCGGGCGGATGGCGGATGGAAAGTCTGTAGACGGACGGGAGGATACAATAAGAAAGTAGACAGTCGCCAGTAGACGGTAGACGGCAGGGCTCCGCCTGTCGCGGCTGTCGCGGGGAGGCTGACGGCCGGGCCGGCGGGGGGGGGGCCTACTGTCCATTGTCTACTGACTACTGTCTACCGCTTTCAAGCATCTAACCCTCAAGATGAGTGTTTCCGTCAAAGAACTGAAGACCTACACGAGCTTCGCGCGGAGGTTCGCGGGGAAGTTCGTGCGCGAGCGGTTGGAGGAGCGGCGGGTGCCCGTGCTGCCCGCGCCGCACAGGCCGGAGCCCGCGACGTGGAGTGATGAACGTTTGACCGTCGCGTGGCTAGGGCACGCGACGGTGCTCGTAAACTTTTACGGGACGTGGCTGCTGACCGACCCGGCGCTGCGGCCGCGGGTGGGCGTCCGCGTCGGCGGGCTGACGCTGGGGCCGCGCAGGCTCGTGCGGCCGGCGCTGACCGTCGCGGAGCTGCCGCGCCTCGACGCCGTGCTCGTCTCGCACGCCCACATGGATCACACCGACCTCGGCACGCTGCGCCGGCTGCCGCGCGCGACGCGCGCCGTCGTGCAGTCGGGCAACCGCGACCTCTTCCGCCGCTTCGCGCGCGTGGACGAGCTGGGGTGGGGCGAGGCGGCGGAGGTGGCCGGCGCGCGCGTCGAGGCGATTGAGGTCAACCACTGGGGCGCGCGAAAGCTTACGGACAAGCACCGCGGCTACGGCGGCTTCCTCGTCGAGAAGCGCGGGCGCGCGCTCGTCTTCGGCGGCGACACGGCCTACACGAGCGCCTTCGCGCGCCTCCGTTCGGCGGGGCGGCGCGTCAGTCTCGCCGTGCTCCCCATCGGCGTCTACGACCCTTACGTCTACGTCCACGCGAACCCCGAACAGTCATGGCGCATGGCGCGCGAGATGGGCGCCGACTACATCCTCCCCATGCACCACTCGACCTTCCGCCTCAGCCGCGAGCCCGCGGACGAGCCGCGCCAGAGACTCCTCGCCGCCGCCGGCGCGGAGAAGTGGCGCGTCGCCCTGACCGAGATCGGCCAGACGTGGGTGCTGCCTGAGGGGGAAGTAGACAGTAGACAGTAGACAGTAGACAGTAGACAGTAGACAGTAGGAAAGAGACGGCGGCGCGCCCGGCCCTAAGGCTTCGGACGCGCCGCCCTTTTTTTCTACTGTCTACTGTCTACTGTCTACTGTCTACTCTTCTTCCCCCTCACCACTCGAACCGTCCGCGGTACTCGGTGGCCTCGATGAAGGCGCGCACCATCTCGGCCTTGTGGAAGTTGCCGCCGTTGTCGTCGAGCTTCTTGAGCCAGAAGCTGAAGCCCGAGAGGTCGGAGTCGGGGCCCTCGTCCGGGTTGCGGTGGAGGTAGCCGAAGTACTGCATCAGGACGAAGGCCGGGTTCTGCTCCCTGCGCCGGAACTCCGCGTTGTCGGCCACCTTGCCGAGCACCGTGGCGCGCGTCTCCGAGCCCGAGCCCAGCCCCTGCACCAGCGCCGTCCGCTCGGCGGCCGCGGGCGCGACGCCGGCGTTCTGGAAGAGCGCGTCCACGTACTGCTCGTTCGTCATCCCGCCGAAGCGCTGCTGGAAGTCGGCGCGCGCCACCCAGGACTCGGCCGCCGCCGCCTTGTTCGCGGTGAGCTGCGCCTCCCAGCCCGCCTGCCCGACGACGACGCCCCGCGCCGCCGCCTGCATCCGCACGAGGAAGTCGTTGCGGCGCGGCATCGTGCCGAAGCTGGCCTTGTTGAAGAGGTAGAGCATGTAGCCCGTCTCCTGGAACTCGATGGAGAGGAAGAAGGCGCCCGACGTGTTGACGCGCCTCGCTTCGACGCAGGCCGCGTCGCCGTTGCACCGTGCGATCTCGCCCGACCAGAAGCCGAGGCCGGAGTCGTCGGCCTCGCGGCCGAGGAAGTCGCGGTACTGCTGCTCGACGAAGAAGGTCGTGTGGTCTATGTCGTTCACGACCTGCGTGACGAGGCCGGCCGTGTTGAAGACGCCGGAGAGCACGGTCTGACCCTGCGCGTTCGAGACGACCACGGTCGAGGCCGTCGTGACGTTCGGCACCGCCTGCCCGTGCTCCGACTCCAGCTCGAACTCGGCTTCGAGCGTCGGGCTGATACGGAGGTCGCCCGCCTTCACGCCGTCCACGAAGGCGGAAAGGATCGTGCCCGCCGGGAGGTTCACCTTCTCGACTTCGATTTCGAGGTTGCGGTTGCCGCCGACCGAGCGGAACTTGGCGACGCCGACGGGCGTCAGCCCGTTGATTGCGGCGCCCGCGAGGCGCGACTCGATGCGCAGCTCGCCGCCCGGGCCGGGCGTCGGCATCGGCGCGGGGCCGGGCGCGCCCATCACCTGCGGGATGTTCGAGAAGGAGCCGGCCAAAACGGTCGCGCCCGACTGGTCTGTGACGACGACGCGCGTGCGCGAGCTGACCTGCGGGACGGCCTGCCCGTCCTCGGTCTTCAGCCGCAGCTCGCTGCGGTCGAGGCCCGGCGCGACGGCGAGCGTGCCGACCTTCGCGCCGTCCACGAGGACGTTGAGGGGGGTGCCCGCCGGCAGGTTCACGTTCTCGACGCGGACGCGGAACTCGCGGTTGCCGAACTCTATCTCGTACTCGGCGTCGCCCTCGGGGACGACGCCGCCGATGGCTGCGCCGGTCAGGTCGGCGTCGAACTCGTTCATGACGGGCGTCGGGCTCGGGGTCGCGCCGGGCGTGGGCGTCGGCGAGGCGTTCGGGGTCGGGGTGGCGTCTGGCGTCGGCGTCGGGCTCGGGCTGGCGCCGGGCGTGGGCGTCGGCGCGGCCGAGCCGAAGGCGCCCGCGACCACGCCCGCGCCCGACTGGTTGCGCACGGCGACCGCGGTGCCGCTCGCGACCGCCGGGACGGCCTGCCCGCGCTCGGTCTCAAGCTCAAGGCGGCCGGCGCGCAGGGCGTCGATGGTGAGCGTGCCGACCTGCTGCCCGCCGACGAGGACGCTCAGCACGGTGCCGGCCGGCAGGTTCACGTCCTGCACCTCGACCTGGAGCTTGCGGTCGCCGGCGGCGCGCTCGCGAAAGACGGCCTTGCCCGAAGGCGTGACGCCGCCGACGGCCGCGCCGGAGAGGCCGGCGTTGATAATCGTCTCCGAGTCGTCCGCGAAGGCGGGCGCGGCGGCCAGCGCCGCGAGCGCCGCGACGAGCGCGAGGCATGCGAGCGCCGCCCGCCGGACGGGTAAAAAGGATGAAAGTTTAGTCTGACCCTGCGGCCTGGATGCCTTGCTGCTGCTCATCGTCTTAACTCCCGAGTGTTCTTGAGGTCTTAAAAAGGCGGGGAGCCTCTGCCACACGGACAGTGCGCGGGCGCGGGCGGGAAATACTCCGGCGTTGAAAAAGTTTTTGCCGCGGGGCGCGCGCCGGCCGGTGCGATTCCGCCGGACTCGGGCTATGATGACGGCCGAACGGGCAGGCCGGGCGTGACACCACAGGCTGAGAGGACTTATACGCATGAGCAGTGAAGAGTTCGACGGCGACGGCTTCCAGACGCGCGCCATCCACGCCGGCAAGGGCGAGAACCGCACGCACGCCGTCACGCCGCCCATCTGGCAGACGACGACGTTCGCCGCCGACTCGTCCGACCACTTCGCCGAGATGGCCTCGGCCGTCCGCCCCGCAGAGTTCTACACGCGCTACGGCAACCCGACGCACAAGGAGGTCGAGGCGACGCTGGTCGCGCTCGAAGGCGGTGAGGCGGCGCTGCTGACCTCCTCGGGGATGGGCGCCATCTTCACGGCGCTGATGTCGCACTTGCGCGCGGGCGACCACGTCGTCGCGCAGACGAACCACTACGCGGGCGCGATGACGCTCTTCGACGACCTGCCGCCGCACTTCGGCGTCGAGGTCACGCTCGTAGACCAGACGCAGACGGAAGCCTTCGCCGCGGCGATGCGACCCAACACGCGCCTCGTCTACGCCGAGTCGCCGACGAACCCGCTGATGCAGATCACGGACCTGCGCGAGGTCGCCGAACTCGCGCGCGGGCGCGGCGCGCTCACGGTCGTGGACAACACCTTCGCCACGCCCGTCAACCAGCGCCCGCTCTCGCTCGGCGTCGACTGCGTCGTCCACAGCGCGACGAAGTACCTCGGCGGCCACTCGGACGTGACGGCCGGGTGCGTCGTCTCCTCGCGCGAGTTCGCCGAGCGCGCGTGGCACTTCTCGCTGCTCGCAGGCTCAATCCTCTCGCCCTTCGACGGCTGGCTCCTGCTGCGCGGCCTGCGGACGCTCGGCCTGCGCGTCGCGCGCCACAACTCGAACGCGCTCGCGCTCGCGCGCTTCCTCGAACGCCACACGCGCGTCGGGCGCGTGCACTACCCGGGCCTTGAGTCGCACCCGCAGCACGCGCTCGCACGCGCCCAGATGGACGGGTTCACGGGGATGCTCAGCGTGGAGCTGCGCGGCGGCTTCGCGGCGGCCGAGCGCTTCATCTCCCGGCTGCGTCTGGCGACGAACGCCGCCAGCCTCGGCGGCCACGAGACGCTGGTCGTCCACCCGGCGGCGATGTGGCGCGGCTACATGTCGGACGAGCAGCTCGCCGGCCGCGGCCTCACCGAAGGACTCGTACGCGTCTCGGTCGGGCTCGAAGACGAGGCGGACTTGCTGCGTGACTTCGGCCGGGCGCTCGACGGAATAAGTGATAAGTGATGAGTGATGAGTGATGAGATAAGGTGAGGCCCCCTTTTTTCTTATCACTCATCACCCGGAGGAGAGATGCGACGACTTCATTACCACCGCGTGGACGTGTTCACCGACCGGGCGTTCGGCGGGAACCCTTTGGCCGTCTGCACGAACGGGCGCGGGCTTTCGACGGAGACGATGCAGGCCATCGCCAAGGAGTTCAACCTGTCGGAGACGACCTTCGTGCTCCCGCCCGACGACCCCCGCCACGACTGGCGCGTGCGCATCTTCACGCCGGGGCACGAGCTGCCGATGGCGGGGCACCCGACGGTCGGCACCTCCTTCGTCCTCGCGCGCGAGCACATGATCCCGCGCGACGGCGCGGAGACGGACATCGTGCTCGAAGAGGGCGTCGGCCCCGTCCCCGTCCGCGTCTCCTTCGACGGCGGCGAGCCCTCCTTCGCCGAGATGCGCCAGCCGCTCCCCGTCTTCGGCGCGCGGCTCGACGACCGCGGGGCCGCCGCCGCCATGCTCTCGCTCGAAGAGTCCGACCTGGAGTCCGACCTGCCCGTCGAGGTCGTCTCGTGCGGCGTGCCCTTCCTCTACGTGCCGCTGCGGAGCCTCGACGCCGCGCGCCGCGCACGGCCCCGCGTGGATTTAATCGAGCGCGCCGCCGAGCGCGACGGCCTGCCGCCCGAGGTCTTCGTCTTCACGCGCGAGGTCGAGCACGAAGGCTCGACCGTCCACAGCCGCATGTTCGCGCCCGGCCTCGGCATCACCGAAGACCCCGCGACGGGCGGCGCCAGCGGCCCGCTCGGCTGTTACCTCGTCGCCCACGGCGTCGTCTCCGGTGAGTCCGCCGACATCACCAGCGAGCAGGGGATAGAGATGGGCCGCCCGAGCTTCATCCGCATCCGCATCGAGCGCGACGGCGACCGAATCGCCGCCGTCCGCGTCGGCGGACAGTGTCACTTCATGGGCGAAGGGTTTATCGAGATAGAGTAGACAGTAGGAAGTAGACAGTAGACAGTAGACAGTAGACAGTAGGGCTCCGCCTGACGGGCGTTGACGCTTTCAGCCGAACGGTTTATTAACGACGGTTTTTCTACTGTCTACTGTCTACTGTCTACTCTCTACTTGAGGTTCTTCATGGCCGCAGCAGTCGCAACCCCGCGGGGCCCGCGCGGCGGGCGCGTGTTGGGCAACATGCGGGAGTTCAACGCCGGCCCGCTCGCCTTCGTCGAGCGGTGCGCGCGCGAGTTCGGCGACGCCGTGCGGACGCGCTTCCTCTACGTCCCCGCGCTCTTCATCTTCCACCCGGAACACGTCGAGTACATCCTCGCCTCGGGCAGCAAGAACTTCATCAAGTCCGCGAACTTCCGCTCGCCCTTCTTCCGCCGCATCGCCGGCAACGGGCTGGTGGCGAGCGACGGGGAATTCTGGCGGCGGCAGCGCCGCCTCGCGCAGCCCGCCTTCCACCGCGACCGCGTCGAGACTTACGCCGCGACGATGGTCGGCTTCGCCGGGGAGATGCTCGCGGGCTGGCGCGAGGGCGAGGAGCGCGACGCGCACGAGGAGATGCTCGTGCTCACGCAGCGCGTCGTCGCGCGGACGCTCTTCTCCGCCGACGTGTCCGCGGAGTCGGGCGAGATAGCCGACGCGCTCGGCCGCATCGTCCGCCCCTTCGCGTCGCAGACGACGCTCAAGTGGATTCTGGACAACCGCCTGCCGACGCCCGCGCACGTCCGCTTCGACCGCGACGTGCGCCTCATAGACCGCTTCGTCTACCGGCTCATCGCCGAGCGCCGCGCCTCCGGAGAGGACACGGGCGACCTGCTCTCGATGCTGCTGCGCGCGCAGGACGAGGACGGCGGCGGGATGACCGACCGGCAGTTGCGCGACGAGTTGATGACCATCTTCCTCGCCGGGCACGAGACGACCGCGATTGCGCTGACGTGGGCGTGGTTCCTGCTCGCGCGGAACCCTCCGGCCGAAGCGCGCCTGCACGCCGAACTCGACGCGGTGCTCGCGGGCGGTCGCGCGCCCACGCTCGCCGATTTGCCGCGGCTGCGCTACGCGGAGTGGGTCGTGAAGGAGTCTCTGCGGCTCTACCCGCCCGCGTGGGGCGTCGGGCGCGAGTGCGTGCGCGAGTGCGAGGTCGGGGGCGTGCGCGTCCCCGCCGGGATGCAGGTTCTCGCCTTCCCGTGGGTCATCCAGCGCGACGGGCGATGGTTCCGCGACCCGCTGGCCTTCCGCCCGGAGCGCTGGGGCGAGGAGGACATCTCGTGCCTGCCCCGTTACGCCTACTTCCCCTTCGGCGGCGGCCCGCGCCTCTGCATCGGCAACTACTTCGCCACGATGGAAGCCGTCCTCATCCTCTCGACGGTCGCGCGGCGCTTCCGCCTACGCCTCGCCGACGAAGACCCTATAGAGCCCATGCCCGCCCTGACGCTCCGCCCGAAAGGCGGCGTGCCCGTGATTCTGGAGGCGCGCTGACCCCGGAAAAATCGCGCCTTTTTAACGAATTAACCGCCCGCGCGCCGCCCCCTCCGCCTGCCTCAAGAATTCCTCAAGTCACGGGCTGTACATTCCCCGTGGTTTTAACATCGGGGTCTAGCCCGGCCCCGCCCGTCGGAAATTTTTTTGCCCCGGAGTTTTACGATGTCGCCCGCCTCACCCCGAAGGAAGCTCAGAGGGACTCACATGGTGCAGGTCATCCCCGAAAAGATCACGCCCCCGGAGGAGTTGCCGCGCGTCTCGCGCGAGCGCCTGCTCCGGACTCTCAGGGAGAGTCTGGAAGGCTGCAACTCGACCGTCATCGCCGCGCGCGCCGGGACGGGCAAGACGATGCTCGCCAGCGACTTCGCACGCCGCTGCGGGAGGCGCGTCGCCTGGTACAAGCTCGACGCGCCCGACTCGGAACTCCCCGTCTTCCTCCGCCACCTCTGCGCGAGCATCGCGTCGGTGCGCCCCGGCTTCGGCCGGCGGGCGCTTGAAAGGCTCGGCGACGGCGCGGGGACGGACGACGTGCCGCTCGCCGTCGAGTCCCTCGTCTACGAGCTGCTTGAGTCGGGCGAGCCGTTGCTGCTCGTCGTGGACGACCTGCACCTCGTCTACGACGCGGAGTGGATGGTGCCGTTCTTCCGGCGGCTGCTGCCGCTGCTGCCGCCGGAGGTTCACGTCATGCTGCTCGGGCGGAGCCTGCCGCCGACGCCGCTCTGGCGGATGCGCTCGAAGCAGACCCTGTGCGTGCTGGACGAGTCGGCGCTCGCCTTCACGCTCGAAGAGGCGCGCGCGCTCTACGCGAGCTACGGGCTGGCGGCCGAGCGCGCCGAGCCGGCCGCCGCCGAGACGCGCGGCCGCGCCGCGACGCTCGACGCGCGCGCCCGCGCCGGAGAGCCGGCCGAAGAGACGGCGCGCGGCTCGGCCGCGTCTCGCATCGCGAGGCACACGGGGCGCCTCTCGCTGCGGCTCGTCAAGACTCCTCGCAAGAACGCGGGCACCGCCTGACCGGAGGCGTCGCGCCCGCCAGTCCCGAGCCCTCGCAAAGACACACGCGTGCGCCGCCCGGCCGTTTCCCGCGCGGCGCGGCCCGACTTTTCCCGGCCCCGGGGCGGATGGGTTATACTTCCCGACCCGACACCCACGGCCGAAACGTTCTACAGGCAGCACACGCGAAAGACGCAAGCGGAAACCCCCGGCCCGCCGTCCCCCTTCGAGGGCGGCGAGTGCCCCGAAGCTTCAGCAGCGATGTCCAACGTGCCGAACCGCCACGAAGCACAGAGCATCCACGACACGCAGCCGCCCGCGCCGGCCGCGCCGCAGCTCCCGACCTTCTTCCTGCGGACGAAGCTGCTGCCGCCGCGCCCGGCCCCTTCGCTTCTGCCGCGGCCGCGCCTCGTCGAGCGCCTTCAGCAGAACCTCGCGCACGCCGTCACGCTCGTCACCGCGCCCGCCGGCTCCGGCAAGACGACGCTCGTCGCCGACTTCATACGGACGGGCGCGCACCCTTTCGTCTGGTATCAGTTAGACCGCACTGACTCCGACCCGCTCGTCTTCCTCGGCTACGTCGCGCACGGCATCAGGCAGATCGTTCCCGGCTTCGGCGACGCCACGATGTCCTACATGCAGGAGGCTTCGAAGGAGCTGGCGCAGGCGCCCGAGCGCGCCGTGGACGTGCTCTTAAACGAGGTGCTCGACCGCGCCGAGCAGCAGTTCATCCTCGTCCTCGACGACTACCATCATCTGGGGGCGGAGACGCCCGTCCACCGCGTCGTAGACCGCCTGCTCGCCTACCTGCCCGACCTCATCCACGTCGTCATCATCTCGCGCGACATGCCGCCGCTCGCGCTGGCGCGGATGCGGACGCAGGCCAGCCTCGCCGTCATCGACCGGCAGGAGCTTCTGTTCACGGACGAGGAGACGCGCGAGCTTTTCCGCAAGGTCTTCGACCTGGAGCTGACGCCCGAACAGCTCGCCGAGTACCGCGAGCGCACGCACGGTTGGATCACGGCGCTCCAGCTCGTCCGGCAGGTGGCGCAGCGGCAGGCGCTCGCCCAGAGCGGCGCGGCCGGGGGCAGTGTCGCCCCGCCCGACCTCGTCGAAATCCTTCGCCAGAGCGAGCGCGACATCTTCGACTACTTCGCCGAGGAGGTCTTCGCCGACGAGGCGGCGGAGGTGCAGGAGCTTCTGCTGCGCGTCTCGCTGCTCGAACGCGTCGAGCCGGAGGCGTGCAACCGCCTCTACCCGCAGTCGGCGGCGACCCTGCGCTCGCTCGTGCGCCGCAACGTCTTCATCTCGCTGGCGTCGGACGGGCGCGGCGAGGAGTACCGACTGCACCCGCTCTTCCGCGGCTTCCTCCAGCGCCGCCTCCGCGCCGAGCAGGGGCGCCAGGGCGTCGCGGCCGAGCACGCGCGGCTCGCCGACTATTTCCTTGAGCGCGAGCAGTGGGAGCAGGCCATGCACCACCTCGTCGCGGCCGAAGACTTCGACCGCGCCGCGCGCACCATCGCCGAGCGCGGCGGCGCGTGGGTCGCGGCGGGCGCGCTCTCCTCGCTCGCCGCGTTCGCCGACGCGCTCCCGGCCCGCGCGCTCGAAGCGCACCCGCGCGCGCTCGCGCACCGCGCGGAGGTCGCGCGCCTGCGCGACGAGTACGACCTCGCGCAGTCGCTCTTCAACCGCGCGGCGGCGCTGCTCAACGAGCGCGGCGACCCCGAGGGCGAGGCCGAGGCGTTCCACTCGCTCGCCACAATCGCGCGCCGCCGCGGCGAGTGCGAGACGGCCTTCAACTACCTCGACCGCGCGACGGAACTCTCCGACGAGCGGTCGGTGGTGCGCACGAAGTGCGGCAACACGCGCGGGCTGTGCCTCGTCGGCCTCGGCCAGTGGACGGAGGCCGAGCGCGAGTTCCGCGTCGCACTCCAGTCGGCCGAGGAGCGCGGCGACCGCTACTACGCGCGCCTCATCGCGCACAACCTCGGCACGCCCGCGGGGATCAGGGGCGACTTCGGCGAGGCGCTGCGCTGGCTCCGCCGGATGCTGCGCGACGAGACGGCCGGCGCGCCGCCCGTCCCGCAGGAGGCCATCGCGCACCTCAACATCGCGCGCTGCCACCTCCACCTCGGCGACTTCGACTCCTGCGAGCAGAACCTCGACCGCGCGCTCGAAGTCTGCCAGCTCTTCAACATGGCCGGGCTGCGCGGCGAGGTCTTCGAGTACTACGGCAACCTCTACCGCGAGCGCGGCGAGTTCCAGCGCGCCGTCGAGTTCTACGACCGCGCGGCGCGCGCCTACGACGAGGCCGGCGTCGAGGTCGCGCGCACGGAGCTGTGGGAGGAGCGCGGCCTGCTCGCGCTCCGGACGGGCGACCTGGCGGAGGCGCGCTCGCTGCTCGACCGC
>DASVWB010000266.1:0-1664 GCA_036389815.1 Pyrinomonadaceae bacterium | reverse complement strand
CGCCGCCGCGGCGACGACGTTCCGCGGGGCGTGGGGGAAGACAGCAGCGCCCGCCCTCTTAACGGTCGCGCTGGCGGCGGCGCTGGCGTGGCCCGCGGGGGCGTCCGCGGCCGGGGGCGAGGCGGGGCACGGGCTCGAACCGCTCGTCCTGCTCGGGCTGGCGGTCATGCTCGTCGTCGCCAAGGTCGGCGGCGAGGTCTTCGAGCGCGCGGGGCAGCCGGCCGTGCTCGGCGAGTTGATAGCGGGCATGGGCGTGGGGGCGCTGGCGCTCGCGGGCGTCGGCGGGGTCGAGACGCTGCGCACGCACGCGGTCATCTCGGCCGTGGCGGAGATAGGCGTCATCATCCTGCTCTTCGAGGTCGGGCTTGAATCGAACATCGCCGAGATGCTCGAAGTCGGCTGGTCTTCGCTGCTCGTGGCGGCCGCGGGCGTCGTCGCGCCGTTCCTCCTGGGCTGGGGCGTCTCCTACTACTTCATGCCCGAGGAGCCGACGCTCCTGCACGTCTTCATCGGGGCGACGCTGTGCGCGACCTCGGTCGGCATCACGGCGCGCGTGCTGCGCGACCTCGGCCGGCTCCAGACGCGCGAGGCGCGCATCAT
Organism: Pyrinomonadaceae bacterium; assembly: GCA_036389815.1. Taxonomy (GTDB): domain Bacteria; phylum Acidobacteriota; class Blastocatellia; order Pyrinomonadales; family Pyrinomonadaceae; genus QHXN01. Next base: position 1,064 of record DASVWB010000266.1, on the reverse strand, counting down.
CCTCGGCGCGGCCGTCATCGACGACGTGCTGGGGCTGCTCATCCTCGCGGTCGTCGCCGGCGCCATCCGCGCCTCGGCCGCGGGCGGCGCGCTCGACGCGGGGGACGTGGCCGCCATCGCCGGCGCGTCGGTCGCGTTCCTGGTCGGCGCCATCCTCGTCGGCCACTTCGTCGTCCCGCACCTGTTCCGCGGCGCGGGGCGCTTCCGGAGCCGGGGCGTGCTGCTGACGCTCTCGCTGGCCTTCTGCTTCCTCCTCGCGTGGGCGGCCGCGGGCGTCGGGCTCGCCCCCATCGTCGGCGCCTTCGCCGCCGGGCTCGTGCTCGACGAGGCGCACTTCGAGGTCTTCAACAGCCGCGGCGAGCAGCGGCTCCACGACCTGCTCGCGCCCGTGAGCGCGTCGGTCGTCCCCGTCTTCTTCGTGCTGATGGGCATGCGCGTAGACCTGAGCGCGTTCGCGCGCCCGGAACTGCTGGGGCTGGCCGCGGCGCTGACGGCCGCCGCGGTCGTCGGCAAGCAGGTCTGCTCGCTCGCCGTGGCCGAGCGGGGCGTCAACCGCCTCTCGGTCGGCCTCGGGATGGTGCCGCGCGGCGAGGTCGGGCTCATCTTCGCCGGGATAGGCGCGACGCTGACGCTGCCCGGCCCCGGGGGCGCGCCCGAGCCCGTCATCGGCCCGGCCACCTTCGGCGCCGTCGTCATCATGGTCATCGTCACGACGCTCGTCACGCCGCCCGCGCTCAAGTGGTCGCTGCGGGGCACGCCCGCCCTCCCCGAGCCGGGGCAGGACGAGGTGGTGACCGAGGTGGGCGAGGACGCCGCGCGGCGTTCGGAGCGGGGAGGGGAGTAGGGAAGTCACGGGCGGTTTTTTTCGAGGCCGAAAGTCCGGCCGTTTTTTTGTGTGAGGCTCAAGACGCGCACGACGAGACTCGCCGCCGCGGCGCTCCTGCTCGCCGCCGTGCTCGCTCACACCCCAGGGTGCGGCCGGCAGGACGCGCGCGTGGTCGAGGCGCCGCGCCCCGAGCGCGTGCGCCTCGGCGCCTTCATGTCGCTCTCGGGCGACACGGCGC
>DASVWB010000265.1:0-8233 GCA_036389815.1 Pyrinomonadaceae bacterium | reverse complement strand
AGTCAGGGCGACGCCGAGCGCCCGCGCACGCTGAACAACCGCCGCGGTGGTCGCCGCGGGGCCGACAACGCCGCCGCGCGCAACGCCGCGCCGCCGGCCGTGACGCCGACTCCGCTCCCGACGCCCGCGAGCCGGCCGCCGCGCAACGAGACGGCCGCCGTCAACGAATCGAGCCGCCCCGCGCCGCCGGCCTTCACGCCGACGCCCGCGCCCGCGCGCCCCGCCGAGGTGGCCGCCGTGCCCCCTCCGGGCGCGGGTGACGGGCAGGGCGGCGGCAGCTTCAGCATCACCGTCGCGCCGGTGCCGAACCTCGACCTCGCGCTCCGCCGCTCGGCGCTCGCCGCGCAGCCCGGTCAGACCATCCAGCTCCCGCTCGTCGTCACCAACACGGGCAACAAGGAGGATCAGTTCCGCATAGAGACCGACCTGCCGGCCGAGTACCAGCCCTCCTTCGCCCAGACCGGCAACGACGCGGGGCTGCCCGTCTACGTCACGCCGACCTTGCAGCGCGGCCAGACGCTCGAACTCGTCCTGAACGCGCGCGTGCCCGAGAGCGCGCCCGACAACCAGCAGCAGCGCTTCCTCGTCCGCGCCGCCTCGCAGGCCAGCACGACCGTGACGAAGGTGGCCGACGCCTCGCTCACCGTCGTCGCCGCCGCGCTCGCCGCCGCGTCGAACGCCTTGCAGGAGACCGTGCAGCCCGGCGACACCTTCACGCAGCGCATCAGCGTCCGCAACCAGGGGAGCGCCTCCGCCCGCGACACGCGCGCAGACTTCGTCTTCAACCCCGACTTCGAGCTGGTGAGTGCCACGCCCGCGCCCGTCGCCTACGACCGCCCGTCGCGCACGGCCATCTGGTCGCTCGGCGACCTTGAGTCGCGCGACAACCGCGAGATCACGGTCACGCTGCGCGCCGTCTCGGAGGCGCTCGCGGGCCCGAACAAGCCCGTCGGGCGCGGCACGATGCGCACGCGCAGCCTCTTCATCCCGTCGAACTTCGAAGGGCCCGCCATCTCGGTCGGCCGCGTCCCCGGCGCGCGCGTCGAGGCCGTCTCGAAGGGGCTGACGGCGACGCCGGGCGACACGATGTACGTGCCCTTCATCGTCCGCAACCCGTCGAACTACCCCGAGAGCTTCGAGCTGAGAATCGTCGCGCCGGGCGCGCCGCAGGCCACCGTCTACGCCGACCTGAACGGCGACGGCCGCCACCAGACGAACGAGCCGGCGGTGACGCAGACCGCCTCGCTCGACCCGCGCGGCGGGCAGTACCCCGTCCTGCTCGGCGTTGACATCCCGCGCTCGACGGCCGACCGCACGCAGTTCGCCTACAACCTCGTCACGCGCGCGCTGAGCGCCGCGGGGCGCGTCGCGGGCGAGGACTCGACCGTGCTCACGGTCGCCACGCCGCGCGTGCGCGTGAGGGCGGAGCTGCCGAACACGGAGGTCAAGCCCGGCGACACGCTCTTCTACCGGCTGGTGCTCGTCAACGACGGCGGCGGCCTCGCGCGCAACCTCAACGTGACGGAGCTGCTGCCGAACGCGCTCGAGTTCATCTCGTCTTCGCCGGAGCTGAGCCTGCAAGACATGTCCGGCGGCGGCCGCGGGTTCGTCTGGCGCGTGGCCGAACTAGCGCCGGGCGACACGCAGGTCCTGCAGGTGACGGTGAGGCTCAGGCCCAACCTCGCGGCCGACGAGGTCGTCACGCCGCGCCACACGCTGACCTACCAGGACTCGAACGGGAACGCGTACCGCGGCCAATGACGGACGCCACGGCGCGCGAGCGACGCGAAGACACGGAGGCCGGGACTGTCGTTCCCGGCCTCCGTGTTCCTTTTTCCGCCGACCCCGCGTCGCGCGGAAGACTCCTGAAGCTGGTCGCGGCCAAGCTCGCGCTCGACCTGCTCTTCGTCTGCGCGCTCGCCGCCTACGCGCGCTCCGACGCGTTCCGCACGGACTTCTCCGGCGAGGTCGAGCCGACCGACGGGCGCGTCGTGCGCGGCTGGGTCTCGGACGGCGCGCGGCCGGGCGCCGTCGTCGAAGTGCAGCTCTTCGTAGACGGCCGCTTCGCCGCGACGGCCTTCGCCGACGAACCCGCCCCCGCCGGCGCGGGTTCGGGCGGCGGGGCGCGGCGCGGCTTCGTCTTCGAACTCGGGCCGCGCCCCGGCGGCACGCACGAGGCGCGCGTCTACGCGGTGTGCGAGGGGCGCGGCGGCGCGCGACGCACGCTGCAACTCGTCGGCGCGCCGCGCAGCTTCGTCCGCAGATGAGCGAGGGTTTCGTGGCAGAAGACCGCGCGCTGGCGGCGTGGGAGATCGTGGCGGCGGGCACGTCCGCGCTCGTCGCGGAGTGGGTCGTCTACGCGCTCGCGGGCGGGAGCGCTCTGGCGCTGGCGTTCCCCCTGGCGACGGCCGTCGCCTTCATGCTCCTGTCGCACCGCGCGCGTCACGAGACGGCGCGCGAGGTCGGGTGGAGGCTCGACAACATTCGGGCGGCGGCGCGCCTGCTCCTGCCGCCGATGTCCGCGGTCACGGCGCTGCTCTTCGCCTTCGGCTGGTACGCGGGCACGCTCGACTTCGGCAGGTGGGAGGGCGGGCAGTCGATACTCGGCGTCCCCGCGCTCAGCCTCCTATGGGGGCCGCTCCAGCAGTACGCGCTCCAGGGCTTCATCAACCGCCGCGCGCAGGTTCTCTTCGGGCCGGGCCCCGCCAGCGTGCTTTTGACTGGATTGCTCTTCGCGCTCTTCCACCTGCCGAACCCCTGGCTGACCCTGGCGACCTTCGCGGGCGGACTGCTCTGGGCGTGGGTCTACCAGCGCGCGCCGAACCTCCTCGCCGTCGGCTTGAGCCACGGGCTGATGACCTGGGTGCTCATCTCCTCAGTCCCCCCGGCCGCGCTCCACAACCTGCGCGTCGGCTTCAAATACTTCGGCTGAAGGGTCGGCACGGCGACACGTTTTAAACGGCTTGGCACTGGGTTCCGGCTGGAACTCATCAAAGGTTGAACAGTAAACGCCTTCAGGCTGTACGTGTTGAACGCTGCTTTGCTATAATCCGCGCGCCGCGGATTTGAGAACAGGTCGGGCGGTCGCTGCCGCGCCTTTCGGGGCGCGGGAGAGGAAAGTCCGAACACCGAAGGGCAGCGAGCCCGCTAACGGCGGGGCGCCGGCCGGCCGGAGGCTGCGAGAGCAGACGCTCGGCCGGGCGGCGACGACAAGTGCAACAGAGAACAGACCAGCCAGCGGGCCGGCCCCCCCCGTGGGGGCCGCGCAGCGGGTGATGGGTGAAACGGTGCGGCCCCACGGGGCTTAAAGTAAGAGCGCACCGGCGCGCTTGGTGACAGGCGCGGCCAGGTAAACTCCTCGCGGTGCAAGACCAAATAGGGAGGCGGGCAAAGGGCGGCCCGTCCGAAAGCGCGTAAGAGATTACGCGCCACGCCTCCGGGTAGGTCGCTTGAGCCGTCCGGCAACGGCCGGCCTAGAGGAATGACCGCACAGGCGTGCCCCGCGGGGCGCGCCGGACAGAATTCGGCTTACAGACCTGTTCTCAAACCCGCGGCCCTCTGAAAGCTCTATCACCTCGGACCAGAACCGCAGCCTCACGGGACGACTCGACGTCTCAGAAGGGCGACAGGAGAACCCGAGAATGGCGAACCGCAAAGGCGTCTTCATCGGCGCTTACGTCCCGTCGGAGCTGAAGCGCGCGCTCCAGCAGCGCGCCACGAGCGAGCACCGCACCCTCTCGCAGGAGATCACGCGCATACTCGAAGAGGCCGTCAAGGGGCCGCGCCTGCCGCCGAACTTCGTCGAGCGGCGCGCGCCGAACCAGATGCCGCGCCGCCGCGACAGCGACCCGCTGCCGCGACGCCGCCGCGACGACCTCCCCTTCCGCGGCCCCGAAAACTCCGGCGAGGAGTGAGTCGCGCCGGGGCTCGTAGGGGGCCGGAAGTTTTTCGGACGCGCCCCCGGGCCGTACGCCGTAGAGGCGGCGGCCCGGGGGCGTCTGTCTTTCCGGCGCCGGTTACGAGTCCGGAAGGTCGAGCCGCGAAGGCGGGGCGAGGAACATTTGAAATTTGAAATTTGAAATCCATAAAGCCGCGCCTTCGCGGCTCGACCCCCTACACGGTCGGGCGAGAAATGCTGTACACTCGGCGCGCGGCTCCGAGAGTCTGACTCATGCCTGATAACCCTTCACCCAACAAGAAGGCGGTCTTCGCGGGCGCGGCGGGCGTCGTCCTCGGGTTCGTCGTCGGCTTCTTCCTCGCCAACGGCCTCAACCGCGTGGAGCAGGACAAGCTGCGCGCGGAGGCGGCGAGCCTCCGCGCGGGCCCGGCGGCGAAGGGCGGGGCGCAGCCGCAGCCGCAGGGCGGCGGGCGCGGGCAGGCGGCCGCCCCGGAGGAGGACTCCTTCCCGACGCTCACCGACGAGCAGTTGGCCGGCGCGGTCGCGAAGGCCGACGCCGCGCCCGACGACGCCGAGTTGCAGAAGAAGGTCGGGCAGGCGCTCTACGTCTACGCGTGGCAGCGCAACAACGTGAAGATCATCCCCGAGGTCGCGCGCGTCCTGAAGCGCGCGCACGCGCTCGACCCGAAGGACTACAAGACGACCGTCATGGCCGGCGACGCGCACTTCCTCGTCGCGCGCAGCGGTGGCGACCGCGGGGCGCTCGCCGAGGCGCGCAGGCTCTACGAGGCGGCGCTCGCCGCGCAGCCCTCCGACGCCGTCGTGCGGACGAGCCTCGGGCTCACCTACTTCTACGACACGCCGTCCGACGCGAAGCGCGCCATCGGCGAGTACCGCCGCGCGCTACAGTCGGACCCGAAGCAGGAGCTGTCCGTGCAGAGCCTCGCGGCCGCGCTCATCGAGACGGGCGGGTTCGACGAGGCGGCGAAGCGCCTGGACGAGCTGGAGCGCCTGAACCCGTCTAACCAGGAACTCCCGAACCTGCGCGCGCAGCTCGAACAGAAGAAGAACGCCGCGAAGGAGAAGCAGTGAAGTACCTAATCTTCCCCCTATTCTTCGCGGTCGCCGCCTTCCTCCTCTACTGGCGGCTGCGCCCTTACATACGCGGACTGCGGCGCTTCCTCGGCGTCCTGCGCGACGTCAGGGGGATGCAGGCGGGCGCGCCGCAGTCCGACCTCCCGCGCCGCCCCGAGCGCAGGGCGGCCGCCGAGAAGCTTCTGCGCTGCGCCTCCTGCGGCAACTGGACGCCCGCCTCGCGCGCCGTCTCTTTGCGCGGCGGCACGACCTACTGCTCGCACGCCTGCCTCGAACGCGCCGCCGACCCCACGCGCAAGGCGCGCAAGTCCGCCTCTTAAAAGTTAAAGACAAACGCCCGGCCGGGTAATTCAACCGCCGAGACGCAAAGCGGGCGCGCCTCAGTCGGCGGCCGCGGGCTTTTGGAGCTTCGCGCCGACGAAGAAGAGGACGGTCGAGGCGACGAGGCAGGCGGGCGCGACGAGCAGCGCCGTCGAAAGGTGCTGGCGCGCCGAGTCGATGCCGAGCGCCGAGGCGAGCGCGGAGAGCGCGGCGAAGTGCCCCTCCTTGAGCGAGTCGGAGAGCACGCCGACGAGCGCGCGCGAGACGGCGTCGCCGCAGGCGTGGATGACGACGATGTTGAGCGCGACGGCGAGCGCGCGCACGCCGACGGGCACGCTCTCCAGCAGGATGGCGTGGAAAGGCGCGTTGCTGACGAAGAGCAGCGCGACCGCGAGGAAGGTGCAGGGCAGGTAGACCGCGGGGTCGTCGGCGACGAGCACGAGCAGCGTCGGGAGGACGCCGAGCAGCGTGCTCACGGCGCAGACCAGGAAGTATGCGTTGTGTCTCCGCGCCGCGAAGCGGTCTGAGAGCCAGCCGCCGCCGAACGTGCCGGCCGCGCCGGCCAGCAGCGTCACCACGCCGAGCGTGACGTTCGCCCCCGTCTGGCTCATCCCCTTGTCGCGCACGAGCACGACGATGGCCCACGTGGCGAAGGCCCCGAGCGCGGCCGTCAGCATCGTGTAGCCCGCGGTCGAGACGAGCCAGTCGCGCGTCCGCAGGATGCCGAGCGCCTGCCGCAGCGCGGACTCGCGGCGGCCGCCCGCGGCCTCGCTCATCCCGCGCGCGGCCTCGGCCTCCGCCCCGGCCATCTCTTCGAGCGCGGACGCGGGGCGCGCCTCTTCCGTTGCCCCGCGCCGCGGCTCGCGCAGCCGCCACACGAGCACGGCCGTCAAAAGCCCCGGCACGCCCACGATCATGAAGGCCGCGCGCCAGCCGAAGAAGTGCGCCAGCACGCCGCCGATGACGAAGCCGAGCGCGAAGCCCATCGGGATGGCCGCCTGGAAGACGCCGAGCGCCGTCGCGCGGCGGTGCGGCGGGAAGTAGTCCGCGATGAGGCTCGGCGTGATGGTCGAGTAGGCCGACTCGCCCACGCCCACGCATGCGCGCACCGCGCAGAACGCCACCGCCACGCCCGAGAGCGCGAGCGTCGTGCCGAAGAAGGGCACGCTCAAGCCCTTCTCGTGAGAGACGAAGGGCAGGCGATCCACGACGCCGGTCAGCCCCGTGGCGATGCTCCAGAGCACGGCGGCGACGGCCATCAGCTTCGCGCGCGGGTGGCGGTCGCCGAGACGGCCGAAGAGGGGCGCGAGCACCGTGAAGGAGAGCAGCAGCGACATCTCCATGAAGCCGATGTCGGCGTCCGTAAGCCGTAGCTCCGGGTCGGCGAGCAGGCTCGTGGCGACGGCGGGGAGCACCTGCCGGTCGATGTAGTTCAGGAAGTTGACCAGCGAGAGGACGACCAGCGCGTAGAGCGAGTAGCGCGGGACGGCGGCGGCGGCGTGCGCGCCGGCCGTGTGCGGCGGCGTGTGCTTCGCGCTCAAGCGGCGGCCCCCCGCGCGGTCAGGGTTTCGACTATCAGGGGGGTGATGTCCGCGAGGTCGCGCACGCGGCGCGCGAACGTCTCGCGGGCCGGGCCCCAGGCGAGCGTGGGCACGAAGCTCAGCGTGTGGTTGCGCGTCGAGAGGTCTTCGACGTTGCCGTGGTCGCTCGTCAGGACGACACTCGTGCGCGCGAGGTCTACGCGCGCGAGGACGGCGCGGACGAAGCGCGCAAGCTCCGTGAGCACGGAGAGGGCGAACGGCTCGTCCCGCTCGTGGCCGGCGCGGTCGGCGATGAAGTGCTCGTAGAGCGTGAAGCGGTGCTCGGCGGCGAGCGACGCGAGCACCTGCGCGGCCTCCTCGGGCGTGCGCAGCGGCGCGTCGTCGCCGAGCGCGCGGAGGGCGCGGTTGGTGAAGTCGTGGTAGACGGCGCGGCCGGCCCTCACGTCCGCGGCGGTGCGGAAGGGGAGGCCGGCCGCCTCGACCGCGACCGTGGTGGCCGAGACCCAGCGCGGCCGCCGCTCGAAGAAGCGCGTGGCGTAGGCGTTGGCGAAGAGCAGCGGGCCGGCGCCCAAGCCCCGCAGCCGCAGGAAGAGCGAGTGCTCGCGTAAGATTTCCCGCATGCGCTCGTTGGGGAAGCCCTGCTTGTGTTGGCCGAACGCGGCGGGCACGTTGACGCCGGTGAGGATGGTCGTCTGACCCGAGGCGCTCTGCGGGCGCCCATCGACGCCGAGCCGCGCGTCCGTGCGCGCCAGCACGCCGCCGAAGGGGAGCCGCGGCTCCTCGCCCTCGAAGACGGCGAGCGGCGCGGCCCCGTCGCCCAGCAGGTGGAGCGGGTTGTGCGCCCCGCGCGTCCCGATGCCGAGGCCGTCCACGAAGATGAGCAGAAGCGACATCGAGAGGATAAGTAGCATCCGCGGCGTCGCGGACGCAAGCCTTGAGGATTTGAGATTTGAAATTTCCAATTTGAAATTTCAGATTTGAGATTTGAGATTCTTTAATGCTTCGCGGCCTCCGTGCCCGCGACTCGACCGCGCCGAAACCCCGCCCTTTGAACTCGGGGTCGGAAAGAACGTATATTGGCTGCACGCTTTTTGTCTGCGGGTTCATCACTTCGGTCTTTCGTCTAAAACTTCGGAGGAAGAATGTCCACGCTTAAGAACTTCTGCGTGTGCCTGCTCGCCGCGCTGCTCCTGTTCTCGGGCGTGAAGGTCGCGCCCGCGCGCGCGCAGGCGGCGGCGGCGCAGAGGCCCGAGCCGCGGCCGACGAAGGCCAGCGTCGAGCCGTCGGGCGAGGGCGCGGCCGCCCACTCGTTCGCGTAGCGGTCGGCCGAGACCTGCGTGGGCGTGCCGCCCGCCGCGGCGACGCGGTACACGTCGTT
>DASVWB010000264.1:0-3061 GCA_036389815.1 Pyrinomonadaceae bacterium | reverse complement strand
CTTCCCGAAGTCGAACTCGTCGCGCGCTCGCTCGACCGCCTGGTCTCCGGCCTGCGCATCGAGTCGGCGAAGCTCCTGCGCGCGGGGCTCGCGCCCGAGAACACGCCGCGCGAGTTCGCGCGGGCGCTCGGCGGCGCGCGGGTCGAGCGCGTCGGCCGCCGCGGCAAGCACGTCATCTTCGAGACGGACAACGGCCGCGCCCTCGTCACGCACCTGCGCATGACGGGGCGCTTCCTGCTGCTCCCCCCGCGCGCGCCGCTGCCGAAGCACACCCACGCGCTCTTCAGACTCGAAGACGGCCGGCGGCTGGCCTTCACCGACCAGCGCCACTTCGGCCTGATGAAGGTCACGAGCGCCGAACTCCTTTCGGAGGCGCGCGAGCTGCGCCGGCTCGCGCCCGAGCCCTTCTCCGACGAGTTCACGCCCGCCTACCTCGCGGGCGTGCTGGCGCGGACGCGCAAAACGCTCAAGGACGTTCTGCTCGACCAGACGAAGGTCACGGGGCTCGGCAACATCTACGCCGCCGAGGTGCTCTTCCTCGCGCGCCTCAACCCCTTCGCCGCGGCCGCGAGCCTCGCGCGCCGCCGCGTCCCGCGCCTGCACCGCTCCATCCTCGAAGTCCTGGGCGAAGCGCTCGCGCACGGCTCGACGATGAACGTAGACCCCGAAGACATCGACGGCAGCTACTTCGGCGGAGGCGGCTACCAGGGTTGCTGGCGCGTCTACGACCGCGAGGGCGAGCCCTGCCAGAAGTGTAAAGCCCCGATCCGCCGGCACGTGCACGCCGGCCGCTCCACCTACTTCTGCCCGCGCTGTCAGGTTCTCTGAGCGGGGGCGCGCGCCGCGCCGGTCTGCTTGACAGACGCGTGCGGGGCGGCGTATAAGCGCCGTTGACATAAGACGTGGTGAGTTAAGGCGACTTGCGGCCACGTAAAATAAACAGCTAAACAGCTCGGCGCTTCACGCGTCGCCAACTTCTGACCGCAAGAAGTCCCGCGTTGTTTGGCGCGGGGCTTTTTTTAGTAGACAGCAGACAGTAGTCAGTAGGCCGTAGCGCTCCGCGAGGCGCGCGCCGCCGCTGACACTTCGACGATTCATCAACCGGGGTCTTCCTACTGTCTACTGTCTACTGTCTACCGTCTACTTCCTATGATCGACTTCCGCGAACTACTTGAGTCCGACCACGTGACCGTCTTCGACGGGGCGATGGGGACGATGCTCTACGCGAAGGGCGTCTACATCAACCGCTCTTACGACGAGTTGAACCTGACGAACCCCGACCTGGTGCGCGCCGTCCACGAGGAGTACGTGCGCGCCGGGGCCGAGGTCATCGAGACGAACACCTTCACGGCCACCGCGCACAAGTTGCAGCAGTACGGCCTCGAAGGCCGCCTGCGCGAGATCAACGCGACGGCCGCGCGCCTCGCGCGCGAGGCGGCGGGCGGCCGCGCCTACGTCGCCGGCGCCGTCGGCCCGCTCGGCCTGCGCATCGAGCCCTACGGCCCGACCTCCTTCGACGAGGCGAAGGCGATGTTCCGCCAGCAGGCCGAGGCCCTGCTCGAAGGCGGCGTGGACCTGTTCCTCCTCGAAACCTTCTCCGACATCTCGGAGATGCGCGAGGCCATCCGCGCCGTGCGCGAGGTGTCCGACCTCCCCGTCGTCGCGCAGATGACCATCATGCTCGACGGCAACACCTCGTTCGGCACCACGCCCGAGGTCTTCACCGCGCGGCTCGACGAGTGGGGCGCGGACGTGGTCGGCCTCAACTGCGGGGTGGGGCCGGCGACCGTGCTGACGGCGGTCGAGCGCATGCGCGCCGCCACGACGAAGAAGCTCTCGGCGCAGCCGAACGCGGGTCTGCCGCGCGACGTGCAGGGGCGGCAGTTCTACATGTGCTCGCCCGAGTACATGGCGAAGTACGCGAAGCGCTTGATACAGGCCGGCGTGCGCTTCATCGGCGGCTGCTGCGGCACGACGCCCTCCCACATCAAGCTCATCGCCGACGCCGTGCGCCCGCTCTCGCCGCGTCACACGGGGCGGACGGGCAAGCTGGCGGGCGCGGCGCGCGTCGAGGCGGCCGCGCCCGAGGAGGCCGAGGTCACGCCGCTCGCGGAGCGCTCCGCGTGGGGGCGCCGTCTCGCGCGCGGCGAGTTCCTGACGACCGTCGAGGTCCTGCCGCCGAAGGGCTGCGACGCGACGAAGACGCTGGAGAGCATCAGGCTCTTGAAGGAGGCGGGCGTCGGCGCCGTCAACATCCCCGACGGGCCGCGCGCGCAGACGCGCATGAGCGCGCAGGCGACGGCCGTCCTCGTCGAGCGCGAGATAGGCTTAGAGACGGTGCTGCACTACTGCTGCCGCGACCGCAACCTGCTCGGGATGATGAGCGACCTGCTCGGCGCGGCGGCCTTGGGGCTTCGTAACCTGCTCTTAATCACCGGCGACCCGCCGAAGATGGGGCCGTACCCGGACGCGACGGCCGTCTTCGACATCGACTCCATCGGGTTGACGAACATGGTCAACAAGCTCAACCACGGGCTCGACATCGGCAACAACCCGACGGGCACGCCGACCTCCTTCTGCATCGGCGTCGGCGTCAACCCCGGCGCGGTCAACTTAGATGAAGAGATAAAGCGCTTCGAGTGGAAGGTCGAGGCCGGGGCCGAGTTCGCCATCACGCAGCCCGTCTTCGACACGGAGCAGTTGCGCGACTTCCTCAAGCGCATCGAGCACGTCCGCGTCCCCGTCGTCGCGGGCATCTGGCCGCTCGTCTCCTACCGCAACGCGGAGTTCCTGCACAACGAGGTGCCCGGCGTCCGCGTCACCCCGAGCATCATGGAGCGGATGCGAGTCGCCTCCGACAAGGGCAAGGAGTTCGCGCGCGAGGAGGGCTTGCAGATCGCGCGCGAGCTGCTGCTCGACGTCCGCGACTCCATCCAGGGCGTCCAGGTCTCCGCCCCCTTCAACAACGTCAAGTACGCCCTCGAAGTCTTCGAAGCCCTCCCCGAGTTCAGGCGGCAGGGTGAGGCGGCCCCGGCCGCCTAACCGGGTGCGCCCGGCGGCG
>DASVWB010000263.1:0-8145 GCA_036389815.1 Pyrinomonadaceae bacterium | reverse complement strand
GGCCCGCGGCGGCCCCCCCTTCGCGGGGGGCCGCCGCGGGCTTCTCCATCAACGGCGCGAGGGGGCTCGTCGAACGGACTTTGCTGAGGCGTGTCATCAAGGTCGTGCTGCGGTTCGCGCTGCGCGTCTTCTTCCGCCGCGTCGAGGTGGTGGGGCGCGAGCGCGTGCCGCGCGAGGGCGCGTGCCTCTTCGTCCTCAACCACCCGAACGCGCTCATAGACCCGGCGCTCCTGCTGGCTTACGCGCCGCGCCGCGTCTCGTTCCTCGCCAAGTCGCCGCTCTTCCGCATGCCGGTCGTCTCGTTCTTCGTCCGCGCGCTCGACTCCATCCCCGTCTACCGCAGGCAGGACGAGGGCGGCGACACGGCCTCGCGCAACCGCGAGACGTTCGCGCGCGCGGCCGACCTTCTGCGGCGCGGCGGCACCATCGCCATCTGCCCCGAGGGCGCCTCGCACAGCGAGCCCTACCTGCTCCCGCTCAAGTCGGGCGCGGCGCGCATCGCGCTCGGCGCGGTCGGCGTGCAGGCGGAGGGCGGCGGGCCGAAGGACGAAGGCGGAAGGGCGGGGGACGAGGGGGCCGCCGTCCCCGACTCACCCCCCGCCCTTCCGCCTTCGTCCCTTAACCTGAAGGTCGTGCCCGCCGGGCTCTACTACACGGCGAAGACGACCTTCCGCAGCGGCGCGCTGCTCTACTTCGGCGAGCCCATCCCGGTCGAGCCCGCCCCGACCGCCCCCGACGGCGAGCCGCCGCGCGAGGCCGTGCGCGCGCTCTCCGACCGCATCGCCGGGGCGATGCGCGCGCTGACGCTGGGCGCCGACCGGCACGAGGCTTTGCAGATGGTCGCGCGCGCCGAGCGCATCTTCTCGGCGGCCGGCGAGGACGACGCCGAGGAGGGGCGGACGCTGGAGCGCGAGCTGCGCCTGCGCCGCCGCTTCGTCGAGGCGTACGCCTTCCACCGGCAGCGCTCGCCCGAGCGCGTCGGGGCGTTGGAGCGCCGCATCTCTGCCTACGAGGAGGAGCTGCGCCAGGCCGGCCTCGAAGACCCGCGCCAGCTCTCGCCCGCGACCGTGGCCGACTACGCGCGCGTGCGGGGGCTCGCCGCGCGCGTCGCCGCCTTCCTCCTGCTGCTGCCCGCGGCTGCGGCGGGCGCGGCGCTGCACTACCCGGCCTACAAGCTCGCCGGCTTCCTGGCGACGCGCCTCGCACGCCAGTACGACGACGTGCTCTCGACCTTCAAGATAGCCGCCGCGCTCCTCCTCTTCCCGCTGACGTGGGGCGCGCTGGCCGCCGCGCTCTACGCGCTCGCCGGCTGGTGGGGCGTGCTCGCGGCGCTCGTCTGCGCGCCGCCCGCGGGCTACGCGGCGCTGCGCGCGCGCGAGGAGCTTGACCGCCTCGTCGCCGGCACGCGCGCCGCGCTCTTCTTCGTGCGCGAGCGCAGCTTCTTCCGCCAGCTCCTCGAAGAGCGCCGCCGCATCCGCCGAGAGATACTCGCCCTCGGCGACGAGTACGAGCGCGCCTCGGGCGCCGCAGAAGTATGAGCACTTCACCCGCGGACTTCGACTCGCCGGGGCGGGAGGCGGCGGCGCCGCGGAGTGGCCTTCAAGGCTTGAGCACGAAGTTGTAAGTGACGTGACCCGCGACCTTGACGGGCTTGCCCGAGAGGCGTGTCGGCGAGAAGCGCGTCTGCCGCGCCGCCGCGACCGCGGCCTCTCGCAGCAGCGGGTGGCCGCTGACGGCCTCGGCCTCGGCGACGTTGCCGGCTTCGTCCACGAGGACGCGCACGACGACCGTGCCCTGGGCGCCGGCGGCCTTCGCCTCGGGCGGGTAGGCGGGCTCCGGCTTCGAGACGGCCTTGCCGTTGAGAATGCCGCCGGTGATGACCGTCCGCTTCGCGCCGGGCTCCGCGGGCGGGGGCTGCGCGGGCGGCGCCGCGCCGGCCGACTCGGCCGCGTCCCGCGAGCCCTTCCGCGCGTTGGCCTCGTTGCGCAGCGCGTCGAGCGACTCGCGCGCCTCGTTGGAGAGCCGGTCGTACTCGGCCTCCTGCGCCGCGTCGCCCTCCATCTCTGAGAGCTTGGCGGCCTCGCGCAGCATGTTGACCTTGTGTGAGAAGGCGTTCGCGTTCTTCGGGTCGAGCGCGACGGCCTGCTCGGCGAGCCCGAGCCCCTCGGTCACGCACTGGCGCGCGCGCAGGAAGTCGCCCGCGTCCGCGGGCATCTTGTAGCGCACCTCCGGCTTGCCGCCCACGTCCTCCGTCGCCTTGTTCTCCGCCCGCTCGGTGACTTCGTAGGAGCACTGCCACAGCCTGCCGATGAGGGCGGTGAACGCCTCGGCGCGCTTGTCGGCGGGGGCCGAGAAGTCGTTGGCGCGCCAGAGGAAAAGCTCGCGCACCTTGTCGTCACGCCCCATCTGCCCGTAGAGGAGGGCGACGGCCTTGAACGCGTCCTCGTCCTGCGGGTCTCTGTTCAGAATCTCCTGGTAGGCCGCGAGCGCGCGCTCGCCCGCCGCGGCGTTCTCCGGGCCCTCGTCGCCCGGCCTGTATTGCTGCTGGGCGGCGCGCGCGATGAGGAGCGGCAGGTTCTTCTGCGACGGGTCGAGTTCGAGCGCGCGCCGCCAGTGCTGCTCGGCCTCCGCGAACTTGCGTGCGCGGTAGGCGCGCGCGCCGGCTTCGGCCTCGCGCCGCGCCTCGTCGCCGCCGGCCTGCCCGAAAGCGGAGGCCGCGACGGCCAGCGCGAAGAGGGTCGCTGCGATGGTTCTTCTCATGGCTTCCGGCTCCTTCGGAGTGTGTCTGGCCCTCACCTCCGCCCGAGCGCGACGGCGCGCTGGTAGGCGGCGTAGACGGCTTTGGAGAGGACCGTGCGGAGCGAGCCCTTCTCCATCTGGTAGATGGCCTCGGCGGAGGTGCCGCCGGGCGAGGTGACCATGTTGCGCAGCTCGGCCGGGTGCTTGTGCGTCTCGCGCGCGAAGAGGACGGAGCCGAGCATCGTCTGCGTGACCATCTCCTCGGCGACGTGGCGCGAGAAGCCCATGTGGACGCCGGCGTCGACGAGCGCCTCCATCATCATGAAGATGTAGGTCGGCCCCGTCGCCGAGAGCGCCGTCGCCATGTCGATCATGTTCTCGTTCTCGACGTGCATCTCGCGCCCGAGCGCGCCGAGGATGGCGCGCACCGTCTCCAACTGCCGCTCACCGACCCCGGGCGTCGCCGTCCAGGCGGTCATCCCCTGCCCGATCTGCGCGGGCGTGTTCGGCATCGCCCGCACGACCGCGGGGTGGTCGAGTTCGGCGGCGATGGTCTCCATCCGCGTGCCCGCCACGACCGAGAGCACGAGCTGCGAGGGGGCGAGCGCCCCCTTCAGCTCGGCCAGCACGCCGCCCATGCGCTGCGGCTTGACGGCGAGGACGACGACCGAGTTCGCGCCCTCCTCGCGGCGCGCCGGGTCGGGGAGCGTCGCGGCCTCGCGGTTCGACTCCAGCATGCGGACGCCGTAGTGCGTCTGCAACTCGTCGCGGCGCGCGGGGCGCGGGTGGCTGCCGACGATCTGCGCGCGGGAGACGAGCTGGCGGCGGAGCAGCCCCGCGACCATCGCCTCGGCCATCACGCCGACGCCGACGAAGGAGAGCTGCGCCCCGCGCAGGGGGTTGGCCGCGGGCGGCGGCGGTGGGGTGTTCGACATGAGCCCATCATATTCACGCGCGCGCCCTTTCGTCCACACCCGGGCGGGGCGGGCGGCGCGCGGGCACGGCCGTCCATTTTTTTCGCCGGCCCCCGCGGCCGCGGGCCCGCGAGTGGTCTGCCCCCTTTCGGGGAAATGGTACTTGCGCGCGCCGCGCGCCCGGTTAGGATGGCGCAGAGTTGTGTGCACAAGGCGACCACCCCGAACGAAGAGAGGTTCAAGATGAAGACCCTTCGCAGATTCCTGCCCCGCGCCGCCGCTCCGGCGCTCGCGCTTCTGGCCGCGGCGACCCTCGCCCACGCGCGGCAGCAGCAGCAGCCGCCGCCGCCGCAGGTGCGCCTGCCGCAGGCCAGCCCGCGGGCCACGCTCGTCGAGACCGTCGGCGTCACCGACCTGACCATCACGTACCACCGCCCGTCCGTGCGCGGACGCGTCGTCTGGGGCGACGTGCCGGCCGACAAGCTGTCGGCACTTAGGAACGCCGCGACGGGCGAGCCGGTGACGGGCGAGATGACGCTCGACGGCGTGCCCGGCTCCGGCAAGGAGATTCCGCTCGCGCCCAACGGCCACGTCTGGCGCGCGGGCGCCAACGAGGCGACGACCTTCGCCGTCACGGACGACGTGCTGGTCGAGGGGCGGCCGCTCAAGGCCGGCACCTACAGCCTGCACATGATTCCGGGGCGCGACGAGTGGACGGTCGTCTTCAACAAGGCGGCCGACCTGTGGGGCAGTTTCCGCTACGACGCGAAGCAGGACGCGCTGCGCGTGAAGGTGAAGCCGGCGTGGGCGGCGGAGTCGCGCGAGCTTCTGACCTACGAGGTGCCGCAGGCGACGGCGAACACGGCGCGCGTCCTGCTCCGCTGGGAGAAGGTGGCCGTGCCCTTCACGGTCGAGGTGCCGGCGCAGGACGCGCTCGTCCGCTCGAAGATAGACGCGGCCGTCGCGGCCGCCCCCGGCGACTGGCGCGTGCCGCTCGCCGTCGGCAACGCCTACTTCGCCGACGGCAAGTACGACGAGGCGATGAGGTGGGTCGAGCAGTCCATCAAGCTCAAGGAGACCTTCCAGAACCTGCGCGCGAAGACGAACGTCCTGCTGGGGATGGACAGGACGCAGGAAGCCTTCGCCGTCGCCGAGCGCGCCGTCGCGCGCGGCAAGGCCGAGGGCGCCGACACCTCCCGCTTCGAGAAGGCCATCGCCGACCTCAAGGCGCGGGGGCTGTAGGGCCGCGGCCGCCGCCGCTCGCGCTCGCCGCCCGGCGGGGGTAAAATGCGTGACGCATCCCGGGACCGGACTCTTACACAGAAAGAGGAGAAGTCGAGATGAAGTCACAGAGAAAGTTCCTCCCCCTCGCGGCCGCGGCGCTGCTGCTCGCGCTCGCGGCCGCCGCGCCGGCGCAGCTACGCACGCCGCGCCCGAGCCAGAAGGCGAGCGTGACGCAGACGGTCGGCGTCACGGACATCGCCATCACCTACAGCCGCCCCGGCGTCAAAGGCCGCACCATCTGGGGCGACCCGCCGGCCGGCGCCGCGGCCGGCACCGCCACGCTCGACGACGCGCGCGCGCGCGCCAAGGATCAGGTCATCGTCCCCTACGGCCACGTCTGGCGCGCGGGCGCCAACGAGGCGACGACCTTCGCCGTCACGGACGACGTGCTCGTCAACGGCCAGCCCTTGAAGGCCGGCACCTACAGCCTGCACGCGATACCGGGGCGCGACGAGTGGACGATCATCTTCAACTCTGACGCCGGCCAGTGGGGCAGTTTCACCTACGACGATAAGAAGGACGTGCTCCGCGTGAAGGCGAAGCCGCAGCCGGCCGCCGAGAGTCAGGAGTGGCTGCTCTACACCTTCGACCCCGTCGGCGAGAACTCGGCGCAGGTCAACCTCCGCTGGGAACGCTTGCGGGTGCCCTTCACGGTCGAGGTCAAGGACGTGAAGGCGCTCGCGCTGGAGAAGGCGCGCGGGGCCGTCGCCTCGGCCAAGGCCGAGGACTGGCAGACGCCTCTGCAGGCCGCGAACTACCTGCTCCAGAACAACTACGAACTCGGGCAGGCGCTCGCCTGGGCCGAGCAGTCCGTCAAGGTGCGCGAGAACTTCAACAACCTCAACCTCAAGGCGCGCATACTCGCCGCGCAGGGCAAGACGGCCGAGGCCGTCGCCACCGGCGAGAAGGCCGTGCAGGTCGGCCGCGCCGCGAACGCCAACGCGCAGGCCATCGCCGGCTTCGAGAAGACGCTCGCCGAGTGGAGGTCGAAGAAGTAACTGCGGCCGCCGGCACGGGCCCCGTCTTCGGAAGAGGGCGGGCGGGAGTCACCCCGACTCCCGCCCGCCCTCCGCTTTTGTGCCTCCGCCCACGTGTGCCGCGCGGGCCGACGGATTCAGACTGACGAAGCGCCGCTCTCATCCTGACCGCATCGGTCAAAGCGCCCGCCCCCCGCCGCCGCCGTCCCCGGCGAATCCCTCCGAAAACACGGCCTTTTTCGACGCCCCGCGGCCGCCCGTCCCGCGGCACGCGGGCTGCACTGTCCTGCCCGGCGCGACCCTGCGAGGGCGCGCCACCCGGTTCAAAGATGCACCCGAAACCTTACGGCAGCCTGAGACGATGAACACCAAGTCGAGAATCCTAAGCCTCCTGACCTGCTGCGCGCTGCTGCTCCCCGTCTGCGGCGTGGGCCTCGTGTCGGAAGCGCGGGCGCGCTCCGGCCAGAGGCGCGGCGCCGACGACGAGCCGCGCGCGGGCGAGACGGTCAACCGCGACAAGGTCTCCGGCGCGCTGCGCGAGCGCGCGGCCGGCGGCGGCCGGCGCGGCAAAGACGCCGGCCCGACGGCGCAGGTCATCCTCCAGCTCCGCGCCCCGATGAGCGGCGGCCTCGTCGCCCTCCTCAACCGCAACGGCGCGCACGTCACGCGCGAGCTGAAGAGCCTCGGGATGGCTACGGCCGACCTGCCGCTCTCCGCGCTCGACGAGCTGGCCTCGTTCGACGAGGTGACCTTCGTCTCGCCCGACCAGGAGACCGAGGTGCTCGGCCACGTCTCCCGCGCGACCGGCACGGACGCGGCCGTCGCGCAGACCTACAGCTCCATCACACAGCTCAACGGGACGGGCGTCGCCATCGCCGTCGTCGACTCCGGCATCTACGACGCGCACGCCTCCTTCCTCGACGCCGCGGGCACCGCGTCGCGCGTCGTCTTCAACAAGAACTTCGTCACGACCGAGACGCGCACCGACGACCCCTACGGCCACGGCACGCACGTCGCCGGGCTCGCCGCCGGCCTCGACCGCGTGAAGGGCGGCGCCTACAGCGGCGTCGCCACCGACGCCCGGCTCGTAGACCTCCGCGTGCTGAACGCGCAGGGCAAGGGGCAGACCTCCTGGCTGCTGGCCGCGCTCGACTGGCTCGCCGCCAACCACGCCGCCTACAACGTCCGCGTCGTCAACATAAGCCTGGGCGCGCCGGCCGTCGACTCCTACGCGAACGACCCCGTCTGCCAGGCGGTGCGCAGGCTCTACCACCTGGGGCTGGTCGTCGTCGTCGCCGCCGGCAACAACGGGAAGAACTCGGCCGGGCAGAAGGTCTACGGGCAGATTCACTCGCCGGGCACGGAGCCGACCGCCATCACCGTCGGCGCGTCGAACACCTTCGGCACCGACTCGCGCGCCGACGACACGGTCGCCACCTACAGCTCGCGCGGGCCGACCCGCGGCTTCTGGACGGACGCGGCCGGCGCGCGCCACTACGACAACCTCCTCAAGCCCGACCCCGTCGCCCCCGGCAACAAGGTCATCTCGGCCGAGTCGTACCCGAACTACCTGAAGACGAGCTGCGGCGTCGCGGGCGCCTACGACGACGCGACGCAGGAGCGCGACTTCATGTACCTGTCGGGCACCTCGATGGCGGCGCCGCTCGTCGCGGGCGCGGCGGCGCTCATGTTCGAGGCCAACCCGAAGCTGACGGCCGGCATGGCGCGCTCGCTCCTGCTCTACACGGCGACGCCGCTCAAGAACTTCAACCTGCTGGAGCAGGGCGCGGGCGAGCTGAACGTCGCGGGCGCCGCGCGCCTCGCCGACCTCGTCCGCCGCGACATAGACCCCGCGACGGCCGCCGTCGGCGCGCCGCTGCTTACGGCCGCGCTCCCCGCGGCGCAGACCTACATCGTCGACCGCAACTACGTGTGGGCGCAGGGCGTCACCTTCGACTTCACGTACGGCACGGGCGCGGAGCTGGTGACGAAGTTCCAGGAGGGGTACCGCCTCAGCAACCACATCAACAACGACTGCTTCGTCCAGACGACCGGCCTCGTCGTCAAAGACCCGGCGAAGCTGACGGCCGGCATCCTGCTCGGCAAGAACATAATGACGAGCGCGGGCGGCGCGCTCGGGACGGGCACGGCCATCCCCTACAGCCTGCGCGGCAGCGGCGTCATCATGAGCGACGGCGTGATCCTCGGTGACGGGACGCTCATGAGCGACG
>DASVWB010000262.1:0-2497 GCA_036389815.1 Pyrinomonadaceae bacterium | reverse complement strand
GCGGCGCCGACGCCGGCCCGCTCGCCGCGCGCGCCGCGGCGCGCGCCGCGGAGGCGAAGACGCCCGTCTACGTCGCCGTCGAAGGCCGCGCCGCCGGCCTCTTCGCCGTCGCCGACCGCGTGAAGCACGGGTCGGCCGAGGCGGTCGCGGCGCTCGAAGGGCTCGGCCTCGAAGTCCTGATGCTGACGGGCGACGACCGGCGCACGGCCGAGTCGGTGGCGCGCGCCGTCGGCGTCGGCCGCGTGCTCGCGGAGGTGCTGCCCGGCGGCAAGGCCGAGGCCGTCAGGCGGCTTCAGGAAGAGGGGAAGAGGGTGGCGATGGTCGGCGACGGCATCAACGACGCGCCGGCCCTCGCGCAGTCGGACCTCGGCGTCGCCGTCGGCACGGGCGCGGACGTGGCGATTGAGGCGGCCGACGTGACGCTCGTCGGCGGGAGTTTGAGGGGCGTCGTCACGGCCGTCGCGCTCTCGCGGCGGACGATGCGCGTCATCAAACAGAACCTCTTCTGGGCCTTCGTCTACAACGTCGTAGGCATCCCGCTGGCCGCGGGCGCCTTCCAACCCCTGCTCGGCTGGTCGCTCACGCCCGTCTTCGCCAGCGCGGCGATGGCGCTCTCCTCCGTCTCGGTCGTCACCAACTCGCTGCGCCTGCGCCGCGCGAAGCTCGGCTGAGGCGGCCGGGGCCGCCCCGTTTCTGGTGACGCACAGTCCTCGTATACACTCTCCCGGACACCGAAGTAGATACAACCGCGTGCGCGCGCACGCCCGTCTTAAGAGCCGGTCGAGGAGGGGGAAGCCTTTATGAAAACTTTAAAGAGAGTTGCGGCGTCGTTGCTGGTCGTGTCGGCCGTGCTGTGCGCGGCCGCGTCGGCGCAGAGGAGGGGGGCGGGCGTGCCCGCGAAGCGCGCGGCCGACGCCGCGCGCCACTCGAACGAGGCGGCCGAAGTCCTGCGCAAGATTATGTCCGTGCCCGAGAGGGAGATTCCGCGCGACCTTCTGGAGAGCGCCGAGGCCGTCGCCGTCTGCCCCGGCGTGCTAAAGGCCGCCTTCATCGTCGGCGGGCGGAAAGGGGACTGCGTCATCAGCCGCCGCACGCAGAAGCGCCAGTGGAGCACGCCCGTCTTCTACAACCTCGCGGGCGGGAGCGTCGGCGCGCAGGTCGGCGGCGCGAAGACCGACTACGTCCTGCTCTTCATGAACGCCGAGGCGCTCAAAGGTCTGATGGGCGACAAGTTCGAGATAGGCGGCGAGGCCGAGGCGACGGCCGGGCCCGTCGGCCGCGCGGCCGGCGCCTCGACGAACGCGCGCCTGGGCGCGGGCATCCTCACCTACTCGCGCAGCAAGGGCGCCTTCCTCGGCATCGCGCTCAAAGGCGTCGCCATCACGCCGGACAACGACCTCAACGAAGCCTTCTACGGCAGGAAGGCCGCGGAGCTGGTCAAGGGGCAGCAGGACATGGCCGTCCCCACGCAGGTGCGCGCCCTCCCCCTCGCGCTCGCGCGCTACTCCGTGCGGCTGCCGAATTGAAAAGTAGACGGTAGACAGTAGACAGTAGACAGTAGACAGTAGAAAACTGCTTTCAATGAATTGTCCGGACATTGGCTTCAACAGCAGGAAGGCGGAGCCCTACTGTCTACTGTCTACTGTCTACTGTCTACTGCTTTTCATCATTTCACAAAGGAGATTTGGATGAAGCTTTCGACCCGTCGCAAGACCCTTTTGGCGGTCGCCTGCCTGCTGGCGTCGGTCGCGGCGCTGTCGCCCGCCGCGGGCGCGCTCGCGCGGCAGGAGGAGCGGCAGCGCGTGGCGACGCCCCCGGCCGCGAAGGCGAGCCCCGGGCAGCAGAAGGAGGCCACGAAGAAGGCCGAGTCGGCCGCGCGCGTCTTCGAGCGCGTGATGGGCGCGCCCGACCGCTCGATACCCCGCGAGCTGCTCGACAGGGCCGAGGCCGTGGCCGTCTTCCCCGGCATGCTCAAGGCCGGCTTCGTCGTCGGCGGCCGCGCCGGCAGCGGCGTCATCAGCCGCCGCGTCACGGGCGGCTGGAGCGCGCCCGCCTTCTTCAAGATGGGCGGCGCGAGCGTCGGCCTCCAGATCGGCGCGTCGAAGACCGACCTCGTCCTCCTCTTCATGAACGGGGACGCTTTGAAGGGGCTGCTCGAAGACAAGCTCGAAATCGGGCTCGACGTGGGCGCGGCCGCCGGGCCCGTCGGGCGCTCGGCCGGCGCCTCGACCAACCTCACGGCCGACGCCGGCATACTCTCCTACTCGCGCAGCAAGGGGCTCTTCGCCGGCATCGAGCTGAAGGGCGCGGTCATCAACCCCGACAACAACCTGAACGAAGCGCTCTACGGCTTCAAGGCGAGGGAAGTGCTGACGGGGGCGAACAAGGTTCAGATGGCCGACGTGCTCCCCGGCGTCATCACCTTCCCCAACACCCTCGCGCGCTACTCCATCAAGTAGGTCGCCGCTGCAAACGCGGAGCGGCCGCGCGTAAGCCC
>DASVWB010000261.1:0-30989 GCA_036389815.1 Pyrinomonadaceae bacterium | reverse complement strand
CTGGCGTCGCTCGCTCCGCTCGCGCCGGGGCGGGCCGGGCGACGTGTGCGCGCGCGTCGTCAACGATAATTGGAAATTATGTGTCCCCTCGCGGGCGCGCGGCCGAGCCCGCGCGCCTGGCCGCTCGGCGGCCTCCGCGCTGCCGCGCGTCGCCGCACATAATTCCAATTATCGTACGCCGCGCGCCCTTCCACAGGGGCCGGCCTAATCGGGCTCGCCCTCGCGCGCTCCGCTTCGCTCCGCGCGCGCACCACAGGGGCGGCGCACACCGCGCGCCGCCGACGCGCCACCCATCGAGAAACAAACTGTACGTTAAGATTTAACGTACAGAGGCCACACCGCCAGCCCGACCTGCGCCGCGCGCCACGCCGAGGCCGAAAAAGCTCAACAGCGGGCACCGCGCGCCAGGAATGACCACGTAGCAGAGCGCCGGCCGGGAATTTCTCGGGTCCCTCGCGGGGCACACACCGGGCTCAATCTCCAATCTCAATCAATAAAATTTCTTCCCTACGGCGTTGCTACGGAGCGGGCACGGCGCGGCATGGAGATTTCGGGCAAAATCCGGCCATTTTCGGCCACTTTTGCGAATCCGCCCCATACTGCAAAAAACAGCAGCCGCCCCGCTCCGCCTGGTCGACCAGGAGCAACGCCGGAGCACCAGACCATTGACAGCCCGGCCGTTGGTGCTATCCTTCACCCGCGCGCCGTCCCTGGCATGAGAGCAGCCCAGGGACGGCCTTTCTCTTTTGCCAGCCAGACCGGCGCGCCTCATCGCTCCCATGTTCGAGTACACCGCCACACTTCTGGCCATCGTTGACGGCGACACCTTGAAGCTCGACGTTGACCTCGGCTTCCGCATGCACGCGAAAGAAGTGTTCCGGCTGGCTCGCATCAACTGCCCCGAGCTGCTCTCGCTCGAAGGGATGCAGGCTCGCACGTTCGTCGCGGAGACGCTCGCGAAGGCGATCGCGCTGAAGGTACAGACCAGCCGCAGCGAGAAGTACGGCCGCTGGCTGGCAGAGCTTTCCTTCCAGACCAGGGAGACCGGCGCTCAGTGGCACAACCTCAACACGCTACTGCTCACGAGTGGGCACGCCAAGCCCTTCAAGCACTAGCCCAACCAGAAGGAGGCAACATGCCTAAAGTCACCGGCCCGCTCATGTCGATGAGTGCCAGCGGCACCGTCGGCGGCACCATCACTTTTGACAAGCGGGGCTTCGTCCGCCAGCGCGTCATCCCCACCAACCCCAAGAGCGACGCGCAGGGCAACGTCCGCCAGATGCTTCTCGCGGTGCAGAAGACGCTCACGCTGCTCGGCGCGGCCGCCATCGCCGCCGTCAAGACGCTCGCGCCCGTCGCCTACCGCTGGAACTCCTACCTGCTCTCCCAGGTGCTCGGCTCGAACTCGGCCAACTTCGAGGCGGCGCGCACCGAGTTCGCCGCGCTGACCGCCCCGCAGCAGGCCGACTGGAACACGCGCGCCGCCGCGCTGGGCATCACCCAGCAGTCCATCCCCTACGCGACCGACCCGGCCATCAGCCCGGGGCTCGCGCTCTACGCCGTCGCGCGCGCGCTCTTCCTCCTCGGCCTCAACGTCGCCGCCGGCGCGCCGGCCGCCGCCAACTTCGACGCCTGGGGCGACTACTTCGAGTCGTAACCACAGCGCCCGCCACCGACGCCGAGGGGGCAGCGCTCGACGAGGAGCGCCGCCCCCTCACAGCAGAAGGAGAAAGCCATGCCACGCAGAAACACCTTCGCCGCGGCGCGCTTCCGCGGCCCCGTCCAGTTCGACAGCGACCTCATCAAGCGCGGGCTCCCCGTCGCGGCCTTCAAGCTCTACGCGGCTCTGCTCACGCAGGACAGCAACAACGCCCCCGTCGCGAGCGTCGTCTCCAACAGCATCGGCGGCGAGGTCATCTGGACGCGCGAGGCGCAGGGCAACTACTTCGGCACGCTCGCTGGCGGCTTCCCCGCCGGCAAGACGCTCTGTTTCATCGGCACGTCCGAGGAGCCCATGTTCTACAACGGCATCCGCCGCGGCGGGGGCGACGTGGTGCAAATCCAGACGTGGATCCTCAACACGGACGACCCCGGCGCCATCCAGTGGGTCGAGGTTGACAACCGTCTCCAGGAGACGCAGGTCTTCATCCTCATCTTCAACTGAGTCGCAGGCCATGCACATCCCACACACCTACCGCCGCCACCGCGCGCGCTGCACAGCCATCCGAAGCTTGCGCAGCGCCGCGCTGGCGCTCGCCATCGTCGCCGTGCCACGCCTCATCAGCTTCATCGAGCGCGGCCTGTTCGACCGCGCCGCCCTGCGCGAGCTCGCCCAGGCGCTCGCCGTCGCCTCCCTCATGGTGCTCTTCAACTACATCCAGCGCCTGCGCGCGGACGACGAGACGCGCTCCGGAGGCGCGCAGGGGCGCCGGCCCCGCCGCCGCCACCGCGGAGGCACACACCAGGACGCCGATCCATAAGGCCGCGCGCCCGGTTCCATGCGAGCCGCGGCTCGCACGTGTGCTCGCTCCGCTGCGCGCCTCGCGCCCTGGCGTGAGGTGCCCTTCTACAGAAGCCCCACCCGCCGCGCTCCGCTGCGCTCCGCTCCCCCCGCCGCCCGCTGCGCGGGCGCTCGCGCTCCCGCGCTCGGCTCCCTGCGCCCGCGGCCGCTGGCGCTCGAACGCCCGCCCCCTCCTCTCTGTCAGCATGATTGTCGTTGACGCTGGCGGCGACAGGGCGTATGCTTCGCGCCACGTCACGGCCGCCACCGCTGGACGGACAAATCCGCCGCGCTAGTCAAGCCCGCTCGATAGCTACGAGCGAGCATTGATGAACGCGTGAAGTGCAACACGCCGCGCGGCGGATTCCACTCACACATTGCACCCCTTCAAGCACAGGAGGGCATCATGCCGCAGCACCCACGCGCGTCTTTCCATCCCTTCGACCGAGACGAGTTGATCCATCAGGAGATTTCCCCAGAGTTATCACCAACGCCGTATGACAACTCTGTGGAAACAGGAGCGCGGAATGTACGGAGTGACAACTTTGGGGAAAAGCTCACTAAACGCTGTGATGGTTACGGAAAGATTTCCACAAAAGCTGTGGAAAACCCTGTGAATAACGGCCGTTTTTAAGTTACAAGCCCCTGACAAATTTAGACTTCTAGCATTTTGCACAAAGTCGCGGCAGCCTTCACGAACCCTTTCCGCCGGGCGACTCTCGGGTGTGGTAAGAATGCTCAAAGGGAAGTCTTTGGTCTGTATCATCCTGTGCTGCGCGGCGGCCGCGGCCGGCGGCTCATGCGTCAAATTGCCACGCCGGGCGCCCCCTCCCGCCGCGCGCGACGCAAGCGCGACACGTCCCTCCGAAGACGCCCCGCTCACTTCGCTCAACGACGCGACGCGCGAGGAGCTTGAGAGGCTCCCGGGCGTCGGGCCCGCGCTGGCCGCGCGCATCGTCGAGCACCGCGAGCGGTACGGGCGCTTCCGCCGGGCCGAGCACCTCCTGCTCGTGCGCGGCGTCAGCGAACGTCGCTTCCGGCAACTGCGCCCCTTCGTCAAAGTCGAGTGAGAGCCGCGCCGGGTCGAGACGCCTTGCCTGAACTGGAAGAGCTTCGGACGGCCGCGCGCGAGATATTCGACGCGGCGCTCGGCGCGGCCGACGCGCGGCGCGCGGTGCTCGGCGCGGTCGAGTTCGACGGCGCGCGCCTGCGCGTCGGCGACGTGCGGTTCGCCCTGCCGCGTCGCGCGCCTAAGGTCTTCTCGGTCGCGCTCGGCAAGGCAGCGGCCGCGATGGCCTCCGCGCTCGGAGAGCGTCTGGGCGACGCGCTCGCCGGCGGGGTTCTCTCCGCGCCGCCGTCGCACTTCCTGCTCTCCGAACGCTGGCGCGTCTACGAGGGCGGACACCCGCTCCCCAACGAATCGAGTTTCGAGGCGGCGCGCGCCGCGCTCGACCTTCTCGCCGAGGCCGACGGCCGCGCGGCGCCCGTCGTCTTCCTCGTCTCGGGCGGCGGCTCGGCGATGTTGGAGCTGCCGCGCGACCCGCGGCTCACGCTCGAAGACCTGCGCGAGGCCAACCGCGCTCTCGTCTCGTGCGGCGCGCCGATAGCGGAGGTGAACGCCGTGCGTCGCGCGCTCTCCGCCGTGAAGGGCGGCGGGCTCGCCGCGCGCGCTCCGCGCTCCGCGCAGGCCACGCTCGTCGTATCCGATGTTGCCGCCGGGCGCGCGTACGACGTGGCCTCGGGCCCGACGCTCGGACGGCCCGAAGACTCCGCCTCGGTTAAAGAGGTAGTCGGGCGTTACAGACTCGCCCTACGATTGCCGCCGGCCGTCGTGCGCGCGCTCGAAGACTCCGAAGCCTCCCCCGCCCCGGCGCGCGCGACGGGCGAGGCGCGAAGGTTTTTCAAAGTCCTTCTGGATAACGAGGGCGCATGCGAGGCGGCGGCCGCGGCCGCACGCGCGCGCGGCTTCGCGGTCGAGTACGCGCGCGACATCGCCGACCAGGCGGTGGACGAAGGCGCGGCCGCGCTCGTCTCGCGGCTCGCCGCGCTCCGGGCGCGCGAGGGCGCCGCCGCCGCGCGGGGCGTGTGCCTCGTCTCGGGCGGCGAGTTCTCGTGCCCGGTGCGCGGCGCCGGCACGGGCGGGCGCAACTCCGAGACCGCGCTGCGCGTCGCGTTCGAGTTCGAAAGGCTCGCGGAAGCAGGCGCGCCGCGTCACACGCCGGGACACGCGGTTGCGCTCTGCGCCGGCACGGACGGCGTTGACGGCAACAGCCCGGCGGCGGGCGCGCTCTGCGACGGGGCGACCCTCGCGCGCGCTCGCTCCCTCGGCCTCGACCCGCGCGGGTTCCTCGAAGGGAGCGATGCCCACACCCTCTTCTCCCGCCTCGGCGACGCGGTCACGACCGGCCCGACCGGCACGAACGTCCGCGATGTGCGCATCCTGCTGGCGGGCCGAATCCGCCGTAATCTGAAACAGTGATGGACATACAAACCTGGAGCGAAGGCGTGGCGGAGCTTGCCGTCGACGCGCTGGTTGACGCAGGGCTCATAGCGAAGAAGGATTTCGAGAGGGCCGTGGCCGTCGTCGCCGAAGAGATTTTTGTGCGGCTGGTTATCGGCGACTACCCGCCGCCGGGGGGGGCCCCGCCGCCGGAATAGTTCTCCCCGCCTCTGGAAGCCTTACGAACGTTTCGACCTTTAAATCTTCCCCGTCGGTGCTGACGGTAATCGCCCCGCGCTCGCCCGTGGTGAGGACTTGTGCGCCCGCCGCGCGCCAGCGGGCGAGGACTTCCGCGTGCGGGTGGCCGTAGGGCGAGTCGCGGCCGACGGAGACGACGGCGAGGGCCGGGCGCGCGGCGTCAACTAAGGCGGGCGTCGAGGAGGTGCCAAAGCTTTTATAGGAGAAACTTTTGCTCACTACACTTGTGTCTGTATAACTTGGCTGCCGAAATACGTACTGAGCAAAATCGATTTTGCTCAGTACATGAAGCCCCTTCCTATCAGATATGAAGCCACAAAGCGAAGAGCCGGCAACCCTGTGAGGCTGCCGGCTCGCCGCGTCACTTAGCGGGTTCGACTACCGCCCCGCGACGAGGAACACGTCCCACGCCCAGCGGTTCACCTTCGCCCGCTTCGCGTCGTCCACCTTCGCCCGGTAGCGGAAGCGGTTGCCGTATTCGTCCGTCCTCTTTGACTCTTTGTAGTCGAGGTGGATACGGGCTACGCCGAGCGACGCGAGCGTGTGCAGTTCGCCCGGCTCCGAGATGCCGTTATGATTCACGTCCTGCCACAGCCGCAGCGAGGGGAAGACCGGGTCGCGGGCATCAATCATGCCGTCCGCGTCGCCTCCCCTCCCCGCCTTATCATATTCGGCTGGACGTTCGAGCAGGAGCCAAAGCTTGCCCAAAAACAGCCGGGAGTTTGTACTGGCGGCGGCGGCTCCCACAGTATCTTTTGGAAACGGGCCACAGGGTTCCTGCCCGTGGCTAGTGAGGGGTTGGTCTCTTTAAAAAAAAAAGGGGGCTTACTCCTCCTTTCGACAACGGGACATACTTATCGTGGTTGTTTGGGTCTCGTCGCCAGAATTCCCCCCCGCTCCATAACAGTCCGTCCTCAAACCCTACCTCCTGGAGGGTAAGCTCTATCCGCTTAATAGCGTCCGGGAAGGCGAGCCTCTTCAGCGCACTCGTGTACTCATCGAAATACTTCTCAGACAGAACCAGCTCTATACTTTCGCCCGGCGGTATGGACGGGGTCGGGCCGAAACCTGCGTCCGCTTTCGTGTCAACCGGACTGAAGCCGTAAGTGAGCTGTTCGCCGAAGGGGAGCCGGCCCGCTTCCTTCTGCTCTACGGGCCTTGGAAAGCTTACGAGGACGCTCACGTATTTCACGGGCTTGTCTGAAGTGTTCCTGATTTTAATTGTCAGCCCTTTGAACCAGTCGTTGGAATTCTTGAACTTTTCGCCCGGTCTGACCTCCCGCCCCTTCGCCTTCAGCCCTGAGATTTTTACTGGCTCGTTGGGGAAGGACGGCACCTCTATGATTCTGTCCTGCTCCTCGCCTACCTGACCGGAGCTAGCTTGAAAATAGATGGAAGTTACAAATACTAATGAGAAGGCTAGCAACAGACTCAGACGGAGTAGGGAACTCATAACATATCTCCTTCACTGCATCGGAGTTGAGGTAAGAGAAGCGTCACACGGCGTTCAAGGCTCTAGACAGCGTGAGTCGGCGCATCAAGCTTCTACTCCCGCTCAAGGTCAAAGTCAATGAAATTCCTGCCCGTCTGCTTATCACTTTCGGAAGATAAATGATAAGCCGTCGGGAAACTTGGCGACACTACCGCCGGTCGAACGTCTCGACTTTAAGGTCTTCCCCGTCGGTGCTGACGGTGACCATGCCGCGCTCGCCCGTGGTGAGGACTCGTGCGCCCGCCGCGCGCCAGCGGGCGAGGACTTCCGCGTGCGGGTGGCCGTAGGGCGAGTCGCGGCCGACGGAGACGACGGCGAGGGCCGGGCGCGCGGCGTCAACTAAGGCGGGCGTCGAGGAGGTGCGGCTGCCGTGGTGCGCGACCTTGAGCGCGTCGCAGGCGAGCGCGTCGCCGGCCGCGACGAGGGCGCGTTCAGACTTCGACTCGATGTCGCCCGTCAGCAGGAGCGTCCGGCGGCCGAAGCGCAGGCGCAGGACGACCGAGTCGTCATTCGCCGAGGGCGCTTCGGGGTCGGCCGACGGCGGCGGCCAGAGCACGTCCGCCTCCACCTCGCCGAAGCGCAGGCGGTCGCCGCGCGAGACGAGGACGACGGGCACGCACGCCTCGCGCGCCGACGCGGCGAAGCGTGCGAACTCTGCGTCGCGCGCCGGCGCGCGGCCGGCGAGCGCCGCGCGGACGCGGAAGTTTTTGAGAACGTCGCTCAGCCCTTCGACGTGGTCGGCGTCGGCGTGCGTCGCGAGGACGTAGTCCACGCGGCCGAGTCCGCGGTGCCAGAGGAACTCGGAGACGACCGCGTCGCCGACGCCGCGCGTGTCGGGCTCGAACTCCTCCCCGCCCTCTTCCGCGTCCGCGCGCCTGACGCCGAAGTTCGGGCGGCCGCCGGCGTCCACAAGCAGTGTCGAGCCGTCCGGCATCGTGACGAGCGCCGCGTCGCCCTGTCCCACGTCGAGAAAATCCACGCGCAGCCGCCCGTCCGGCCGCCCCGCGCTCAAGGGGTGCGCGACGATGACGAAGGCCATCGTGAAGGAAGCGATGGCGGCGGCTTTGAGCAGTCGTTCGCGGCGCGCGTCGGCGCGCCTACGGGCGGCGCCCTCTTCGTCAACCCGCATGCAGATTCTGTTTTCGTCGGGCGACGCCTTCCCTCCTTTAAGTCCGGCGGCACGCCTTTCGTCGAACGCCTTGGCGCGCGGGGGTTCGGCGAGCGGGCGCCAGCGCAGGAGCGCGGAGGCGAGCAGCGGCAGCGGCGCGAAGTAGAGCGCGTAGAGGGCGGACGCCGCGCCCGTGTATTCGGGGAGCCTCACGCTCGCGGCGTGCGCGCGTGCGAAGGGGTCTACGGAGTGGACGAGGAGCGCCGCCGAAAGCTCCGTCAGGCGTGCGAGCGGCGCGGCGACGGTCGCGCTCAACTGCGAGGCCGCGAGCGCCGACAGCGCGGCGAGGGAGTGCACGACCATCAGCGCGCCGACGAAGACGTTGAGCACCGGCGAGGCGAGCGAGAGGCGGTGGAAGTAGACGGCCAGCAGGGGCAGCATCGCCAACTGCACCACGCACGAGACGAGCGCCGCCGCGAACGCGAAGCGCAAGGCGGACTGCAAGCGCCAGCGGTCGAGGCGCGCCGCCCAGGGCGTCTTAAAGAGTCTGTAGTCGTGCGAGGCCCGCGCGGCCTCGCGCCTCCACACGCGCTCGCGCCAGTAGAGGAGTTCGGCGAGCGAGCGCAGCCAGCGCGGGCACGCGGGCGGGTAGGGCGTCGCGCGCGTCGGCCTCCACTCGCCGACCGCTTTAAGATTTGAGAGGAGCGGCGCGGCGACGGCGACGATGGCGAGCACGGAGAGGAACGTCAACTGGAACGAGGGGTCGAAGAGGTTTCCCGGCCGCCAGACGAGGAGCGCGAGCGCCGCCCCGCCCGTCGCGTTCAGCGCGGACGCGCGGCGGCCGAGGGCGGGCGCGAGCGCCGCCACGGTGAACGTGAACGCGGCGCGCACGACCGAAGCCTCCGCGCCGACGAACGCGGCGAAGGCCCACACGCACGAGACGGAGGCGGCCCAGCGCGCGAGGGGTCTGCGCGTGAGCCGGCCCGCGACCCACCAGAGCAGGCCGCCGAGGAAGGCGACGTGGAGCCCGCTGATGACGAGGACGTGGAAGGTGCCGGCCTCGCGCAGGCGCTCGGCCGCGTCGCGCGAAAGGCCGTAGCGGTTGCCGAGCACCGCGGCCTTGAAGACCCCCGAAGCCTGCGCGGAGAAGGCCGCGTCCGCGCCGCGGACGAGACGCGCGCGCCACCCGTCGAACAGCGCGAGCGGGGCGGGGACGGCCTCGTCGTCCAGCCGCTCGACGAGCAGCGCGCTCTTCAGAGTCCCGCGCGCGTCCGTCTCGCGCGCGTCGAGGTACTCGCCCAGAGACTCGACGCCGGGGTCGCGGTATCTCTCCGCGCGCGTGAGCGCGGCCGCGACTCTCACGCGCGCACCGCGCCTCAACTCCAGCGACTCGTACTCCGCGGCCGCCGCCCCGCCGCGCGCCGGCGCGAACAGCTCGACGCGACCCGCGCAGGCGCTCTCGGCCGACCTGTGCCGCACGGACTCGGCGCGCAGCGCGAGCAGCATCCCTCTGGGCGCAAGCTCGGGCGCGCGTTCGAGCACGCCCGTCAGCTCGACGGGCTCGCCCGGCGCGATCTCGCCGCGCTCGTAGAAGCCGCGCAGCCGCGACTCGGCGCGCGCGGCCTTCGCTTCGAGCGCGTAGAGCGCGCCACCCGCGCAGGCGAAGGCCAGCACGACGAGCCGCGCGCAAGCGGCGTCCCTCTTTTTGAGAAAGGCGAAGAGCGCGGCGGCCGCGGCGAGCGCGGCGGCCGCAACACAGGGCGCGGGCGGCGCGGGCGGGAGGCGTGCGAGCAGAACGCCCGCGGCGAAGGCGGCGGCCAGGACGGCGAGTGGATACGCGCTGAATTCCGGACTGCTGGAAACCGTGGCCATAGCTACGACGTGTCACGCCGGAGCTTTGGCGGAAGCTCGGTAGACCGGATGGTGCCGGGAAGAAGGGGCGCCGCGGCCCACGCCCCCACTAAAATCTCCCCCACTTCCCGCCGCGGGGCGGCTTCGCCTTCGGCGGCGAGAATAGGCCGGGGGCCTTTAGTTCGTACACGCGCCTTGCGCCCTACCAGCACATCAAATTTTTAAACTTTTGGCAACCCGCCGAAATCGTCCGGCCTCTAAGTGCTTTCACTCGGCGAGCTGCCGAATTCTCGTTGGCGGCTGTGCCGCTTCCGCCAACCTCACCAACAAGCAACAACGGACTGAGAGATGCGACCTCTTCGCCCCGCCGTGCGCGCCCCGCGGAAAAGCTGTGTTAGCGCTTTTCCCGCGCGTCGCGTCGGAGCGCGCGTGGGTTTTGCATCTCGGCAGCCTAAGCCCGGAGGTAAATAATGACGAGACCGAAAGCCAGAGTCGCGTCGGCTCTGCTCCTGGTCGGCTTGGCCGTGACCAGCGTAGCTCTAGCCCGCGCGATCAAGGCGCGACCCGCCGCCCCGGAAAGGAGCGGGCGCGTGAATCAAAAGCACAGCAGTCCCGGCATCGAGCCCGCCGCCGGCGACATCATCGATCAGGCCGCGGAGCCCGCCGGCGCGCGCGAGCGGGCACAGAGGCGCGATAAAAATCGCCGTTACGACAAGGGGGATGGCGGCGGACGAATCAAGCGCCTGACGGAGTTGCCTTCCGGCGGCGGGGCGGTCCGCGGCAGCGAAGCGACGCCGCCGCTGCCCTTGCCTGTAGCCGACAGCGACGCCGTGGTGATCGGCACCGTCACCGGCGCCCAGCCGTACCTCACCGAGAGTCAGACGGGCATGTACACCGAGTTCTCCGTCCGCGTCGAAGAGGTGCTCAAGAACGACGGCGTCCCGACGATCTCGGCCGGCAGCACCGCCGTCGCCGACCGCGAGGCGGGCGCCATGAGGCTGCGGAACGGCCGCATCGTGCGCTACGAGAGCGGCGGCGTCGGTCGCCTGCCGCGCGCCGGCCGCCGCTACGTGCTGTTCCTGAAGCGGGTCAACGGCGGACAAGACCTCTCCATCTTTACGGGGTACGAGCTGCGCCAGGGGCGCGTCTTCCCGCTCGACGGCGAGACGCACACCTTCTCCCCGCAGACGAACCAGATCACCAGGACGGCCCCGTTCGAGGGCGCCGCGGAGGCGGCCTTCCTTGACCTCGTGCGCACCGCCGTGGCCGACCCCAGTCGAGTCCTCAAGCCGGAAGGGAGGCTCCCCCGGTGAAAATAAAATCCTCACGCCATTTGCTCTTCACGGCCCTCTTCGCCGCGCTCTTCCTCGCGCTCAGCTCGGCGGGGCTCGCCCCCGAGGCGGCGCGCGTCAACGTCTGCGCCCAGACCGACCCGTGCCCGCAGATGAACGTCGGCGGAAACACGTCCCTGACGTGGCCGCCGGGTTCATACGTGGAGGTCATGTTCGACAACAGCGTCACGCCCGAGAGGCAGGCGATCTACAAGCAGGTGCTCGACAACTGGAGCAGGAGCAACGGCCAGGGGGTGACGTTCCGGACCAGCGGCGCGTTCGGCTCGCAGAACCCCGACCACACCATGCTCATCTACGACGCCGTCCCCTCCGCGGGCGCGAGCTACCGCGGGTACGTCGAGTACCAGCAGTGGGACTCCGGCGGGGCGCTTCAGTTCGTCCAGATCGCGATAAACCCGGGCGTCACCGACCCGACGGCGCTGGCCAACGCCATGTCGCACGAGGTCTCCCACAACTTCGGGCTGAACCACACCACGGACGGCAGCCTCAGCAGCCAGACGGCCAGCTCCCTCTACAACACGGCGAACGGGCTTAACGACACCTCGACCGGCGCGCCCGGCCCGACGCCGTGCGACCAGCAGGTCATCAACTCCGTCTATACCAACGGCGGGGTGAAGTACGTCGAGCCGACGCTAAACGGCGGGGACGGCGGCGGCGGCGGCGGGGTCTACGACCCCTACTACTACGACTACTACGACTACTGCACGCCGTACTACTGGGTCTACTACGAGTCATGGGACGGCGGGAAGTCGTGGGACATCGTCGATGTCTCGTACGCGGGCTGCTGGTGACGCCCGGCGACAGCGACCCGACGACGCAAGGGGCCGCCGCTCACCTCACGCGGCGGCCCCTCCTTTTTACCCCGTCTGCCGTCAGAGCGGCGCGCGAGGCGGGCGCCCTACCTCCCTTGCAGCAGTGCGGTCGCGCGGTCTATCTCTGAGGCCACGCGGCGCAGGGTCTCGGCGGCCAGCGCGAGCTGCTCGCCGGCCTCCTTCCACTCGTGCTGCTCGACGGCCTCGCGCACGCCGGGCAGCGTCTTGACGCCGTAGCCCGTGTAGAAGCCGGGCGCGTAAATCTGGTGCCTGAACCACGGGCGGCGCGGCAGCCCGGCCTCGCGCGTCATCGAGCGCTCGACGCCCATCAGAACCCGGTCGAGTTGCGCCTGCGTCTCGGCCGAGCCGAGGCGGCCGCGCGCGGCCGGCGAGTCGAAGGCCGCCTGGTAGTTCTTCGCGCTCTCCTGGAGCCGCGCTAGCGCTTCGCGCAGCGGCGCGAAGTCGAGCGCGGGCGCGGCCGGCTCGGGCGTCGGCATCACGTAGGGCTGCGCCGGGTCGAAGACGGCGCGGTAAGTCCCCTCCTGTATGCGCCGGTTGCGCTCGGCTATCTCGTCGCGCGTGTCGTCGGCGAGCTTCGAGACCTCTTTGACGTAGCGCGCGACCGTGTCGGCGAGGTTGTCGAAGTTGAGGGGCAGCGTGTCGGCGTCGGCGAAGCGGAGCGTGACGCGCCCCGCGACCTGCGCGAGCGCGACGCCGTACTCGAAGCCGGGGTCTACGAAGCGCGTGAAGTGGTCGAACGAGTCGTAGACGGAGTGGTAGGAGCCGCCGCCGTCCTCGCCGCCGAAGCCGATGTTGAGCGACGAGACGCCGAGGTGCTGGAGGAAGGGCGTGTAGTCCGAGCCCGACCCGAGCGCGCCGATGCGCAGGTCTGCGCGCTCGCGCGCCTCGCGCCGCTCGTCCGCGCTCCCGTCTAGAATCCTCTGCGCTCGCTCGCGCTCCCACACGGAAATCTTCTTCTGCGGGTCGGTCACGTCGCGCGCCACCTCGTTGACGAATTTTTCGAGCGTGTGCGAGCCGGCCGCGCCGAGGAAGCCGCGGCCGTTCGAGTCGGAGTTGAGGTAGAGGACTGCGTGCCGTCGCAGCTCTTCGGCGTGAGTCTCGGCCCACTCGGTCGAGCCGAGGAGGCCCGGCTCCTCGCCGTCCCACGCGCAGTAGACGATGGTGCGCTTCGGCCGCCAGCCCGACTTCGCCAGCTCGCCGACGGCGCGCGCCTCTTCGAGCAGCGCGACCATCCCGCTCAAGGGGTCGTCCGCGCCGTTCACCCACGCGTCGTGGTGGTTGCCGCGCACGACCCACTCGTCGGGACGCTCGCCCCCTTTCAGACGCGCGATCACGTCGTGGACGGGCCTCGTCTCCCAACTGAATTCGAGCTTGAGGTGGACGGTGGTCGGGCCGGGGCCGAGGTGGTATGTGACGGGGAGCGCGCCGCGCCACGAGGCGGGGGCGACGGGGCCGCCCAGGTGCCGCAGCAGCGGCAGCGCGTCGCCGTAGGAGATGGGCATCACGGGAATCTTCGTGAGCGTCGGCGCGTCCTTGAGGGCGAGCCGCTTCGCGCCCTTGACGGCGCCGACGCCGGGCGTCAGCGGGTCGCCGGGGAAGGTCGGCATGTCCGCGACCGAGCCGCGCTGCGCGCCCCACTCGTTGCGCCACGCGCCCTTCGGGTAGACGTCGCCCTGGAAGTAGCCGTCGTCGCGCGGGTCGGAGTAGATGAGGCAGCCGACGGCGCCGTGCTCGGCCGCGACCTTCGGCTTGATGCCGCGCCACGAGCCGCCGTAGCGCGCGAGCACTATCTTGCCCCTCACGTCTACGCCGCGCCGCTCAAGCTCGTCGTAGTCGCGCGGCACGCCGTAGTTGACGTAGACGAGCTGCCCCGTCACGTCGCCGTCCTTCGAGTAGGCGTTGTAGACGGGGAGCTGCTCGGCCGCCTGACCCGAGGTCGCGTCCTCCCTGAGCGCGGGCTCCGCGAGCCGCGCCGCGTAGCGCTCGGGCGCGGTCATCTCCAGCACCCTCACCTTCGGCACGGGGAACAGCACGTCGAAGGTCTCGATCTGCGCGTCGTAGCCCCACGAGCGGAAGAGCCCGAGCATGAACTCCGCGTTGTCGCGGTCGTGCGGCGAGCCGACGTGGTGCGGGCGCGAAGACATGCGCCTCATCCACTCGCGCAGGTTATCTTTCCTGAGCAGCGAGTCGAAGCGCGCTTCGAGCGCGCGCTGCCTCACCGCCGACTCGGGCGCGAAGCCCGAGAGCCCGGGGCCGGGCGTCTGTGCGCGGACGACGAAAGAGGCCGCGAGCACGAAGGCGCAGGCGACCCGCAGCGAGCGAAGGTTCATGGGCTTCTCCGTTGTCAGTCGTTCGAGGTGACGCCGACGGCGCGCGCGCCTTCGGCTCAGTCGCGCCTGCGCGTCAGCAGGAACCCCGCCAGGAACGAGGTGAAGACGGCCGCGGCGAAGAAGGCCGTCACCCAGCCGTCGAGCAGTTCACGCCGGACGCGGCGGATCGGCACGTCCCAGCCCCACGCGGCCGAGATGTAGAAGGCCGGCGCCGCGAGCGCGAACAGCGCGACCGCCCAGCGTATGACGCGCCACGCCGTCTTCACGCCTCGCCCTCCTTCCGCCCGGCGGGTCGCGCCGCCCGCTCGGCCGTCGCGGCCGGGTCTGCCTCGGCCGCGAGCCGCGCCGCCGCGTCGGCCCCGGTCAGCGGCGGCGGCGCGACCGCCTCCGCGGCCGGCGGGGCGGCGGGGCGCGGGTCGTCGGCGAGGATGAGCGCGAAGGTCGCGCCGGCGCAGGCCGCCCCGATACACAGAAGGAGGACGCAGAGCAGCGCCGGCCCGCGGCTGCTCAGACCGACGGCCGTCCCGCCGGCCGCGAACGCGGTCGCCAGCAGGGTGCCGAAGACCATGCCGGCCTGGCGCCGCTGCGCACGCGCCTGCTGCCGCGCCGAAGAGGCGTTGACGGCCTCCAGCACCTTGACCCCCATGTCGACGAAGGCGGGCAGCTTCTCGGGCCCGCCCTCGCGTATGCCGCGCGTGATCACGTCCATGAACGCGTCGGCCAGCTCGGCACGCGCGTCGCGCCCCTCCGGGCCCCCGCCGTCCGCGCCCGCGTCGGCCGCCGCACTCTGCACTCGCGTCTCGGCCATCGGACAAAACCCCCGTCGTCAACGCGTAGGAACTGATGAGCCGGTCAGGATTCGAACCTGCCTCGCGTATCCTACTTTACAGGAACGCAGTCTCCCAGAGACATACCGGCCCGCGCTCTACATCACCGCCCGCATGATGCGCCTTAACGCCGGGGGCTCGGACGCGGCGGGTTCCGCAACGTCCTCCCCGCCCGCCCCGCGCCCGGCCTCCTCCCTCTCCTTCAGCTCGCGGAAGCGTTCGTACCTTTTGACGAACGAGTCGCGTGCCTTCTTCTCGGCGCCGTCGAGGCGGCTCTTAAACCCCTTCCTGACGGCCTTGAGCCGCTCCAGCCTCCGGTCGTCGGCCTTCGTGCGCGCGACCTGGCCGAGGACGGCCATCTCCGCCTCGACGTCGGCCAGCGCGCCCGCCAGCAGGGGCAGAATATCGTCGTAGCGGCGCTGGTGCCTGTAAATTTTTATCAGCCTGTCGTAGAGGTGGAAGCTGTGCGGGCTGAGGCCGATGGCCCTCTGCATGAGGCGCACGGCGTCTTCGAGATTCCTCTCCAGGGTGGCCGCGCGACTCGTCTCGTAGGTAGCCACCGCGGCGCCCGGCCTCGCCGGGACACCCCCTCCGGCCCGCGCCATGTTGCGCTCGCGCCTGGCCGCGGACTGAGCCGCGACATAGGTGCGCTTCGCCAAACCGGCGAGGATGAGCGGCGCGCGCCCGGTGTGCAGGCGGACGCCGCGCTGGGCCGGGTCTCCGGGGTCAATGAGTTCGTACTCGCGCGGCAGCGGGTGCCGGCAGTAGAAGGTGTGATGCAGGACGTTCGTGCGCTTGTTCACCACCCAGCCCCCCCCGACAAGTCTCGATTTCAGCTCCGCCCTGCCGACGTAGTCGCGCCGCGCCGCGCGCCCCGAGGCGGGGCGGAAGACGACGGCGGCCGAGCCCGCGGCCGCCCCTAGGACGACCAGCGACCAAACCTTCACGAAGGCGCGCCTGCCCGCGCTCGTCCCGCGCGCCGCCGGGTAGCCGCGCGCCGACGTGAGCGCGCGCCGAATCCCCTGGGGCGCGAAGTGCCAAGAGGCGACCGCCGCCGCGGCCGCGAAGCACCCGGCGAGGGCGTAGTCCCAGAACCACCTGAAGCCGAAGGGTATGGCGTCGGTCGAGTCCCACCTCACCAGCGACTCCCAGGTGAGCCAGCCCGTGAGCAGCAGCCAGAGGGCGTGGAACGCGGCCGCGAGCGCGAGGCGCGCGGGGCGCGGGCGCCCCCAGCCCAGTATGCCGTCCGCGTCCGGCTCGGTGCTGTAGAGCCACGCGGGGGCCGGGTCGGGCGACGAGATGACCTGTCTGCCGCCGCTCGCCGCGTAGAACTCCCGCGCCTGCCCACGCGCGCGCAGGACGGAGAGGTTGACCATGAAGTAGGTGATCATCGCGGCCAGCGCGAGCACGTAGAGCGCCAGCTTGGGGAGGAGGTCGAAGCCGCCGAAGGGCGTCGGGATGGACTTCTTCTCGGAGGTGAGCTTCCTGACCTCCTCCGCCGCGGCCACCTTCTTCTCCGCCAGCACCCCCCGCGCCCGGATGGAGTCCCTGTACTCGGTGAGGGCGTCCGGCGCCCTGACGAGGCCCTGCCGGAACTCTTCCAGGGTGTACGCTTTCCTCTCCAACTCCTCGGCCTTTTTCTGAGCCGCCGCGGTGCGGCCGCCTAAAGCCTCCATCT
Organism: Pyrinomonadaceae bacterium; assembly: GCA_036389815.1. Classification (GTDB taxonomy): domain Bacteria; phylum Acidobacteriota; class Blastocatellia; order Pyrinomonadales; family Pyrinomonadaceae; genus QHXN01. The sequence continues at coordinate 14,320 of DASVWB010000261.1, read as the reverse complement.
GTGCTTTCTGGGCCGCCTCCACCTTCTCCCCTACCTGCGGCTCACTCTCGCGCACGCGCGCCTGTAGTTTCGGCAAATACTCGCCGAGGTACTTTTCTACCTCTTCGAGCCCCTTCCTGCTCGCGAGGAGCTGGGGTTTCGGGGGGAGGAAGCGTTCGAGCTTGATCTCGTCCCGCAACTGCTTGTTCTTTTCGTCCTCCCTGTAAAGGAAGTCCGGCAGGGAGGCGAAGCGCTTCTTCATCCGCGCCCGCGCCTTCCGCAGGTCACGGTCGGCGGCCGCCTGAATCTGCTGCTGCCTTTCGAGCTTCTTGTCGTACTCGCGCACCTGCTGCTCGACGACGACCGAGAGGACGACGAGCGTGACGAGGGTCGAGACGATGAAGCGGCCCGTGCGGGTGACGAGGTCGGAGAAGGACTTCCGCCTCTCGGCCAGCCCCCCTTCGCCCGGCTTCGCGCTGCGGCTCTCCATGCGGCTCGCGTCTCCACGCGCCGGCGCCTCGGCGGGCGGCGCCGGCCCCGAACTCGGCGTTGACTACGCAAACATATCTGACGGCGTGACGTTGTGCGGCGAGAGGACTTTATTACAGGGCGCGCGCCCGCGGCAAGAATTAATTAGGGGGCGGCGGCGCGCGCGCCCCGTGCCCCGGCGTTCTTCACCGCCGCGCGAACTCGTGTACAATCCGCGCAGGCCCGGCGACGGCCGTCCGTAAAGTCTCCCGCACCCCGACGGCCCCGCCCCTTCATGCCAGAGGAGTAGAAACGATGACGCTCCGCCGCTCGCTCAGACCGCTCACACTCTCGCTGCTCATGCTCTCGTCGCTCGTCGCCCCGGCCGCGTCGGCCGCGCAGGCCCCGCAGACCGGGGCGACGGAAGAGGAGAAGGCGAAGGCGCGGAAGGAGCTTGAGCGCAAGGCGCTCGCGCTGCTCGAAGAGACCTTGCAGATGGCGCAGGTGCTCAAGCTCCCCGAGAACCGCGCCGCCGTGCGCTCGCAGTCCGCTGACCTCCTCTGGCCGCGCGACGAGAAGCGCGCCCGCGCGCTCTTCCGCGACGCCGCCGCAGACCTCGCCGCCGCGCAGGCGGCCGCCGCCAACGGCTCGGGCGGCCGCGCCGCGTGGGTGCTCGTGCAGTTGCGCCAGCAGGTCGTCTACACGGCCGCCGCGCGCGACCCGCAGCTCGCGCTGGAGCTGCTGCGCGACTCGCGCCCCGCGTCCTCGTCCGCGGAGGACGGCGCGCCTTCCGGGCCTCTGGGCGACCCCGACCAGGAGTTGAGGATGGAGCAGTCGATCACGGCGATGGCCGTCGAGAACGACCCGAAGGCCGCGCTGCGCCTCGCCGAAGAGACTCTCGCCAAGGGCGTCACCTTCGGCGTCTACGGGCTGCTCCAGCGCCTGCGGCAGAAGGACCCCGAGTCGGCGACGAAGCTCGCCGGCGAGGTCGTCGCCAGGCTCCGCGGCCAGACTCTCTCCCGCAGCCCCGAGGCGACGATGGTCGCCTTCTCGCTCCTCACCGCGGCGCTCTCGCCGAAGTCGGGGGAGGTGTACTTCGAAGGCATGCCGGCGCCCGTCGCGCGCGCGAACGAGAAGCCGAAGCCGCTCGTGATGGAGGACGGCGACCTGCGCGACCTGGCCGACCTCGTGTCGGCCGCGGCGCTCAAGGAGTCGGGCGCGACGGGCGGCTACGGCCTGCTGATGCAGCTTCGCTCGCTGCTGCCCGAGCTTGAGAAGCGCGTGCCGGCGCGCGCCGCGCAGCTCCGCCAGCGCCTGGCCGAGATGGACAGGCAGCTCGACCCGCGCATGAAGGCGTGGGCGCAGCTCGACTCGATCACCGCCAGGCCGCCCGAGGCCATCATCGAGGAGGCCGCGAAGGCCCCGGCCGAGGTCAGGGCCGAACTCATCAAGGTGGCGGGGATGAAGCTCTTCGAGGCGGGCGACACGGAGCGCGCGCGCCAGCTCTTCGCCGACAACCTGCGCGGCGACGACCGCGAGAGCATGCTCTCGTTCGTCGACCATTCCGAGGTCGCGCGCGCCGTCGCCAAGGGCGACACGGACGCGGCGAAGTCGGTCGCCGCGCACATCAAGTCGAAGGAGCGGCGCGCCGGGGCGCTCGCCGAGGTGGCGATCCTCTTCGCCACGAAGGGCGACAGGAAGACGGCGGCGGCGCTGCTGGAGGAGGCGCGCGGGCTCGTCGAGCGCCGACCCGAGAGCGAGCGCGGCGTCGAGGCGCTGCTCGAAGTGGCGCGCGGCTACGCGCTCGTCGACCCGCCGAAGACCTTCGAGATGATAGACCCGCTCGTCGAGCACGCGAACGACATGCTGACGGCCGCGGCGCTGCTGGAGAAGTTCGGGCAGGGGGCGGGCACGTTCCGCAAGGGCGAGATGGTCATCGCGCTCGGGCTCGGCGAGCTGGGCGGCGCCTACGCGCGCTACGTCAAGGCGCTCGGCGAGCTGGCGCGCGTAGACTTCGACCGCACGCGCGCCACGGCCGACCACTTCAACCGCGACGAGGTGCGCCTCCTCGCACGCCTCGTCGTCGCCCGCAGCGTCCTCTCAGACCGCCCAGACCCCGCCACCCCCGCGCCGCCCGCCGGCACCGCCCCCGCCGACGGCTCGCTCGCCTCTCACTGATTAGCGAAGAGGTGGACGACCGTCTCGACGTGGTGGGTCTGGGGGAACATGTCGAAGGCTCGGACGGAGTCTATCGTGTAGCCGGCGTCGAGGAGTAGGCGGAGGTCGCGGGCGAGGGTGGCGGGGTCGCAGGAGACGTAGGAGATGTGGCGGGGGCGGAGGCCGACGATGCCCGCGACCGTCTCGGGCTCGGCGCCGGCGCGCGGGGGGTCGAGGAGGACGAAGTCGGCGCGGCCGAGTCCGTGCGCGCGGCGCGTGAACCACTCGCCGACGCCGAGGGTCTCGACGCGCGCGTTCGTGAGCGAGGCGGAGGCGAGGTTGCGGCGCGCGTATTCGGCCGAGGCGGGGTTGCCCTCGACGGCGACGACCCGCGCGAAGCGGCGCGCGAGCGGGAGCGTGAAGAGGCCGACGCCGCTGTAGAGGTCGAGCGCCGTCCCGCCCGCGACGCCTCCGCCCGAATCTTCCGCGCCCGCATCTTCCGCGCCCGCCGCTTCACTTCCCTCCGTGCCGCGCAGGCCCTCGGCGACGAGCGGGCCAAGCAGCGTGTGGTTGATCTGGAAGAAGCAGCCGGCGTCGAAGCGGTAGGTCTCGCCGCCGACGTGCCGCACCTGCTCGCGCTCGTCGCCCTCGGAGACGGCCGGGTCGAGCGCCACGCCCTCGTCGCCCGCGACCGCCTCGAACTCCGACGCGTGCGGCAGCCGCCCCTCGCCCATCATCCCGCGCAGGCGCTTCAGCCGCTCGTTCACCTCGGGCGCGGCCACGGGGCAGTCGGCCACGTCGCAGACGCGGTGCGACCCGCGCTCGTAGTAGCCGAGCAGGCGGCGGCGCGGGTCGTGCTGCCAGCGCGCACGCGAACGGTAGCGCCACGCCTCGGGCGAGGGCACGACCTCGACGCGCGCGGGCGGCTCGACGCGCGCCACGCGCCGCAGGCAGTCGCGTATGATCTCGGCCTTGGCTTCGAGCTGCGCCTCGTAGGCGAGCTGCTGGAAGTCGCAGCCGCCGCAGCGGCCGAAGTAGGGGCACGGCGGCTCGACGCGCGCGGGCGAGGGCTCCAGCACTTCGACGACCGAGGCGAAGGCCAGCCGGCCGCGCACCGAATCGACGCGCACGCGCGCGAGGTCGCCCGGCGCGGCCAGCGAGACGAAGACCGTCTGCCCCTCCGCGTACGCGAGCCCGACGCCGCCCGGCAGGATGCGCTCGACGCGCACCTCGACCTCCGCGCCCTCCCGCAGACGCCCGGCACGCCCCGGCTTTTCCCTCTGACTCTTCATACTCAAGTAGGCAGTAGACAGTAGGCAGTAGACAGTAGACAGTAGACAAAACCGTCGTTAACAAACCGTTCGGGTGAAAGCGTCAACGCCCGTCAGGCGGAGCCCTACTGTCTACTGTCTACTGTCTACTGTCTACTGCTTTCAGTACGGGTACTGCTGCTGGCCGGGCGGCGGCTGCGTGCCCCACTGCGGCGGGGGCGGGTTGGAGTAGCCGCCGTCCAGGGACTCAAGCTCCAGTTCGATGCCGCCGACGAATCCGGCGGCGACGTTGTAGATGACGCCGCCGAGCGCGCCCCCGATGAAGCCGAGGATGCCGTAGAAGACGGGGATGGCCACCATCATGATGAGCCCGATGGCGAAGCTGCCCACGCCCGCGCCGCCCGCCTCGCGCCCGCCGCCGGCCATGATGGCGCCGCCGACGACCATGAAGATCAGGCCGTAGATGACGCCGAAGATGAGGCCGAAGGCCGCCATCGTCACGGCGTACATTTTCGCGAGGGAGAGTACGCCCACGCGCCTGACTTGCATCATTGCCATCTCGATTCTCCTTTACCCCTCCGGGGGAGTTGTCGGTCTAAAGGTAGAACAGACTGAGGCGCGGGACGCCGGCGGCCTCGCGCAGCGACTTCGCCAGCAGGTTGTCGAGCGTCTGCTCGTAGGTCGCGCGCTCCATCCGCGCGCGGTAGGGGCGCAACTGCTCGTCGGCGGAGGCGCGCGCCGCTTCGAGCGCCTCGGCGGGGAGCGACCCGCGCAGCGCGCGGTCGACGAGCGACTCCAAATCCGTGAGCGAGCTTTCGAGCAGCTCGGCGTCCGGCCGCGCGGAGGCGTCGAAGTCGGCCGCCAACTCTTCGAGCCGCGCGGCCGCGCGCGCCAGCGCCTCGCCGACCGCGTCGCGCGCCGCGCCCCTCCTCCCCGCCGCGCGCGCGAGTTCCGCGCGGCAGTCGGCGAGGTGCGCCGCGATGACCTGGCGCGGGAAAGGGAGGCCGCGCCCCTCGTCCGCCGCCGGCGCGTCCTTCTGGTCGGCCGCCGCCTCGCCCGGGCCTTCGGCCGCCGCGTGCGCGCCCGTCTGCGATTCGAGCCACTCGGCGTAGAGCGCCTCGACCTCCTCCTGGCAGTAGAAGAGCGTCTTGACGGTGCGGTTGCGCGGGCGCGACTCGTAGGAGTCGAACGACTTCTCGATGCCGCGCAGCACGACGTGGAGCGGGATGCCCTTCGCCTTCCAGCTCTCCATCAGCGACCAGTCGAGCGTGCTCACCAGCAGGTGCTTGCCCCGGCGGCGCACGAATGTTTCTTCGATCTCCGTGAAGTAGTTGAAATAGTTTAAGGGCCTTGGCTCCGGCGATAACTCGGCGCGCGCCGCCTCCGTCTTGTTCATCACTTAATTCTGCGACCGGAAAAGTTCTACAGCGGGGTTTCGGCAGATGAAAGACCCGAACGTGCGGGAGCAAGGATGAACAGCCCGCGGGGAATAGTCAAGGCAGGTAGACAGTAGACAGTAGACAGTAGACAGTAGGGCTCCGCCTGACAGGCGTTGACGCTTTCAGCCGAACGGTTCGTTAACGACGGTTTTTCTACTGTCTACTGTCTACTGTCTACTGTCTACTGTCTTTCCCCGGTTGCGCTCGAAGACGAGCCGCAGGCCGTCGAGCGTGAGCGTCTGGTCAACCTCGTCGATGAACTCGGAGGCGGTGGCGATGAGGGGCGCGAGTCCGCCGGTGGCGACGACGCGCGGCCGCCGCCCCAGCTCCTCTATCATGCGCCGCAGGATGCCGTCCACCAGCCCCGCGTAGCCGTAGTAGAGCCCGGACTGGATGGCCGTGACGGTCGAGGTGCCGACGACGCGGTGCGGGCGCTCGATGCCGACGCGCGGCAGGCGGGCGGCGCGCGCGAACAGCGCGTCGGTCGAGATGGAGATGCCGGGCGTAATCACCCCGCCGAGGTAGCGCCCGCCCTCCTCGATGACCTCGAAGTTCGTCGCCGTGCCGAAGTCCACGACGATGCACGGCGCGCCGTACTTGTGGGTGGCGGCGACGGCGTCGCACAGGCGGTCGGCGCCCACGTCCGACGGCGGGTCGTAGAGGATGGTGAGCCCCGTGTCGGCCGACTGGTCTACGAAGAGCGGCGTGAGGTGGAAGTAGACCTCAGACATGCGCTTCAAGGTGTAGTCGAGCGGCGGCACGACCGAGGCGATGGCGACCGCGTCGATGGCCTTGAAGTCGAGCCCGGCGAGCGCGAACAGGTTGCGCGCGTGGACGCCGTACTCGTCAACCGTCCGCGCGCGCTCCGTCGTCAGCCGCCAGTGCCACGCCAAACGCTCGCCCTCGAACACGCCCAGCGACGTGTTCGTGTTCCCCACGTCCATCACCAGCAGCATGCAGTTCTCATCCTCTCAGTACCTCTTCGATGGCGTCGGCCGCCGCGGCGGCGCCGTTCTCGGAGCGTATCTGTCTTCCCGTCTCGGCCGCGCGCGTAGTGTAACTCTCATCCGCCAGGAGCGCGCGTAATTCTCGCGCGGCGCTCGCGGCGTCGTACCTGCTGCGCGGGAGGACGCGGCCGGCCCCCGCGCGCGCGACGCGCATCCCGTTGTCGAACTGGTCGTGGCTGAAGGGCACGACGACCGCGGGCACACCCGCGCGCAAGCCCTGCGCGGTCGTGCCGATGCCGCCCTGGTGCACGACGGCGCGGGCGCGCGGGAGCACCTCCGAGTAGGGCGCGTAGTCGAAGGCGGCCACGCCCTCGGGCAAGTCCGCAGGGCGGTTGCGCTCCTCGCCGATGAGGAGCAGCGCGCGCACGCCCGCCGCCCGCGCCGCCTCGACCGACGCGCGGTAGAAGTCGCCGGCCGCCCAGATGGCCGAGGAGCCGAGCGTGAAGACGACCGGCGGCTCGCCCGCGTCGAGGAACTTCAGCAGACCGGGGTCAACCTCTTCCGAGTCGCCCGCGCGGTCGCGGCGGTCGTAGAAGGGGAAGCCCGTGACGCGCGTCTGCGGCGGCCAGTCGGGCTGAGGCTTTCCGACGGCGGTCGAGAAGAGCGCGAGCACCATGCGCGGCGAGTGCTGCCCTTCGAGCATGGGGTTGCCGCCGCGCGGCAGCCCCAGCTCCGCCCGCAGGCGGTAGAGCGGCGCGGCCAGCCGGTCGAGCTTCCACCGCCCGACGCGCATCATCGCGCGCGAGACACTCGGGCGCCCCCTGTAGACCGGGTAGAGCCAGGGCATCTGCGGGAAGACCGGCGGGTCGTAGTTCGAGAACATTGAGATGGGCGCGAGCACGGTCGAGACCCACGGGATGCCCGTCTTCTCGACGAGCGGCGGGCCGGCGAGCGAGAGCACGTGCGTCACGAGCAGGTCGGCGTCGCGCGTCGCCTCGGCGAGCGCGTCGTACATCCCGCGCAGGTGCGGGTTGATGAAGCTCTCGAAGACGCGCTCCGGCCCCCGCCTCGCGTCCACCAGCTCCTCTATCATCCGCGCGACCTCTTCTGGGCGGTCGTAGCTCGGCACGTCGGGCGGCACCGGGTGGATTTCGAGCCCGACGGCGTCGGTCTTCTCGCGGTAGACCTCCGAGGTGGCGATGACGGGCCGGTGCCCGCGCCTCTTCAACTCAAGCGCGATGGCCACGTACGGGTGCACGTCCCCGAACGACCCGACGGTCGAGATGACGATTTTCTTCATACTGATGAGAAGCCGGGTGATGGGCGATGAATTACAGCGGCGTGCGAGCGGGTGCGACCGAGGTAGCGGTCAGTACCGCACGCTACCGCGTGCGGTACTGACCCGTATCGCCGCGCGGGGGTCGCACACGTCTGCACACCGCTATAAAACCGCCTGCCTTTCATTCATCGTTCGTCACTCAGCATTCGTCGCTTCCCTCACGGCCGTTACGTCCCCGGCTCTGACTATCTTCATCTCGCCGGCGTCGGTCTCGACGCGCAGCGCGCCGTCGTCTGAGAGGCCGCGCGTGGTGCCTTCGAACGTCCCTTCGGCCAGCGAGACGCGGACGCGGCGGCCGCGCGCGAAAGAGGAGCGCGCCTCCCAGTCTCGCAGAAGCTCGCGCGCGCCGCCCGGCGCGTGGAGCGTTTCGTAGCGCGCGGCGAGCGAGCGCAGCACGGCTTCGAGGAGGCGCTCGGCGTCGGGCGCGCGCCCGGTCTGCTCCTCGACGGAGGTGGCCGTGTCGCGAATCTCTTCTGGGAAGGAGCCGCGCCTGAGGTTGACGCCGAGGCCGAGGACGACGGCGCGGCCGCGCCGCGTCTCGACGGTCTCGGCGAGGATGCCGCAGAGCTTGCGGCCGCCGCAGAGCAGGTCGTTCGGCCACTTAATATCGGCCTCCAGGCGGCAGCTTTCCGCGAGCGCGTCGCGCGCGGCGAGCGCGGCGGCGAGCGAGACGAGCGGCCAGTCGCGCGCGTCGAGCGCGGGGCGGAGCACGACGCTCAGGTAGAGCCCCGCGTCCTTCGGCGAGACCCACATGCGCTCGCGCCGCCCCCGCCCGGCCGTCTGCTCGCGCGCCACGACGCACAAACCCTCGGGCGCGCCGCGCGCCGCCTGCCCCGCCGCCTCCGTGTTGGTCGAGGGCAGCGAGTCGAAGCGCAGCACGGTCGGGGTCAGACGCGTCTTCATCCCTTTTCCGGTCTCGAAGGTTTGCGGCCCGCGTGGCCTAAACGTCGTCCGGCAAGTGGCGGCGCCGATCCGCTCAATTCACACACTCCCGGGTGTGTTATGGAGCAGGGCTGAGCAATCCTGCGGAAGCCCGGGTCAATCAATCGTGATTGATGCGCCCGAACTTTTGGTGGCTCGCCTCACGAGGGGGCATGCGCCTCCCATCCAAAAGCATACGGTCACATAGATGAAAAAAACGGTTGACAGAAATGGCGACTACCTTTAGTGTGCTCACACGCTCTTGCTTTTACGCGACCCCGGTTTGATGACGAGTCAGTTTTTGTCCTTTGGTTCAAATTCTCCTACTTACAACGTGCTGAGCGCTTGACCGTCCAAGGTTGTAAGTAGTGGTGTGCCCTTTATCTCGTCTTACCGTCGCGGGACACCGCGAGACGGCCCTTTTTAGGGTGAATGCCCGGAACGGATACCCGCGAGGGCAAAACGCTCATTTCGCTCTGAGTAAGTAAAGAATAACCCCGTTGCTACCTGCAAGTGGCAACGGGGCTGTTGACAAGACAACTTCCGCCGCTTTCCGCGCCGAAAGGATGCCCGTCTAGCAGGCCCTCATCCTAGCGCACATCGCGGCGGGCGCTCAAGTATTTGAACAATACCCGGGCGACCGTTCCCAACGAGGCGCGACATACCGCTTATCACTTCAATCCCGATTGCCACCCGCCGCATGCGCGGGTGATTAAGCTCGCAGTCAGAATAGCCCTCCGGCTCTCTGCTAAAACAGTTGCCATCGGGCGCTTGAGTCCGGCCGCTGATTAATCCAGCGGGCCAAGCTCTGTCAGGCGAGACCGTGTGGGCCAAAGGGGCTGACGGCAGAGGTCTGTCTCGGCCCCGCCCCAACTACCCCAGGAGAGACTCAATGAAAGAACTTGCCCCCCCCCACACACTGGAATCGTTCCCGGAACCGGGAAGCGGCCTTTTACGGGCCTACGTCGCCGCCGGCATCGCCTACGCCCGTAAGCTCGTCGTCACGGTCGCGGCGCTGGTCGCCATCATGCTGATTGCCGGCCAGTCCGCGCAGGCGCACACGGTGGAAATCTGCTGGCAGGACGTGGGGGCCGTGACCACGTTCTACGCGGGCACGTACCACTCCCCGTTCGAGGGCCCGTCGCCCGTCGGCGGAATCATCGTAGACGGCTTCGAGTACCCGTTCTCGGGTTGGATTTACCCGGCGGCGCTCCCGGCCGGCGTGCATTGCGTCCGGCCTGACCCCAGCGCCCCGGCGGTCGTCCACTACCAGACGTTCACGAGCAGCTTCCCCGGCGGGGCGCACACCGTCTCGTTCACCGCCACGAACGCCGTGCAATCCCCCTGGACCTCGTTCCCGCAACTGAGCTTCGGCGGCGGCGCGTGCGCGGACGCAGACTTCGACGGCATCTGCAACGACGTTGACGCCTGCCCGCTCGACATCGCCAACGACGGCGACGCGGACGGCATCTGCGCGAACGTCGACAACTGCCCGCTCAACTACAACCCGGGGCAGGAAGACGCGAACCACAACGGCCAGGGCGACGCCTGCGAGGGCGTCGTGTGCGGCAACGGCCTCAGGCAGGGCTCCGAGCAGTGCGACGACGGCAACATCGCCGGCGGCGACGGGTGTTCGGCCATCTGCACGCTGGAGGTCGCCGACTCGCCGCCGGTCGCCAAGGCCGGCCCGGATCAGGCCGTCAACGAAGGGCAGTTGGTGGCGCTCGACGGGACTGCGAGCGGCGACCCCGACGGCGACGCGCTCTCTTACGCGTGGTCGCAGGTCGGCGGCACGGCCGTTTCGCTCTCGGCCATCAACGCGGGGCAGCCGACGTTCAACGCCCCGACGGTCGCCGCGGGCGGCGAGACGCTCACCTTCCAACTGACCGTCACGGCCAACGGCAAGAGCGCGACCGACACGGTCAGTGTCAACGTCGTCAACGTGAACCACACGCCCGTCGCGGAGGCCGGCGCAGACCAGACGGTCGCGGAGGGCTCGCCGGCGGCGCTCGACGGCACGGCCAGCTTCGACATCGACAGCGACGCCGTCACATACACCTGGACGCAGGTCGGCGGCACGCCCGTGACGCTCACGGGCGCGAACACCGCGTCGCCGAGCTTCGCCGCCCCCTACGTCGGGTCGGGCGGCGCGCCGGGCGTGGTCGACACGCTCGTCTTCAAGCTGACCGTGGCCGACGGCTTCGCGCCGGACGCGCCGCCGGCCGGCTACACCTTCGCTAACGTCGCCGACACCGTGTCGGTCAAGATAACGAACATCAACAACGCCCCGGTCGCCAACGCCGGGCCGGACAACACCCTGAACGAGAACGGCGCCGTCCAGTTGAACGCGAACGGGAGCGGCGACCCCGACGGCGACGCGCTCACGTACAGTTGGGCGCAGGTCGGCGGCCCGGCCATCGCGCTGGCCGGCGGCACGACTGCCGCCCCGAGCTTTACGGCCCCCTTCGTCAGCCCCGGCGGCAGCGACCTTACGTTCGAGGTGACGGCGAACGACGGCTTCGGCGGGACTTCTAAGGACACCGTGGTCATCCACGTGCAGAACGTCAACGACCCGCCGCTCGCTTCCGCGGCGCGGCCGTCCGTTGACTGCATCTGGCCGCCCAACCACCAGCTCGTGCTGGTCAGCATCCTGGGCGTGAGCGACCCCGACAGCAACGCGACCATCACCATCAACAAGGTCACGCAGGACGAGCCCACACAGGGCCTCGGCGACGGCGACACCCCCGTGGACGCGGTCGTCAACGCCGACGGCACGGTGCTCCTGCGCGCCGAGCGCTCGGGCAAGGGCGACGGCCGCGTGTACCGCATCCACTTCACCGCGTCCGACCTTGAGGGCAGTTCCTCCGGCGTGGTGACCGTGTGCGTGCCGCGCGATAAGAAGAGCGTTGCGGTGGACGGCGGCGGCCTCTTCAATTCGACCTGGTGAGCCGGCCGCGACCGCTCTCCAAAACTGAGAGGCGCGCCCCGGTTACTTCGGAAGTAACCGGGGCGCGCCTCTTCGGCGTGAGAGGTACGACGCTAACGCCTGTCGCGCCCCTCCTCCTCTTCGAGCAGCCGGGTCGTGCCTTCGGTCACGCTGAGGGGCGAGGCGGCCATGTCGCTCGTGTCCGCGCCCGGCCTCGCGTAGACGGAGGCGGGGACGGAGCGCGCGGGCGGCAGTTCGCCCGCGCCCGCGCGGCCGAGCGTCGCGCGCGCGTCGGCCGCGGCGTCCCGCTTCGGGGGCTTCCGGCGCGGTGTGTGCTCTTCGAGCAGCAGCCCGTAGAGCATGCGCATGACGCCGGCCGTCATGATGAGCCCGCCGAGGATGAGGAAGGGGAAGAAATCTTCCTTGACGGTCATCAGGATGGCGACCAGCACGCAGAAGATTACGCCGCCGGCCGTTATCAACAGCCCTTTCCGCACGCCCCTCTGCCGCGGCGTGAGCGGGGCGGCCGGCTCCCCCTCCGCCGGCCGGCCGCCGGACGCGACCAGCCCGGCCGCCGCGCCGAGCGGCAGCCCGCAGCGCGAGCAGAAGCTGACCTCTTCGGCGGCCTGCTGGCCGCAGCGCGGACAGAACATGTCGGTTCCCTCACCCGCCGGGTGATTGTCGAGGCGCGCCGGGGCTTTCCCGCGCGTGACGGACTACGAGCGTCGGCGCTCGAAAGTTCGTCACGCCGCGCATGCGCACGTTCCCGCGAAGGATATTTTAACCACGGGGGCACAGAGACACAGCTTAATTCTTTTAGCTGTGCCTCTGTGGTTGAACCCGTGCGGCTTCAGGAGTGCTGCGGCTGTGGGGCGCTGTCGGTCGTCTGCGGCTGGATGCGGTAGCGGAGGAAGGCCCCGCAGCCGCCGACCTCTTCGAGCAGCGCCGGGTCTTCGATGAAGGTGATGCGCGCCGAAGTCTGGCGCGCGCGCGCGACGAGGTCGGCGGCGACGACGACCGAGTCGGGGTCGATGCTGGCGACGGCGCCGTCCTGCCCGGCGACGACGGGCTCGGCCACCTCCGCGTCGGCCAGAATCTCCACGTCCTCGCGGTTGCCCTCGACGTGCTGCTGCCGCGCGACGATGACCAACTCCTCGACCTGCCCCATCGCCAGCGCGTCGAGCGTGTCGGTCGAGCCGACGACCGCCAGGCCGCTGCCGCGGTACTCGTTGAGGAGCCGCTCGACCTTCTCGGCGTCCGTCTGCGCGTCGTGCTCGCGCATCGCCTCCATCGACTCGGCGAGTATCTCGTGCTCGGGCGCGTTGATGTCGAGGCTCAGCACGTCAACTACCTTGTCGGCGACCGCCTTCGGGAACTGCTCCTTGAGCTGCGGGATGATGACCTCGTCGCCCGCGAGGATGATGTGCCGGATGTCGTCCTCGCGCACGACGCGCTCCAGCACGTCGGCGACCTCCTTGGCGTGCTGCATGTGGTACTGCTCAAGGTGGCGCTGGTAGCGCATCTGCGACCAGCCGCCGACCTTCGCGCCGCGCGTCTTGACGTTCTGAATCTCTTCCGAAGAGAGCGCCTTGCCCCGGCCGATGACGAAGAGGCGCGCGCGGTTCGTGTCGGCGACGAGCACGGCGTAGCGCGGGTACTGATCCATCAGCCGCGCGAGCGGGTAGAGGTGCGGCTGGTTGTAGATGTAGAGCCGGTGGTTCTCGATGGGCGCGGCCGTCTGGATGGGCTCGAAGAAGTCGCCCGCCCCGGAGCAGGCGAAGACGGCGACGCCGTTCGTCTCCGGGCGCAGCTCGTCGCGCAGGTACTCGTTGATGCGCTCGACGTCACGGTCGAAGCTCTCGCGCTCTGGTGTATGCGCCGTGAAGGAGCGCGCGCGCTCGGAGAACTCCTTGCGCAGGAAGCGCTCGAAGTCCTGCCGGCCGTGCTCGTTGGCCTGCGCGTTCAGGTAGAGGCTGAGGACGGGCAGCCCCACGGGCTCGAACGCCGCCAGCCGGTCGATAATCTGCTCCAAAGTATTGCTCTCCGCCGCGCCACTCTGTGCCATTCGCTTACTCTCCCTCTGCAAAAAAGTGTCTGAAGCAAAGCGGGCCGGGCGGGCGGCGGAAGAGCGCGCCCGCGTCTCGGCAAATAGTCTTCAGGGGGAAGCTTCGGCCGCGATATTAGCACGCGCCCGCCCGGCGCTCCAATTCTTCGGCACGACAGACGGCGCGCGCTTGCGCTACAATCGCGGCCGAAGCGACGAAAGAACCGAATCTCCCCAGCACCCTTAAGCTCGCCCAACCGTTCCGCCGGAGGTCTGCGATGAGAACGTTCCGCCGCGCAGGGGGCCGCGTGCACGCCCCAGCGCTCATGTCACTGTTCCTGCTCTCCGTCCTGCTCCTGTCCTGCGCGGCGCCGCAGCCGGGCGCCGCGCCGTCCGGCGCGCCCACGGTCGCCGAGGCCGAGAAGTTCATGGCCGACGCCGAGTCGCGCCTCAACGAGCTGGGCCTGAGGTCGCAGCGCGCCTCGTGGGTGCAGAGCACCTACATCACCGACGACACCGAGGCGCTCGCGGCCGACGCCAACAAGGACTACATCGCCGCCGTCACCGAGCTGGCCGACAAGGCGCGCCGCTTCGACCAGCTACAGATGTCCGACCCGCTCAAGCGCAAGTTCACGCTCCTGAAGCTAGCGCTGGTGCTGCCCGCGCCGCACGACCCCGCGGAGCGCGACGAGCTGACGAAGATCGCCGCCTCGATGGAGGGCGACTACGGCAAGGGCAAGTGGTGCCCCGACGGCGAGCAGGGCAAGTGCCTCACGCTCTCCGACATGGAGCCGATACTCGCCAACAGCCGCGACCCCGAGGAGCTGAA
>DASVWB010000260.1:0-20748 GCA_036389815.1 Pyrinomonadaceae bacterium | reverse complement strand
CGAGCACCTCGGTCGCCGACACGGCCATCTTCTTGCCCGCGCGGATTAGGAACGGCACGCCCGACCAGCGCCAGTTGTCCACGTGCAGCCGGAGCGCGGCGAAGGTCTCGACCTGCGAGCGGTGCGCGACGCCCGGCTCGTCGCGGTAGCCGCGGAACTGCCCGCGCACGACCGACTGGCGGTCGAGCGGCCGCATCGCGCGCAAGGCCGCGATCTTGCAGTCGCGCACGGCCTCGGTCTCGTAAGAGGATGGCGGCTCCATCGCGAGCAGCACGGCGACTTGCAGCAGGTGGTTCTGCACCACGTCGCGGATGGCGCCGACCTCGTCGTAGAACTTGCCGCGCCCCTCCACGCCGAACGCCTCGGCCATCGTGATCTGCACGCTCTCGACGTAGTGGCAGTTCCAGACGGGTTCGAGGAACGAGTTGGCGAAGCGGAAGTAGAGCAGGTTCTGGACGGGCTCCTTGCCGAGGTAGTGGTCGATGCGGTAGACCGAAGTTTCGGGGAAGAACTGGTGGAGGCACCGGTCGAGCGCGCGCGCCGACTCCAGGTCGCGCCCGAAGGGTTTCTCCACGACGAGGCGCGCGCCGTCGGCCGAGCCGGACTTGGCGAGCCCCTCGGCCACCACCCCGAACATGCTCGGCGGGATGGCGAGGTAGTGGAGCGGGCGTTTGGCGTCGCCCAGCTCCTTGCGCAGTTGCTCGAAGGTCGCAGGGTCGCGGTAGTCGCCGTCCACGTAGCGGAGGTTCGCCGCGAGGCGCGCGAACGACTCCTCGTCCACGCCGCCCTGCTCTTGCAAAGAGGCGCGCGCGCGCTCCTTCAACTGCTCCAGCGTCCAGCCCGACTTCGCCACGCCGACCACGGGCACGTCGAGGCGGCCGCGCCGCGTGAGCGACTGGAGCGCCGGGAAGATCTGCTTGTAGGCGAGGTCGCCCGTCGCCCCGAAGAAGACGAACGCGTCCGATTGTTCCGTCAAAGCACTCCCCCTCCTTTAAGCCGGGCCACTTTTCAAATCTCTATCTTCGAGAAGCGCCACGCGCCGACGCCGAGCAGCAGGGCCGCCACGCAGGCGAGCGCGGCCGCGTCCGAGGCGACGCCGAAGTGCGTGACGCCGGTCAGGGCGCCGCGCACGCCGTCCACCCCGTAGGTGAGCGGGTCGAGTCTGGTGAGCACGGCCAGCGCCTTCGGCAGGTTCGCCAGCGGGTAGAGCGCGCCCGAGAGGAAGAAGATGGGCACCACCATGAAGTTCATCACGAGCTGGAAGCCCTGCATGTCCTTCAGCGTCGAGCCGATGGCCGTCCCCAGCGCCGCGAAGACGACCGCCGTCAGCACCACGACGCCGAAGGCGACGGGTATCGCCGCGAGGCTGCGCGGCCGGAAGCCCGCGACGAGGCTGACGAGGAAGATGAGCACGCCCTGGAGCGTCGCCACGGTCGCGCCGCCGAGCGTCCGCCCCGCCATGATCCAGAGCCGCGGCACGGGCGCGACCAGCGTCTCCTTGAGGAACCCGAACTGCCTGTCCCACAGCAGCGCGATGCCTGAGAACATCGAAGAGAAGAGCACCGCCATCCCGACCACGCCCGGCGCCATGAACTGCAAATAGCTCCCCTCGCCCGCGCGCTGGAAGACCGGCCCCAGCCCGAAGCCGAGGATGCCCAGGTACATCACGGGCGAGCCCAGCGACGCGACTATCTGCGTCCGCGAGCGCAGGTACTTCTTCACCTCGCGCAGCCAGAGAATGTAGACGACCCTCATCGGCCCCAGCCCTCCGCCCCCTTCAGCGCCCGCCGCCCCTCCACATCCGCGCCACCTGCCGCAGGTGGTCGGCCGAGCCGGCCGCCTCGTCCCTGATGGTCGTCCCCGTCAGCGCGAGGAAGGCTTCCTCCAGAGACTGCGTGCCCGTCCGCGCCTTCAACTCCGCGGGCGAGCCCGTGGCGACGATGCGGCCGTGGTCGATGACGCCGATGCGGTCGGCCACGCGCTCGGCCTCGTCCATGTAGTGCGTGGTGAGGAAGACGGTCACGCCGTCCGACTCGTTCAGCTTCTTGACGTGCGTCCACATCTGGTTGCGGCTCTGCGGGTCTAAGCCCAGAGTCGGCTCGTCGAGGAAGAGCACCTTCGGCGTGTGGAGCAGGCCGCGCGCTATCTCCAGCCGCCGCCGCATCCCGCCCGAGAAGGTCTTCACCAGGGCGTCCCGGCGCTCCCACAGCTCGAAGAGACGGAGCAACCCTTCGGCGCGCTCGCGCCGCTCCCGGCGCGGGACGCCGTAGAGCACGCCGTGAATCTCCATGTTCTCCCACGCCGTCAAATCCTGGTCGAGGCTCGGGTCTTGGAAGACGACGCCGAAGCGCTTGCGCACCTCGTCGCGCCGCGCCGCGGGGTCGAGCCCGTCCAGCTCCACCACGCCGCTCGTCGGCCGGAGCAGCGTCGTGAGCATCTTGATGGTCGTCGTCTTTCCCGCGCCGTTCGGGCCGAGGAAGGCGAAGACCTCGCCGCGCCGCACCTCGAAAGACACGTCGTCCACGGCCACGAGTTCGCCGAAGCGCTTCACGAGATGCTTTACCCTGATCAACGTCCCCCCGCCGTCCCGAATGGATGATAACTTAAAGCCGCGCCTCCCGCGTCTACGGCCGCCCCTCGCCGGCGCGGTCGAGCCCGTCCACGTCGGCCCAGTAGCGCGGCTGAACGAGGAGCCGCCGCGCGAGCGGCCTGAGGCCCAGCGCGCCGAGGTACGTGTAGCCGCCGGCCAGCGCCGAGAGCGCCGCGCTCCGCCTGAGCCGCAGCAGACGGCGCACGCGCTCGGGCGCGAGCATCGCCTGAACCTGCAAGAGTATCTGGTAGCGCCACTCGCCGAGGTGCCGGCGGTAGCTCTGGTAGAGCAGCGCCGTGTGCCTGCCGAAGGCGAGGTCTCGTTCGAGGTGCGTCAGCCTGTCGGCGCGCCACGCGCCGTAGTCTTCCGGCAGCTCCTTTATCCCGAGCCCCTCGCCGACCCTCTTGAAGACCGCGTACAACTCCGCGCGCTCGGGCCCGGAGAGCGGGCGGTAGAGCAGCCCGTGCGCGCGCTCCGAGTAGTCCACGAGCATGTAGAGCACGTCCCTGTAGGCCCAGTCGGGTATCGAACGCCCGCGGGCGCGCTCGACCCCCGCGTGCGCCGCGTTGATTCTCGACAGGGTGCGCGCGGCCGTCCCCTCGTCGGCGAAGACTATCTCCTGCGCGTACCTCACGGTGGAGAAGAGGCGGCCGACCGGGTCGTTCGGAATCTTCCCCGTGAAGAAGAGCCAGTCCACCGCGCGGTTCAGGGCGAACTCGGCGGCCGAGCCTGCGAAGACGAGCAGCACCAGCTCGGCGTCGCCCCACACGCGCCTCACGACCGACCCGCGCGCGACGAACTCCCGCGGCGCCCCCGCGACGACTCCCGCGCCGTTGCTGACCGTGCTCGACACCCGTTCGACCTCGCCTGGATTGCTTAGGACGGAGACTATATTCGGTGACGCCCCGCCCGCCGTCAAACCGAATCCCCCTCCGCGCCCGGCGCCCCCTTGTCGCCGCGGCGCGGGCCGGGCAATATACGGCCGCGCGGCCCGCGCGCGTCGCGGCGGCCGCCGCGCTCAGACCGGATGCCTTACAAGATAGAAAACGTCCCGACCGATACCTGGCACCTCGTCATCGAAGACCTGAAGGGCTCGGGCTTCGTGGAGACCTACTGCTACGGCGGGGCGGACGCGGGGATAGACTACAGCAGGTACGACCTGACGAGCCTTGACGGCGGCGAGACGATAGTGTTCGAGTGGGACAACTGGTCGGAGGGCGAGATCAAGGCCGCCCCGGCGCGGCTCGAATCGCTCCGCGAAAAGTACGGGCTCCCCGCACCGGCCGAGGTCTAATAGCGGACGCCGCCCGCGCGACCTCTTCGGGCCGGACGTGTGTGCCGGGTCGCCGTGCGGAGTTCGGGGCGGAGGACGGCAGGTGGGAATACCGCTCGACATATTCAGCCTCTACCGGCTGCGCGGCGAGGGCGCCGCCTGCCTGCACCACCTCCTGCTAAGGGTTGGGCGCCCCGCCTACAGCAACGCAGACGAGGGCGACTACTCCCGCGCGGCCCGCGCCGCCGACGAGAAGCTGGGCGAACTGCTCGGGCTGTACGAGGCGTGCGTGCTGGCCGTCGAGTGCGGCGCGCGCCACGCGGCGGAACTGGCGGGCGAGTTGCAGTCGCGCCCCGTAGGGGACGGGCTGGCTGAAGGCGGCGGGGGCTTCTACGTGGACCTGTGGGTGGCCGAGACGCGCTTCGGCCGACCGTGGGTGGTGCTGGGGACGGCCGAGACCGAGGAAGAGTTCTGGCGCGAGTTGCGGCGTGACGAAGACCTCTCGGGTCTGAACGCGAGGCCGCCGGCCGAAAGGCTGCGGGCGTATTTCCTCGCTGAAGGGGAGGCGGGCGCGACGCGCGCCGGCGTCTCGGGCGCGGAGGCCGACTGAAGGTGAGTATTATGAGCGCGCCGCCGGCCCCCGCTAGCCGAGGTTGACGGCCCGGGCCGCGAGCAGCGCGAGCACGGTCAGCGAGATGAGCGACTGGAGCATCATGAGGGCCTTGGCCCAGCGCTCCAGCACCGGCACGTCCGTCGGCGAGAAGGCCGTGCTCGTGTTGAAGGCGACGAAGAGGTAGTCGAAGAAGTTGGGCGACCAGAGCCCGCCGTCCTTGCCCGGCCCGGGCCCCGCGTCCATCGTCATCTGCGGGAAGAGGAACGCGCCGTCGGGGTGGCCCGGCCGCTTGTCGCGCCCGTGCGGCCCGCCCGCGTCGAGGCGCCAGTACCACAGCGCGAAGACGAGGATGTTCGTCGCCCACAGCGAGGCGGCCGACAGCAGCAGCCCCTGCGCCTGCGCCTTCTCCGTGGGCAACTTTCCTATGAAGAGGACGACCGAGGCGACGAGCCCGGCCGTCAACACGCCGGTGATGGTGAAGCCGAAGACGCGGTTGAGCAGGTGGTGGTCTTTGACGTGCGTGATGATCGCCGGCACGAGCAGCCCCGCGACGACCGCCAGGAACAGCCAGCGCGGGACGGCGATCAGGTAGACCGGCAGCGCCTTGTAGAGCCCGGCCACCGCGACGACCGCCAGGAAGGCCGGCCAGCGCGGCTCCGGGTCCCACCTGTCCGGCACGTGCGCCGCCGCCGGCACGCCCGTGCGCGGGAGGGACTCGCCCGTGCCACTCACGCCGGGACTCTTCAAGCCTTGCGCTCCCTGACGATGCCCCGCGTCCGCCTCCCGGGGGGCGTCCGCTTCTCGTCGAGCCCGCGGTGCCTCGTGTTCAGCATCGAGAGGAACGTCTGGTGCAGGATGCCCGGCATCTTCGCCGCGCGCGTCACGCTGGCGCCGGCCGCCTCCGGCGCGCTCTCGACGAGCACGGCCTCGACCTCGTGCACCGCGTTGAAGAAGGAGAAGTCCCTGTCGCCGGGCTGTGCGCCCGCCATCCGCCGCGTCACGATGCGCCCGCACTCCCTCTGCCGCGCGGGCGGCCCGGTGTCAGTGTGCCTTGTGTGTGTGCCGAATAGAAGAGGCGGCTCCACGCGCGGAAGATTACCCCCGCCCACGGGATATTGCAACAAAATTAGCGGCCCGGCCGCCCCGGCCTGCCCGCCGGAAAAGCCCCGCGCCCGAGGAATACTTCCTCGGCGGGAGCGGAAGACGAAACGACGGGAACGGCGCCCCGGGCTCACACTAATCGCACACACAAACGCCGCGCGGTCTGCACAGGGGGGTTGACAAGAACCGTTAGAAGCAGGCATCCTGTCAGGCATAGATAAGCTATGCAAAGGTCATCTATGACAAGGGACGGTAATCCAAAAAATCTGACGAAGGGCGGCGGCCCGAAAAAATCGGAGATGATGCCGGGCACGCTCGAACTGCTGATCCTCAAGACGCTGGAGCGCCACCGCGAGCCGCTGCACGGGTACGGCATAGCCCGGCACATCCAGCGTGTGTCGGACGACGTGTTGCAGGTCGAGGAGGGCTCGCTCTACCCGGCGCTCCAGCGGCTGGCCGTCAAGGGCTGGGTGGTGGCGGAGTGGGGCGTGTCGGACAACAACCGGCGCGCGCGCCTCTACCGGCTGACGCCCGCCGGGCGCAAGCAACTGGCCGAGGAGGTCGCGGACTTCGAGCGCCTGCTCGAAGCGATCCTGCGTGTGGTGCGCCCGGCCTGAAGTCACCCCTTTCCTATGATCCGTCCGGGCCAACTGTGGCGGCGAGTCCTGCACTACGCGCGGCGCGACCGGTTCGACCGCGAGCTGGAGGAGGAGGTGCGCTTTCACCTTGAGATGAAGGCGGAGGAGTACGTCGCCGCCGGCATGACGCCCGAGGAGGCGTCGCGGGCCGCGCGGCGCCAGTTCGGTAACGAGACTCTGATGCGGGAGTTGAGCCGGGAGACTTGGGGGTTCGTCATGATCGAGACTCTTCTTCAGGACGTACGCTACGGCGCGCGCGTGCTCGCCAAGAACAAGGGCTTCACGGCCGTCGCCGTGCTCACGCTCGCGCTCGGCATCGGGGCGAACACGGCCATCTTCTCGGTCGTCAACGAACTGCTCCTGCGCCCGCTGCCTTACAAGGACGCCGAGCGCATAGTCATGCTGTGGGAGAGGACGCCGCAGGGCACGAACCAGAATCCCACTTCGCGCGCGAACTTCCGCGGCTGGCGCGAGCAGAGCACGGCCTTCGAGGGCGTGGCGGCCTTCTACGACCGGAGCTTCGCCCTGACGGGTGACGGCGAGCCCGAGGAGGTATCGGTGCAGTTGGCCACGCCCGAACTGTTCCGCGTCCTCGGCGTGGAGCCCATACTCGGCCGCCCGCTGTCGGACGAGGATGCGCGCCCGAACACGCCCCCCGTGGTCGTCCTGAGCTACGGCCTGTGGCAGAGGCGTTACGGCGGCGACCCGCAGGTCATCGGCAAGCGTCTGACGCTCAACGGCGTCCCCGTCACGGCGGTCGGCGTCCTCCCGCAGGGCTTCCGCTGGCACATCAGGACGAAGGCGAACACGGGGCGGCCGCCCGAGATGTGGACGGTGATGGCGATGCCGACGGCGGAGGGGCCGGCGACGCGGGGGCGCTCCATCTCTGTGGTGGCGCGCCTGAAGCCGGGCGTCTCGCCCGCGCAGGCCGAGACCGAGTTGAAGACCATCCACGCGCGGCTCGAACAGGACTCGCCGGAGTTCAACAAGGGGTGGACGGCCGAGGTCGTCCCCTTGCGCGACCAGCTCGTCGGGAACGTCCGGCCCGCGCTGCTCGTGCTGCTCGGCGCGGTCGGCTTCGTGCTGCTCATCGCCTGCGCCAACGTCGCCAACCTGACGCTCTCGCGCGCCGCCGCGAGGGGCAAGGAGATAGCGCTGCGGACGGCGCTCGGCGCGAGCCGCGTGAGGGTCGTCCGTCAGTTGCTCACGGAGAGTCTGCTGCTCGCGCTGCTGGGGAGTGCGGCGGGGCTGCTCGTGGCCTGGTGGGGCATCCGCGCGCTCGTCGCCATCAGCCCGCGCGACGTGGCGAACCTAGAGGGCGTGGGGCTGAACCTCGCCGTGCTCGGCTGGACGCTGGCCGTCTCGCTGCTGACGGGCGTCGTCTTCGGCGTCGCGCCGGCGCTGGAGGCTGCGCGCGTCGACCTGAACGACGCGCTCAAGGAGGGCGGCAAGGGCTCCGGGGGTCAGGCCGCGCGGGGCGGTCGCCTGCGCTCGGCGCTCGTCGTCGCGGAGGTCGCGCTGGCGCTCGTGCTGCTCGTGAGCGCGGGTCTGCTGGTGAGGAGCTTCGCGCGCCTGAGCCGCATCAACGCCGGGATGGACACCGAGAACGTGCTGACGATGGCGCTGCGACTGCCCGGCGGCAAGTACAAGGAGAACCAGCAGCTCGTCACCTTCTTCCGGCAGGCCGCGGAGCGCATCCGCTCCGCGCCCGGCGTCCGCGCCGCGGGGGTCGTGAACTTCCTGGCGCTCCACGGCGGCGTCGGCGCGAAGACGGGCTACACGATCGAGGGGCGCCCCCAGACGTCGACCGACCAGTGGCCTCTGGCGATGGTGCGCGTGGCCGACGCCGGCTACTTCGGCGTGATGGGGGTGCCCATCATCCGCGGCCGAAACTTCACGGAGCAGGAGCAGAGCGAGGCGCGCCACGTCGTACTCATCAGCGAGTCGATAGCGCGGCAGCAGTTCCCCGGCGAGGACCCCGTCGGCAAGCGCATCACGGTGCCGATGACTGAGAAGCCCGTCCCGACGGAGATCGTCGGCGTCGTCGGCGAAGTCAGGTACGAGAACCTGACCGACGAGGCGCAGCCGACCGTCTACTTCCCGCTGCCCGAACTGCCCTACCCGTTCATGACCTTCGTCGTCCGCACCGACGGCGACGCGGCCGCGATGGCCCCGACCGTGCGGCGCGAGATAGGCGCGGTAGACCCCGACCTACCCGTCTCCGACGTGCAGACGATGAACCAGGTGATGTCCGAGACGGTCGGGCGCGCGCGCTTCAACACGTTGCTGCTCGGGCTCTTCGCCGGCTTGGCGACGCTGCTCGCCGCGGTCGGCATCTTCGGCGTGATGAACTACTCGGTGACGCTCAGGACGCGCGAGCTGGGGCTGAGGATGGCGCTCGGCGCGCAGCCCGGCCGCGTCATGCTGCTGGTGCTCAGGCAGGGGCTTCTGCTCACGCTCGCCGGCATCGCGGTGGGGCTCGCGGGCGCGCTGGCGCTGACGCGCGTCATGTCGAGCATGCTCTACGGCGTCGGCGCCAACGACCCCGCGACCTACGCGGCCATCGTGGCGCTGCTGGGCTTCGTTTCCCTGATAGCCTGCTACATCCCGGCCCGCCGCGCTACGCGCCTCGACCCGCTGGTCGCGCTCAGGCACGAGTAGCCGCCCGCTACTCTTTACTGGTTGAGGCTTTGACGATGCTCCTGAGGCGCGGGGTCGGCGGCGTCCTCTTACCGAAGAGCTTCCTGTGCCTGACCTGTAGCATGTTCGCGAGCGTCTGGCGCTTCAGCCCCAGACGCTCGGCGGCGTGCGTGATGCTGCCGCCTTCCAACTCCAGAGCCTGCTCTATCAGCTTCTCCTCCAACTCATGCACCGCGCCGTAGAAGCTGAAGTTCCTGTCGTGTAACTGCAACCCCGACAGCCGCCTTATCACCACCTGCGCGCAAGCCAGCAGCCGCTCCTTGTCCTCGGCGTCCTGCGAGCCTTTCAGCAACTCGCCGGCGCGCCTGAACACAGCCGTCAACTCCGACTGCGGCAGCCGCCACCCCGCCCCGTGCTCCTCTATCAACGTCAGCGCCGCGTGCCCGGCCTGAGTCAGCGCGCCCGACTCCTGCGCCACCTTCACCGCCTCGCGCAGGATTTTGAGCGACGCCTCGTGTGCCCCCAGCCGCGCCCACACCACGCCCTGAATCGAGAGCGCGTCCGCGAGCAAGGCCGACTCCCCGCCCTGCTCGAAAACCTTAATCACGCCCCCGATGATGCGCTCCGCATCCCGATACCTCTTCTCCGCCACCAACACCCGCACCCGCGTCTCGTCCACCTGCGCCAGATTGCCCGGGTCTTTTAGCTTAGTGAATATCAGTTGTGCCCGATCTAAGTGTTCGTGTGCCTCACGATAGCGTCCAAGCTTGTAAAGCAGGAAAGCGAGGTTGTTAAGGTTATTCCCACAATACCTTTCATGCTTGGCCTGTTCATAGTGATAAATCGCAGCCGTATATTCGATAATGGCTCTGTCGTAATAGTCAGGTTGCCCTTCCGCGGCGGCGAGCCGTCTGAGGACTAGCCCCTTTTGGCCGTGCCACTTGCCTTTCAGCGCGTCGTTCGCCGACTCGAAAACCGGTTCAGCTTCTCTCAGGATGTTCAGCGCGTCGTAACACCTGTTGTCCCACACCTCAACGACCGTTCGCCTGATAAGAATTTTCGCCTTTAGTTCAAGGTTATCATCGGTCAGAGGCTTTAACGCCTCCTGCATGACGATGCGTGATTCGTCATAAGCGCCGAGCCGCCAGTAGCACATGCCGAGTTCGTATTGAGCCTCGGACACTTTCGAGGGCACCCCCTGAGAGCGAAATTTACGCTCCGCTTCAGAGAGCATATCCTTAGCCTGCTCTTGTGCGCCTGATATGTTATAAGCACTGCCGAGCCAGCCCGTGAGTGTCCCACATTGAAGCAAGACTTCAGCATATACGGCGGGCGGGAGCTTACTGACCGGTGGCCTCTGCCCGACGCCCAGCCACAACTCGCCTAGAGCTTCGCGTGCAGTTTCATACTGCCCCCTGTGAATGAGGTCAGCCGCCACGCGGCAGCGTATCAGGATGCGCTTGTCCTCGGTGAATGAAGGGTTATCTAGTTCCTTTAACCGCTCGTCTGCTAAATTCACGTGAGGCCGCCTTTCTTCGCGCATGACCAAAAATGGTCATGCGCAGTAAAGCCGCCGTACTTCAACAGGATACGGCGGCGACTTTGATTAGCTCCCATCACCTCGAAAGTGAAAGCGATGCGTAAAACTCTAGGAATTTGTTTGCTCGTCCTGCTCCTGGTCAGCTCGGCTAGCGCGGGCGAAATGCCGAATGGCTCGCCTGCGCCGCCTCCGCCCCAGCCGACCACTAGCACTCTGCAAGAGCCGACCGACGACGCCCAAGACCCGACCGTGGCTGGCGAGATGCCTAACTTCGGGACGGACGGCCTCACGCAGGCCGCGTTGGACTTGCTGGCGCTCTTGCCGTCGTTGGTCTAAGTCACACGCCACTCCGAACGGAGCAGGCTGCCTAGTGGCGGCTAGGGATTAGTGTGCCTGTTTGCTGTCGTGAGAGTCTGAAAGTAGAGGCGACGCCCACGGGCGGGAGAGTAACCCCGGCCGCGGTAGATTGCAACCGATTTCTTCGGGCGTGTAAGGGGTCTTTCGCGCGTTCCCTTTAACGCTCGTCCCTGTTTATCCACTTCTCCACTTCGGGCGGGCGGTAGGCGGCCAGCAGGTCTAACATCTCTTCGGGCTCCGCGGCCTCCAACACGAGCGAGCGGTGCGGCGGGCGCACGAAGCCCTCGCCGACGGCGTGGTCGAAGAGCGCGAGCAGCCTGTCGTAGTACCCCGCGACGTTGAGCAGCCCGCACGGCTTTCGGTGGATGCCGAGCTGCGACCACGTGAGCACCTCGCAGAACTCCTCGAAGGTGCCGAAGCCGCCGGGCAGCGCGACGAATGCGTCGGAGAGGTCGGCCATCAACGCCTTCCGCTCGTGCATCGAGGAGACGACGCGCAGCTCCGTCAGCGAGAGGTGCCCCACCTCCCTCGCCAGCAGCGCTTCGGGGATGACGCCGACGGCCTCGCCGCCCGCACGCAGGACCGCGTCGGCGACGGCGCCCATCAGCCCGACGCGCCCGCCGCCGTAGACGAGGCCGACGCCGCGCCGCGCCAGCGCGCGCCCCGTCGCGCGGGCCGCTTCCAGGTAGTCGGGGCGCACGCCGCCGTTCGAGCCGCAGAACACACAGACCCTTCTCATCCCGCGAATGTAACCCACTTCGGCCGGCGGGGTAACTAAAAATGCGGGGAGGCCGACGCGGCTCGCGAGGCCGGCGGGGCGTCGAAGTCCACGACGGCGGCGGCGCACGGCGAGCCCGGAGCCGCACGCTTTGGCACCACCGGCTTCGGTTCTATAATCGGCCGCGTGGAGACAGCCAACTTCAAAGTCAAACGCAGCCGGATCGCCGGCCGGGGACTGTTCGCCGCCGCGGACTTGCCCGCGAGGAGGAAGCTGGGCGAACTCGGCGGCGAACTCATCTCGGAGCGCGAGGCGCGACGACGCGCGCGCGGCTCGGAGTGCGTCATGATAGTCGAACTCGGAGACGGCCGGGCCCTGGACGCAACGCGCCTCGGGAGCGACTTCCGCTACGTCAACCACTCGTGCGACCCGAACGCATACATGCGCGTCTGCCGCGGGCGCGTGGAGTTCTACTCGCTGCGCCACATCGGGGCCGGCGAGGAGCTGACGTGCGACTACGGCGAGACGCACCACGACGGCACGCTCCCCTGCCGCTGCGGGAGCCCGAAGTGCAGGGGGCTCCTCTAGCCGCTCCCCGCCCCGCCCCCGCGCGGCGCGGCCGGGGTGCCCGGCGGCGCGACGGGTGTTATACTCCCGGCGCTCTCATGGTGATTTTCCTTAGTGATTCCCGGCGGACAGAAAATCAACCCCAACGGTTAGCAGAACGAGCAGAGGAGGGCGCGCCGTTTCGGCGCGCGGCCGGCGGGCGACTCCCGCCGCGCGCCCGTGCGGGCACCGCGCGGGACGCCCCGACCAGGTTTGCCGTTATGAGACTGGGCATAGACGCCTCCAACCTCCGCGGCGGTGGGAGTCTCACACACATCACCGAACTGCTGAGGGCGACGTGCCCTGCGAAGCACGGCGTCTCGCGCGTCGTCGTCTGGGGCGGGCGCGAACTCCTCGGCCGCCTGCCCGCGCGCGAGTGGCTTGAGGCCGTCCACGAGCCGGCGCTCGACGGGCGGCTCCCGCGGCGCGTGCTGTGGCAGCGGACGAGGCTCGCGCGCCTCGCGGCGGGCGCGGGCTGCGACCTCCTCCTCGTCCCCGGCGGCACATACCTCGGCGGCTTCCGCCCCTTCGTCACCATGTCGCGCAACATGCTGCCCTTCGAGCCGGCGCAGGTGCGGCTCTACGGCTTCAGCCCGAGGCGGCTCAAGTTCCTGCTGCTGCGCCGGTCCCAGTCGCTGACGTTCCGCCGCGCCGACGGGATTATCTTCCTCGACGACTACGCGCGCTCCCACATCGTCCGCGCCCTCGGGGACTTGCCCGGGCCGCACGTCATCATCCCGCACGGCGTCGCGGGGCGCTTCCGCCTCGCGCCGCGCGCGCAGAAGGCCGTGGGCGACTACTCGCCGGGCGACCCCTTCAGGCTCCTCTACGTCTCGGCCGTGGACGCCTACAAGCACCACGCGCGCGTCGTCGAGGCGGTCTCGGAGCTGGTGCGGCGGGGTCTGCCCGTCGCGCTCGACGTGGTGGGGCCTGCGCACGCGGGCCCCTTCAAGCGGTTCCGCGCGGCCGTCAGACGCTTCGGGGCCGAGGGGTACGTGCGCTACCGCGGGGCGGTTCCCCACGAGGAGTTGCCGGCGGTCTACGCGCGCGCCGACGCCTTCGTCTTCGCCTCCAGTTGCGAGAACCTGCCGAACGCGCTGCTCGAAGCGATGAACGCCGGCCTCCCCGTCGCCTGCTCGAACCTCGGGCCGATGCCTAAGATACTCGGCGACGGCGGCGTCTACTTCGACCCGCGTGACGCGGCCGGGATGGCGGAGGCGCTCGGCCGCCTCGTCAGCTCGCCCGGGCTGCGGCGTGCGTGCGCGTCAGCGGCCTTCGAGCGTGCGGGGCGCTACACCTGGGAGCGCTGCGCCGACGAGACGTTCGCGTTCCTGAGGCGGGTCGCGGGCGCCGCGCCGTTGCGACGCGTGGGCGCGGCCGAGTCGCCCGAGGCGGTCAACGCGTAGTCCGGACAAATGGTGCACAGACCGACAGACGGCGGCGACGAAGCCGCGGCGGCGCGCGCGCCCGAGAGCGCGCGCCTTCTGCCGCGGGGCGGACGCCGTCTGCTCGCGGCTGCCGCGCTGCTGCACGTCGCGCTGGCGGTCGGGCTCTTCGCGGCGGGGCGCGCGCGCGTCGCGCCGTCGCTCGTCGACCGCGACGGCATCATGCCGTCCTTCGCCTTCGACAGTTACGAGTACCGGCTCGGGGCGGAGCGGCTGGAGGGCGTGCTCAGGGAGCGCGGCCTGTCGGCGTGGGCGGCCGCGCAGGGGCCGGCGCACGTCAAGCTGATCGCGCTCCAGTTCGCGCTGCTCGGCCCGCTCTTCGGACACTCCACGCTCAGCGCGGAGCCGCTCAACCTGCTGTGCTACGTCGCCGTCGTCGGGCTGGCCCTCGCGCTGGGGAACGAGGTGGGCGGCTGCCGGGCGGGACTGCTCGCCGGCGCGGTCGTCGCGCTGTGGCCGACGCTCCTGCTGCACACGACGCAACTGCTCAAAGACCCGCTCTTCATCGCCGGCGCGCTCGCGCTGGTGCTGGTCGTGACGACGTGGCTGACGAGGGACTACGGGTGGCGCGCGGCCGCGGCGGCGACGGCGCTGCTCGCGGCGGTCGCGGGGCTGCTCCTGCTCGTGCGCGGGAAGTTCGCGCCCGTCGTCTTCGCGCTCGTCCTCTTCGGGCTCGCCCTGCTCGTGCTGCGGCAACTGCTCGAAAGGCGCGTGCTCTACTGGAACACGCTCTGCCCCCTGCTCGTGCTGGCCGCGGCGGCGTGGCTCAACGTCTACGCGGCGAACGACGGCCGGGCGGTGAAGCTTTACCCGCCGGACGGCGGCGGCCCGCCCAAGGCGGTCGCCGACGCTGTGCGGCTGCGCTCCGAGATCACTTACGCGGGGGG
Source organism: Pyrinomonadaceae bacterium (assembly GCA_036389815.1). Lineage (GTDB taxonomy): Bacteria > Acidobacteriota > Blastocatellia > Pyrinomonadales > Pyrinomonadaceae > QHXN01. The sequence continues at coordinate 6,340 of DASVWB010000260.1, read as the reverse complement.
CGTGCGCGCCCCGAAGGCCGAGTCCGCGACCCTCGCGGGGCGGCTGCGCGAGGCCGTCGAGAGGGTGACGACCGAGGCGGCGAGCAACCGCTACAGGTACAACGTCAGCTTCCCCGAATCCGGCTCGGGCATCGACCGCGACGTCGGGTTCGCGCGGCCGGGCGACGTGGCCGCCTACCTGCCGCGCGCCGCCGAGATAGGTTTCTGGGCGCCGTTCCCCGACACCTGGGGCGGCGCGGGCAAGACCGTGGGGGGCGCGGGCAGGCGGCTGGCCGCCGCGGAGACCTTCGCCATCTACCTTTGCCAGTTGCTCGCGCTCGCGGCCGTCCTGCGCGCGCCGCGGCGCATCGCGGCGTGGCTGCTGCTGTCGGCCGCCGCCTTCGGGATGACGGTGCTGGGGCTGGTCGTCTCAAACGTCGGCACGCTCTACCGGTTCCGCTACACGTTCTGGGTGCTGCTGATAGTCCTGGCCGCGAAGGGTCTGGCGGGCGTCCGTGACCGGAGGGGTGCGGGTGGGGCGGCGGCGTAAGCGCGGGGCGGCGGCGCTCGTCTGCCTGCTGCTCGCCGCGGCGGCGGGCGCGTGCTCGCCGCGCGCGGGGGGCGGGAAGACGCCGCTCGACTTCACGCTCGTCAACTACACCGGCACCTCGCTCTGCGCCGTCTACGTCTCGCCGCACGACGCGGGCGGCTGGGAGGAGAACCTTCTCGGCGGGCGTGCGCTGCACGACGGCGAGACCTTCGAAGTGCTTTTCGGCCCCGAGGGGCGGGGCGACGTGTGGGACGTGAGGGTGGACATCAAGGACGGGCACGTCGCCGAGTGGAGGGGCGTAGACCTCCGCGAGGTGTCGAAGATAACGCTCCGGCTCGACGAGGGCGGCGGGGGCGTCGCGGCGGAGGCCGAGTAGCGGCGAGGTGCCGCGCCCCGCGCGGCCTGATTCTTTTCCGGGTGCGCGGCGGGTGAGAGCATGCGAGTCGTCGGAGACACGGGCGGGCGGGCGGTCGGTTCTTTGAAGATACTCTACTGCACGCCGTCGCTCGGGGGCGGCGGGGCGGAAAGGCATTTGTGCTACGTCGCCGCGCGGCTGGCCGCGTCGGGGCACGAGGTGCACGTCGCCTACGCGCGCGGGGGCGTGAACCTCGACCGGCTGAGGTCGGCCGGCGTCGGGATGCACGAGGTCGGGGGGGGCGACAACCACGACCCGCGGATACTTCTGCGGCTGGTCGCGCTCATCCGGAGGCTGAGGCCGGACGTGGTGCAGACGAACCTCGTGCAGATGGACGTGCTCGGCGGGGCGGCGGCGCTCTTGACGCGGACGCCGTGGGTGCTTCGCGAGGCTAGCTGCGCCGACGCGTACCCGCCGGGCTGGAAGAGTCGGCTGCGCGTGGCGCTCGGGCGTCGCGCCGCGGCGGTCACGTCAATCTCCGCGGGGGGCGACGACTACTGGCGCGCGGCCGGCGCGCGCCGCCGCGGCGTCATCCTGAACGGCGTCCCCTTCGACGAGATAGAGGCGGCGGAGCCGGCAGGCGACCGGCCCTGGCTCGGCGCGGCCGACAGGCTGGTGCTCTTCGCGGGTCGGATGGAATCGGTGAAGAACGTCGAGGGGGTCGTGCGGGCGCTGGCGCTGATAGCGGGCGAGGTGCCCTTCGTCGCCGCGCTCTGCGGGGACGGCCCCCTCCGCGCCGGGCTCGAACGGCTGGCGCGCGAGTCGGGGCTCGGCGGCCGGCTCGTCTTCCCCGGCTACGTCAACGACCTGTGGGGGCTGATGAAGCGCGCGGACGTCTTCGTCTGCCTGAGCCGGTACGAGGGGGGCCCGAACGTGGTGCTTGAGGCGGCGGCCTGCGGCTGCCCTCTGGTACTCTCAGACATCCCCACGCACAGGGCGGCGCTCGGGGGCGCCGCCCTCTTCGCGGGCGTGGACGATGCGGCCGGGGCGGCCGGGGCGATCAGGGCGACGCTCCTCGACCGGGAGGCGGCGCGCGGGCGGGCGGCCGCCGCGCGCCGCGCCGTCGCCGGGAGGTCGGTCGAGGAGAGCGCGAGGCTGTACGAACAACTATATCGGAGTCTGCTCGGCGGGGATTAAAGCGGTCTGCGTTCGAGCGAATACGGGGTGAAGGCCGGCCGCGGGGGCACGGCCGGGACGGTTTGAGATTTCAGATTTCAGATTTCAGATTTCAGATTTCAAATTCTGAAAGTCGCGTCTCTGTGGTTAACTCCTCGCGGGTGGCGGGTCGGAAGTGGACGATAAATTAGGCGGGTATGTGGGGACGGGACGGGTCGCGGCGCGCGGGTCGCGGCGCGCCGGCGGCTACCCCCTGCTCGTCAAGCAGGGGGTCAACCTCGGCGTGCTGGCCGCGTGCAACGCCGGGCTGGCCGTCGTCTCCGCCTGGTACGTCGTCACCCACACGGGCATCAACGCCGAGACGGACGCCTTCTTCGCCTCGGGCGCGCTCCCGCAGCTCGCCTTCCTCGTCATGAGCGCGACGCTGCTGCCCGTGCTCGTGCCGCTGCTCGCGACGCGGGACGGCGAGCGGCTGCGCGCAGACGCGTGGGCCTTCTTCGTCCTGACGACGGCGTTCTTCGCCCTGCTCGGCGCGGCGCTCTACGTCTCGGCCGGCCTCTGGGTGCCGCTGCTCGTCCCCGGCTTCTCGCCCGAGGCCAAGGAGCTGACCGTCGGCCTGACGAGGGTGCAGGTCGTCAGCATGGTTCTGAACGCCGGCATCGTCTCGCTCTGGGCGGCGCACCACGCGCGCGGGCGCTTCGTGTGGGTCGAGCTGTCGGGCGTGCTGGCGAACCTCGCGGGGCTGGCCTTCCTCGTCTGGGCGCTCCCGCGCTTCGGCATCCGCGCCGCCGCGTGGAACGCGGTCTTCTACAACTGCCTGAAGCTGGCGCTGCTGGCGCCCGTGCTGGGGCGCTGGCGGCGGCCCCTCTGGGGGGCCGTCTCGCGCGAGGCGTGGCGGCTGCTCAAGCCGCTGCTGCCCCTACAAGGCTACCTCCGCGCCGAGCCGGCGCTCGACCGCTTCCTGACCTCCATGCAGGGGGCGGGCAGCCTCTCGCTGCTCTACGTCGCGCAGCAGGTCTACGCGAGCGCCGCCGCGGTGACGGGCAAGGCGTTCGTCGCGCCGATGGTGCCGCGCCTCGCCGTCGAGGCCGACGCGGGCGACTGGCGGCACTACCGGCACACCTACCGCGTGCGGCTCGCGCTGACCGTCCTGCTCACGTCGGCCGGCGCGCTGCTCGTGCTCGCTCTGGGCGCGCCCGCGCTCAGGCTCACGGTCGGCCACGGCGGCATCGCGGCCGAGAACGTCCACGCCCTCTGGCTGGTGCTGGTCGCGCTGGCGGGCTCGCTCGTCGGCGGCGTGTCGGGGCAGGTGGCCTCGGGCGCCTTCTACGCGATGGGCGACACGAAGACGCCGGCCAAGGTCTCGGCCTTCGTCTACACGCTCTACCTCCCGCTCAAGGTCGCCGTCTTCCTCCGCTACGGCCTCGTCGGCCTCGCCGTCACGACGAGCGCCTACTTCGTCGTCAACGCCCTCGTCCAACTGCTCATGCTGGAGGCGGGGGTGTCGCGGCTGGTGTCGTCGGAAGCGCCGGCCGATGTGGAAGCCCCTTCACATTAAGCCTATCTGGTAAGGGCGACGGCCGCGCGTTCGCGCGGGCGCTTCGAGACGGGAGGGCGAAGAGGGTGTTAGGCAGAGAGGTCATTCAGGCTTGGTCGGAAGAGGCGGCGCGCGGCGACGACCCCGTGCTGGCGGCGCTCCTCCTGCGCCTCGCCGCGCTCAGGGGGCGCTCCGACCACTGGAGCATCGAGCTGCTGAAGAGGATCGCCGACCTGAAGGCGAGCGAGGGCGCGGCCTGCCTGGGGCCGCCCGAAGAAGACTGGCCCGACCTCATCGAGGCGTGAGGCGCGCGCCGCGGCGGCTTTCAGCGGATGACGCGGATGTCGCGCTCGCTGTATATCTTCCAGCCCGAGTCGGTCTTGCGCCAGCGCAGCTCCTGTAACACCTCGCCCCGCCTGCTCCGGCCCCCGTCCTCTATCGAGTAGCGCTTGCGGAAGCGCATGACGGCGGCCCGGCCGGCCTCCAGGAAGACTATCTCCGGCTCCTCGGCGCTGATGTTGACGGCGTCGGCGCGGGAGAAGACGCGGGACTTCTCTTCCCTCACGGCCTCCCTCGGCACGCCCCGCGTCAGGTAGTAGGCTTGCAGCCTGCGCACGTAGAACTCCATCTGCCGGCCGATGTCTTTCCGGTTGGTCGCCTCCACCCAGCTCTCCAGGTCTGCGCGCAGCGCGTCCACCTCCGCGGCCTCCCTCCGCCTGTCGGCTGGGGCGCGGACGACCGGCGCGACGGCCGACCCGCCGGCCGTCTCCTCGCGCCGCGGCTCGCCGTAAATCTCCCACCGCGCGACGTCGGAAATCCTGTCGTAGACGCTCTGGATAGTCACCGGCTGGTTGAGTTCCCTGAAGGCGAGCCGCCGCGTCACGCGCAGCCGCGCGCCGCCGTCCGCCGGGGTGAAGGTCACCCTGTAGCCCTCGCCCCTGCTGTTCTCCGAGGTGAGCACCAGACTCTCGCCCGACGTGGACGCACGCTCGCGCGTCGTCCCGCCCGTCGTCCTGCGGACGCGCTCGACGCCGTCGGCGGCGAAGGTCGTCCGCGGCGCGCGCGACGAGGCGATCTCGATTAAGCTGCCGCGCCGCCGGATGGCGAGCTGGTCGGGCGGCGTCAGGCGCTCCGTGAGGTCGATGAAGAAGCGCTGCTGCTCGGAGAAGGGGAGGTTGCTCGACGCCGACGAGACGACCGAGTAGAGCCTGTCGCTCAGCTCGACGTTCAGGCGGTAGACGCCCGTCAGCCGGGACTCGGCCGAAGAGGCGGGGGCGCCGCCCTGCGCGGGCGCGGAGCCGCCGGCCGGCAGCCCCGCCGCCAGATTAATCAGCAGAAAAAGCGTCGGACATATTCTTCGCATGGCCATGACACTTCATTAATGTAAGGCGCGGCGCGCCAAAGTTGAAGGGCCGATTCGGGCGGAAGTGTTTGTGCTTGACTCTTCCGTCAAGGCGCCGCCGTCTCGGCGACGATGAAATCGACCACGTCCTTGAAACTCTGCGCGCGCTCGAAGGCGGCGCGTTGCCGGGCCGCGCCGTTGCCGCGGGCGAGGGTCGCGCGCACGAGCCCGCCCACCTCCTCCCAGGCCCCGTCCTCTTCGAGCGCGCCGCGGAGTTCCGCGAGCATGCGCTCGACCAGCTCGCGCGCCGGCACCGCCTCGCCCTTCGCCACGTCTATCAGGTCGGCGTCCAGGCCGTAGCGCGCGGCGCGCCACTTGGCCGCACGCAGCAACTCCGGGCGCACGGCCTCCAGCGGCTCGCCCCGCGCGGCCCGCCCGTAACATGTGCGCGTGAGCGCGCGGACGAGCCCGGCGATCATGACGGCCTCGTCCACCGTCAGGCACACGTCCGTGACGCGGAACTCCAGCGTCTCGAACCTCGAAGAGGGGCGGAGGTCCCAGTAGATTTTGGTCGCGTCGCTGACGCTGGCGGTGGCGACGAGCGCCTCGACCAGCCGGTCGTACTCGGCGCGCGAGTCGAAGAACTGCGGCGTGCCGGCCATCGGCCAGCGCCGCCAAATCTCCGTGCGGTAGCTCGCGTAGCCCGTGTCGCGGCCGAGCCAGAAGGGCGAGTTCGCCGCCAGCGCCAGCAGCGGGGCGAGCCACAGCCGCGCGCGGTTCATCACCTGCACGGCCGCCTCGCGGTCGCTCAGGCCGACGTGGACGTGGCAGCCGTAGATGAGGTGCTCGCGCGCGAGCTGCTCGTACTCCTCCGCGATCCCCGTGTACCTGCGGCGCGGCGTTATCTGCTGGTCCTCCCAGTGCGAGAACGGGTGCGTGCCGGCGGCCGCGATGCGACACCCTTCCGCCTCGGCGGCCGCGTTCACCTCGCGGCGCAGGCGCGTCAGCTCGGCGCGCACCTCGCCGAGCGAACGGCAGACGGGCGTGCCGATCTCTATCTGGGAGAGGTACAGCTCGGGCGTGACCTGGTCGCCGACCGCCTCCTTGGCCCCGGGCAGGATGTGGAGCGCGCGCGGGTGCAGCTCACGCGTCTCCGCGTCAACTATCTGGTACTCCTCTTCGACCCCGACGGTGAACTCCTCGTCTCGCGCCATACGCCCGCCCGCCCCCTTCGCGAATTAAACCGGCCGCCACCCGCGGCCCGCCATCCAAACAAGTTTCTATCCCCCCGCGGACACGCGTGTCCAACCGAACGGTCACGGGTGTCACGGATGAGTTGTGAAACGGCCGGGGCGTCCCGCGCGGGGGCGCCGCGCCCTACCTGCCGCCGCCGCCGGCCCC
>DASVWB010000259.1:0-5841 GCA_036389815.1 Pyrinomonadaceae bacterium | reverse complement strand
CTCCTTGTGGATGACGCGGAAGCCGTTGCGGCGCATCCAGAGCAGGAAGCCCTGCTGGCGCTCGGCGCCGACGTCCACGCCCGTGTAGAAGAAGGCGCGCAGAAGCCTCCCGTCGCCCAGGAGGACGCGCAGGAGCTTGTTGTAGTCGATGTCGATGTTGTGGAACCGCGCCGCGTGGAAAAGGTTGTTGCCGTCGATGAAAACCGCCACCCTGCCTCTGTAGCCTAACTGCCAGGAGATGTTGTTAGTGGGATCATAATGCATGCGAAAGACACCCCATTCGAGTTTCTGATTCACGAGATTTCAAACATCAGCGAGGCCCTGGGGCCCGCCCGCCGCGCGCCTGCAAAACAATTCGAGACGAGACTTAAAACGTCGGCGACCAACCCGGCCCTCGGCGCGAAGGCAAGTTATTTAACCACGAACTTTGGCGGCACCACAACAAGCCGCGCGCCGCGGCGGCGGCCGGCGGCGGCGCGGCGGGGACTAAAGTCCCGCGCGCCCTGCTTCCGCGCCGAGCACGTCGCCCGTGGCGGCGTCCACGTAGACCGAGAGGGGGGCGCCGGCGCCGCCGGCCGCGACCTCCCATGCGACGTGGAGTTCGAGCGCGCCGCCGCCCGTCTCGCGCCGGACGGGGACGACGACGAGCTGGCGCGCGGCCGTCGGCTCGACCTGCGCGAGCGTGCGCGTCTGCTGCGCGCCGGCGCGGTCGGTGTACGTGACGACGCGGTTCGCGAGCGCGGCGGCCGCCTGCTCGCCCGTCAGAGTCTTCGGCACCGCGGCGAGCGTGCGCGCGAGCGGTTCGGCGTTTGGGACGGCCGTGCTCGAAAGGCCGACGACGCGCAGGTCTGGCGTGAAGGTCACCTCGACCACGCCGTAGCCGTTGCGCAGCGGGTAGGCGAAGGGGTCTTGCCGGTAGGTCGCGCGGCGCGCGCCGCCGCCGGCTGGGGCGTCCGTTACGCCGACGAGCGAGAGCTGCTTGAGGTCTACGCCGAGCAGCGGCGCGGCCGCGGCGAGGAAGCGGCGCAGGGACTCGCGCGTCTCCTCCTCCGATTGCGCCTTCTCGTCTTTGTCTATGACGACGAGCGGCAGGCGCGGGTAGTCCGCGAGCCCCGCGGGGAGCGCGGCGAGCGTCGCCGTCACGGGGCGCAGCTCGGGCGCGGGGGCGGCGGCCGCGGCCTGCTCGCCGACGACCGCCTTCCAGTTGGCGAGCGCGGCCGCAGTCCGCTCCTCGCTCGCGGCGAGCGTGGCGAAGCGCGGCTGGTTGGCGCGCGGCTGCTCCGGGCTCGGCGACCGCGCCGCAGACCCGCACGCGCCGAGGCACAGCGGCAGCGCCGAAAGAATGAGGGCGGACGCGAATGAACGGATGAAGGCCATATGCTCGAACGGGACGCCGTATAAAATGTCGAGGGGAAACGGACGAGAGGGATTATACTCAAGAACACGCGGCGGGCAATCGGCTTCGGCCGCGTGTGTGCGAACAGTCCGACGGTCGGGAGGCTGGCTTGCCGCGCGAAGACGAGAACACGGGGGCGGAAGGTCCCGGCGGGCAGGCGGGCGGGCGGGAAGCGGCGCGGCCGTTCGCGCACGCGCAGATGGTCGCGTGCGAAGTGTGCCTGCGCCCGAACGCGCCGACGCGCCTGACGTGCCTCTACTGCGGGGAGCCGCTCCCCCTGACGAAGGAGGGCGCGGCGCTGCGCCGCCCCGTGCTCAAGAAGCTCGAAGAGTGGGAGCAGGGCTTCAACGTCGTCACGCTCCCGCGCGCGTCGGGCGCGCTCACGTCGGACGAGGCGGAGGCGGCGGCCTCGCTCCTGCGGCTGAACGAGGGCGCGCTCAAGGAGATCACGCTCGCGGGGCGCGCCATGCCGGTCGCGCGCGCGGCCTCGGCCGACGAGGCGTGGCTCGTCGTCGAAAGGCTCCGCGCGCTCGGCCTCTTCACGGAGGTCTTTCCGGACGAGGTGCTGGCGCGGCGGCCGCTGCGCGTGCGCGCCTTCGAGTTTGAAGACGACGCGCTCGTCTGCCGCGCGGGGCCGGGCGCGGAGCCGAGGCGCGTGCCGTGGTCTGAGGTGGTGCTGCTCGTCAGGGCGCGCGTCGTGTCGCGGCGCGTCGAGGTCGCGGAGCGCAGGCGCGGGCCGGGCGGCCCGAGCGAGACGGTCGAGACGCGCGAGCTGGCGTCGGACGAGTCGGTGCTCGACGTCTACACATCTTTCGGAGAGGGACACGCCGCGCCGTCGGGCGAGGAGGCCGGCTTCCGCGTCATGGCCGGCGGCTTCGACTACTCCTGCCTCGGCGGGGCCAAGCGGCTGCTCGCCGCTGAGAACTTCGACTCGCTCGTGGCCGAGCTGCGCGGCCGCGCCGCGTCGGCCGTCTGCGACGAGGATTACGCGCGCCTGCGGCCGCTGCTCTCGGACGTGTGGCCGTCGGCCGAGCGCACGGAGTCGCTCGGGCTCCGCCGCGAGCGCGCCGGGCGCGTCAACACGGAGGCCGTGACGACGGTCAGCAACGAGGGGCAGTTCACGCGCTACGCGCGACTGCGCCACCTCCTGTGCCTGCGCGCGCGCGCGGAGAGTTTATGAAACACCACGGCGGGAACAGGCGCGGCCCGGGCCGGCGCGAGGTCGGCGGCGGGGGCGAGCGGCCCCGCGGCCGCGCGTACGACGACCGCCCGCACGACAGAGTCCACGACAGAACCCACGACCGCGGCGACGACCGCAACCGCGAACGACCGCCGCGCGGCCGGCAGGACGTTCCGCGCGGCGCGGAGTCGCCGGGCGAGCGCGTCGCGCGCGCGTTCGGGGGCGGCGGCCGTGAGCGCGAACGCCCGCGGCACCCCGCGCCCGCCGAGCCGCGCGAACCGCCGGCGCACAGACCCGAGGCGGAAGACGGCGCGCACCTCTTCGGCGTGCAGCCCGTGCTCGAAGCCCTGCGCGCGGGCGCGCGCCCCGTCGAGCGGCTGACCGTGGCCGAGGGCGCGCACGAGTCGCGCCTGCGCGAGATTCTTGAGATAGCGCGCTACGCGGACATCCCCGTCCGGCGCGTGCCGCGCGCCGAGCTGCAACGCCTCGCCGCCGGCGCGAACCACCAGGGCGTCGTCGCCACCATCGCCGCCGCGCACTACACGCACGCCGAAGACCTGCTCGACGCGCTGGCGGCGCGCGTCGGCACCGAAGACCCGCCGCTCGCCGTCGTGCTCGACGGCGTCGAAGACCCGCGCAACCTCGGCGCCGTCATCCGCACCGTCGAGTGCGCGGGCGCGCACGGCGTCTTCGTCCCCGAGCGCCGCGCGGCGGGGCTCACCGAGACGGTGGCGAAGGCCGCGGCCGGCGCGCTCGAATACGTGCCCGTGGCGCGCGCAGCCAACGTCGCGCGGCTCGTCGAGGAGTTGAAGGGGCGCGGCGTCTGGACGGTCGGCACGGCCGCCGGCGCCGAGACTTCGTACGCGGACTGGGACTGGACGCAGCCGTGCGCGCTGCTGCTCGGCGGCGAGGGCGAGGGGCTGCGCCGGCTCGTGCGCGAGCGGTGCGACGTGCTGGTCAGCATCCCCCTGCGCGGGCGTATCGAATCGCTCAACGTCTCGGTCGCCGCCGGCATCGTCCTCTACGAGGCCGTCCGCCAGCGAACAGCGAGGCGCGGCGAGGCATACAAGAGTGACGAAGTGACGAGTGACGAAGTGATGAGTGATGAGTGACGAAGTGATGAGTGATGAGAAAGACCGGGCCGGCCGCTCCTTCTTATCGCTCATCGCTCATCGCTCATCACCCCGAAGGAGGTTCAGCGAAAATGTTCTGCCCTAAGTGTGCGGCGCAAAACCTTGAAGACGCGAAGTTCTGCCGCGCGTGCGGCACGGACATCAGCCTCGTGCCGCAGGCCGTGTCGGGGCAGCTCGCCACGCGCCTGTCGGCGGCGGACGACCACACGCTGCACGGGCGTCGCCGCCGCCGCCGCGAGCGGCGCGACGGGCCGCCTAACGTCGAGCGCGCGGTCAAGAACCTCTTCATGGGCGTGGCCTTCATCTTCGTCGCCTTCGCCGTGAGGATGTGGGGGCCCGCGGGCCACCTCTGGTGGTTCTGGATGTTCCTGCCGGCGGCCGCAATGCTCGCCGACGGCGTCTCGACTTACCTGCGCATCGCGTCGGAGGGGAAGAGCCGCAACCAACTGACGCAGACCTACACGCCGACGCAGGCCGCCGTCGCGCCGCCCCCGCGCTACGCCGGGTCGCTCACGCCGGCCGACACCGGCGAGATGATCCCGCCGCCGAGCGTTACCGAGGCCACCACGCGCCACCTCGGCGTGCCCGTCGAGCGCGAGCGCGGCGACCTCTGAAGGCCCCCGCGTGCCGCGCCCCGCGGGATGCTTTATAGTCTTCAGACATGCGGAGCGACATCGGCGGGACGGGAGTCGGGCGGGTCTGCGTCCCGGTCTGCGTGCGGCGCGCCGAGGAGTTGGGGCCTTCGGTCGTGCGCGCCGCGGAGTTCGCGGACGTGATAGAGCTGCGGCTGGACTGCCTGGAAGAAGGGCAGCTCGAAATCGCCCGCGCCCGACTCGCCGCGCTGCTCGGCGCGACGCCGCAACCCTTCATCATCACCTACAGGTCGCGCGAGCAGGGCGGCTCGGCCTCCGCGGGCCTCGACGAGCGCGTGAGCTTCTGGCGCGGCCTGCCCGAAGTGCTGCGCGGCGGGCCCGGGCGCGAACGCGCCTTCGTAGACCTCGAACTGGACCTCCTCGAATCCGAGGGCGGCGCCGCGCTCTCCGAACTCTTCCGGCACTTCCGGGTCATCTGCTCACACCACGACTTTCAGGAGACGCCCGCCGACCTCGAAAAGATTTTCGACCGGATGGCGCGCACGTCCGCGGACGTGCTGAAGGTGGCGGCGCTCGCCCGCGACATCACGGACTGCGTCGCGGTCCTGCGACTGTGCGAGCGCGGGCGTGGGGCGGGGCGCGAGGTCATCGCCGTCTCGATGGGCGAGGCCGGCGTGATGACGCGCGTGCTCGGGCCGGCCTTCGGCTCGCTGCTCACCTACGGCTCGCTCGACGCCGCGCAGGCGACCGCGCCGGGGCAGATCGACGCGCGCGAGCTGCGCGACCTCTACCGCGTCCACGCGTTGAGCGAGCGGACGGCCGTCGCCGGCCTCGTCGGCTCGCCCGTCGGCCACTCGCTCTCGCCCTACACGCACAACACGGGCTTCGCCTCACTCGGGCTCGACTTCGTCTACCTCCTGTTCGAAGTCGAGGACCTGCCCGGGTTCGTCAGGCGCATGGCGCACCCGCGCACGCGCGAGCTGCGCTGGAACCTGCGCGGGCTGAGCGTGACCGCGCCGCACAAGCAGGCCGTCATCCCGCACCTCGACGCGGTCGCGCCGAACGCCGCGCGCGTCGGCGCGGTCAACACGGTGGTCGTCTCGGAGGAGCGCGGGCTCGAAGGCTTCAACACGGCCGCGGAGGCGTCGGTCGTCCCGTTGGATGGGTTGGTGGAGCTGCGCGGCGCGCGCGTGGCCGTGCTCGGCGCGGGCGGCGCGGCGCGGGCGCTGCTGTGGGCGCTCGGCGCGCGCGGGGCGCGTGCGACGGTCTTCGCGCGCGCCACCTCGCGGGGGAAGGCAGTCGCGGAGGAGTTCGGCGCGGACTACGCGCGGCTCGAAGGCGCGAGCTTTGAAGGCTTCGACGTGGTTGCGAACACGACGCCGCTCGGCACGCGCGGCAAGGGCGAATCGGAGACGCCGGCCGCGGAGTCGCAACTGCGCGGCGCGCGCGTCGCCTACGACCTCGTCTACAACCCGGCCGAGACGCGCTTCATGCGCGAGGCGCGCGCCGCCGGCTGCCCCGTCGTCGCGGGCGGACTCG
>DASVWB010000258.1:0-12372 GCA_036389815.1 Pyrinomonadaceae bacterium | reverse complement strand
CAGCTCGCAGCCGACGCGCAGACCCGCCGGCCGCGCCCGGCCCCTGCGCGCACGCCGGCCCCCGCGCGCACGCCCGCCGCGCCCGCCTCCGCAGGCCAGCGCACGGCCGCGCCGGCCGCGCAGGGCGCGATCAACCTCACGGCGCGCGACATGTCGCTCGTCGTCGAGGGGCTTAACCTCCCGCCCGAGGCGCGCGGCGAGTTGGCGTCGAGCCCCGAGGAGCGCAAGACCTTCGCGCGCGACATCCGCCAGATGCTCGCGACGGCCGAGGAGGCGAAGGCCGCCGGCTACCTCGCGCGCCCGGACTTGAAGCTCCAGACGGAGCTTTCGCGCGCCTTCGTCATCGCGCAGACCTACTTCAAGCAGCGGCAGGACGCGGGCGCGAGCGACCCCGAGCAGGTCGTCACGCCGGCCGAGATAGACGCCTTCCTCAAGGAGCCGGCGACGGCCCCGCAGTTCGAGGCGTTCGTGCAGGACTACCAGAAGAACGGCCCGGGCAAGGGCGCGCCCATCACCGAGGCGCAGCGCAAGGAACTCGGCCAGCACTACGGCCGCGTGATGGTCGCCATGCGCAAGGGCGTCGCGGCCGGGCTCGACCGCGACCGCAAGACGCAGCTCGTCGTCATGCTCCAGCAGGCGCGCCTGCTCGCCGGCGCCTACTCGAAGGAGCTGGCGCCGAGGTTCAAAGTCACGGACGCCGAGGTGGACGCCTACGTCGCCGCGCACCCCGAGTACAACACGGGCGCCGAGCGCGCGAAGCTGGAGGACATCCTCAAGCGCGTCCGCGCCGGCGAGGACTTCGGCAAGCTCGCGCGCGAGTTCTCGGACGACCCCGGCAGCAAGGCGCAGGGCGGCGACCTCGGCTGGTTCGGCCGCGGCGTGATGGTCAAGCCCTTCGAGGACGCCGCCTTCGCGCTCAAGGACGGGCAGGTGAGCGAGGTCTTCGAGTCGCCCTTCGGCTACCACATCGTCCAGACGCAGGAGCGCCGCACGAAGACGGCCGACGACGGCAGGCAGACCGAGGAGGTGCACGCCCGCCACATCCTCGTCAAGTTCAACAACGCGTCGAGGGGGCCGGACGGCAGGCCGCTGGCGCCGCGCGACGCCGCGCGCGCCAGGCTCGAAGAGGAGAAGCGACACCGCCTGCTCGACGACATCGCCGCGCGCCGCCGCGTGCAGGTGGCCGAGGACTTCGACGTAGGCGCACACCTGACGGGCGGCGGCGTCGCCCCGCCACCCGCGCCGATGCCCGAGAGACGGCCGGCCGGGGCGCAGCCGCCCGCGGACGCCAGGAGCCCCGCCGCGAAGACGATTCCGGCCCCGGCGCCCGCGCGCCGCCGCCGCCCGTGACGCGCGGCCGTGGCCGCGTGCGCGCTCCCCGGCGACATGCGCCCGCCGCCTTTTTCGTGTATCTTGAACGGTCGGCGCGCCCAAGGTCTTCAGCACATGCGGCCCCCGGCGGTGCCCTGTAAGAAGTTGAGAAAGGGAGAGGAACAGTTTTGAAGGCAACCACGAAAGCACTCGTCGCCGTGTTGGTGGCGGTCGCCGCCTCCGTCGGCCTCATCGTCTGGCAGGCCAGGCACAAGGGGGCCTACGCGGCGCTCACGAGCCTCACGCCCGAGGACATGTCGCTCATCGCCGAGTCGCTCTCGCCGGCCGACCGCGCCAAGCTCGCCACCAGCCCCGAGGAGCGCAAGAAGCTGGCCGAGGACATCAAGCAGATTCTCGCCGTCGCCGCCGAGGCGCGCGAGAAGGGCGTCGCCGAACGCCCCGAGGTCAAGCGCCAGCTCGAAGCGATGAAGATGCTCGTCACCGCGCAGATGTACGTCAAGAAGCAGCGCGACGCCAACGCCAAGCCCGAGGACTACCGGCCGAAGCCGGAGGAGGTCGAGGCGTTCCTCAAGGACCCGAAGAACCAGCAGCAGGCCGACCAGTACCTCGAAGACCTCAAGAAGATGGGCATGGTGCCGGAAGAGCAGCAGATCACGGACGAGATTAAGGAGCAGTTCCGCCAGCAGTGGGCGCCGATGTCCCTGCTCGCGCAGAAGGGCCGGGCCGCCGGCGTCGAGAGCGACCGCGCGACGCAGCTCCAGGTGCAGTTCCAGCAGGCCGTCGCGCTCAGCCGCGTCTACTCGCAGGAGCTTTCCAAGAAGCTGGAGCCGACCGACCAGGAGATCGAGCAGTACTTCGCGCAGCACCCCGAGCTCGACCCCAAGGCCACGCGCCAGAAGGCCGAGGACATCCTGAAGCGCGTGCGCTCGGGCGAGGACTTCGACAAGCTGGCCAAGGAGAACTCCGAGGAGCCGGGCGCGAAGGAGAGCGGCGGCGACCTCGGCTGGTTCGGCCGCGGGCGCATGGTCAAGCCGTTCGAGGACGCGGCCTTCGCGCTCAAGGACAACGAGATCAGCGACGTGGTCGAGAGCCCCTTCGGCTTCCACATCATCCAGGTGCTCGGCCACCGCACGGGCAAGGCCGAGGCGGCGCCCGGGCAGCCGGCCGACGCCGCCAAGGAGGGGCAGTCCGAGGAGCAGATTCACGCGCGCCACATCCTGATTAAGAACAACGTGCCGTCGTCGAACCCGTTCGCCCCGCCGAAGTCGCCGCGCGACACGGCCAAGGAGGCGATAGTAGACGAGAAGACCAAGAAGGCCGTCGAGGAGATCGCCAAGCGCACGAACATCAAGGTGCCCGAGGACTTCCCCGTCAAGGCTCCCGAGGCGCCGCAGATGCCGCCGGGCGCCTCGCCGCACGGCGGCATCGGCGGGCCGCCGGCCGGCGGTGAGGAGCTTCCGCCGCCGCCCCCGGCCGAAGGCGGCGCCGACACGCCCAAGCCGGCGAAGCCCGCGCCGGGCAAGAGGAAGTAGCCGGCGGCGGGGCTTTCGGGGATGCAGTTCGGCGACTACCGCGTCGAGGTCGTTCAGGGCGGCGAGTTCCGCCTGGACGGCGGCGCGATGTTCGGCGTCGTGCCGCGCGCCCTCTGGCAGAGGGTGTCCCCGCCCGACGAGGAGAACCGCATCCGCCTGAACGCCAACTGCCTCTTCGTCGAGGGCGCGGGCGAGCGCGTCCTCGTCGAGACCGGCATGGGCGACAAGTGGACGCCGCGCCAGCGCGAAATCTACGGCGTCGCCCCGGGCCCCACACTCGCCGAGAGCCTCTACGAGCGGACGGGCTGCCGCCCCGAGGACGTGACGGTAGTCGTCAACACGCACCTGCACTTCGACCACGCGGGCGGGAACACTAAGCTGGACGGCGCGGGCTCACCCGTCCCCGCGTTCCCGAACGCGCGCCACCTCGTCTCGCGCGCCGAGTACGAGCACGCCGAGTCGCCGCACGAGCGCGACCGCGCGAGCTACCTTTCGGAGAACTGGCGGCCGCTCGCGGAGTCGGGGCAGTTGGAGCTGAAGGAGGCGGACTACGAGGTACTGCCGGGGCTCAGCCTGGAGACGGTGCCCGGCCACTCGCGCACGATGCAGTGCGTCCGCCTTGAGCGCGGGCGTCGCACGCTCTACGGCTTCGCGGACCTCGTGCCGACCCGCGCCCACGTGCCGCTCGCGTGGGTGATGGGCTACGACCTCTACCCCGTCGAGACCGTCGAGGCCAAACGCCGCCTGCTGCCGCAGGCCGCGCGCGAGGGCTGGCTCTGCCTCTTCTACCACGACCCCGAAGCGCCGCTGGCGCGCGTCGTCGAGGAGGGCGGCCGCCTCCGCGCCGCCGGGCTCGGGGGGGCGCAGGAGGGGTTCGTCCCCGGCGAGTGATTCAACGTTTCCGGACAGTCAGAGGGTGAGACTTAAATGACTACCGCGAAGATTGGCATCATCGGGGGCAGCGGCCTCTACCAGATGCCGGAGCTGAAGGAAGTCGAGGAGGTGTCGGTCGAGACGCCCTTCGGCCCGCCGTCGGACGCCTTCATCGTCGGCACGCTCGAAGGCGTGCGCGTGGCCTTCCTGCCGCGGCATGGGCGCGGGCACAGGATTCTGCCGACGGAGCTGCCGTTCCGCGCCAACGTCTACGCGATGAAGCTGCTCGGCGTCGAGCGCATCCTTTCGGCCTCGGCCGTCGGCTCGCTGCAAGAGCAGTACGCGCCGCTCGACATGGTCATCCCCGACCAGTTCTTCGACCGCACGCGCGCACGCGCGCACGAGTCAACCTTCTTCGGCGAGGGCATCGTCGGCCACATCACCTTCGCGCACCCGGTCTGCAAAGACCTCGGCGACGTGCTCGAAGAGTCGTGCCGCGCGGCCGAGGTGCGGGTTCACCGCGGCGGCGCGTACCTCTGCATGGAGGGGCCCGCCTTCTCGACCAAGGCGGAGTCGCACGTCTACCGCTCGTGGGGCATGGACGTCATCGGCATGACCAACTTGCAGGAGGCGAAGCTCGCGCGCGAGGCGGAAATCTGCTACGCGACGCTCGCGCTCGTCACCGACTACGACTGCTGGCACGAAGAGCACGACGCCGTCTCGGTCGAGACCGTGGTCGAGTACCTCAACAAGAACGTCCGCAACGCGCAGTCCGTCATGCGCGAGGCCGTCCGCCGCCTCGCCTCGGCCGGGCGCGCCTGCGCCTGCGGCTCCGCCCTCAGGAGCGCCATCTTCACGCCGCCCGACCTCTGGCCCGAGGCGACAACGAAGAAGCTCGATGCCATCATCAAAAAATACCGTGGCAGGTGATGAGTGACGGGTGATAAGAGACGGGCCCTCACTCGTCACTCACCCGCCAATTATCACCGAAGAGAGGTGTTCGAGAAATGAAGAGATTGACACTTACAGTTTGCGGCGTCGCCCTTGCCGTCGGCGCGGCGGCGGCCGGCGCGCGCGCGCAGTCGGGGACGGTTGCGGCCGGGCCGAATCAGGAGATGGTCAGGGACCTGGAGACGGAGAAGGCCGCGAAGCACGAGCTTGAGGTCGCGCGCCACTACTTCAAGAACAAGAAGGCGTACTACGCGGCCTTCAAGCGCTGCGAGGAGCTGGCCGCCGGCTACCCCGAGTTCTACAGGCTCGACGAGGTGCTCTACATCGCGGGCATGAGCAGCCTCTACCTCTCCGAGGGCAAGGGCAAGCAGAAGCCGCCCACGGCCAAGCCCGAGCAGGCCGAGGAGTTCTCGCCCGAGAACCTGCGCGCCACCGCGCGCGACTACCTGACGCGCGTCGTCAACGACTTCCCCAAGAGCGACTTCCGCAAGGACGCGGAGGGGGCGCTCGCGCGCCTCGGCGGCGGCGGAGCGAAGCCGCAGGTGGACAAGAAGCCGTCGCAGTAGCCGCGCGGGAGTTTTAGTCCGCACAAGCTTTTCAGACCCTCAAAAGGCAGGAGAGAACCAACAGGTGTCATTGCTCGTGGTAGGTTCGGTGGCGTTCGACGCGGTCGAGACGCCTTTCGGTAAGCGCGAGAGGATGCTGGGCGGGTCGGCGACCCACTTCGGGCTGTCGGCCAGCTTCTTCACGGACGTGCGCGTGGTCGGCGTCGTCGGCGGCGACTTCGGCGAGGAGGAGATGTCGGTCTTCCGCGACCGCGGGATAAACACCGACGACCTCGAACGCGTCCCCGGAGGCAAGACCTTCTTCTGGTCGGGGCGCTACGACTTCGACCTCAACACCGCGCACACGCTCGACACGCAGCTCAACGTCTTCGCCGACTTCAGGCCGAAGCTCTCCGAGGAGTCGAAGCGGGCGCGGATGGTCTTCCTCGGCAACATCCAGCCCGACCTCCAGCGCGAGGTGCGCGAGCAGGTGCGCGGCGCCGAGCTGGTCGCGCTCGACACGATGAACTACTGGATCGCGACCGTCCCCGACCAGGTCGAGGCCGCCATCCGCGGGGTCGATGTCGTCATCATCAACGACGCCGAGGCGCGCCAGCTCTCCGGGGAGCCGAACTTGATCCGCGCCGCGCGCAAAATCCTCTCGTGGGGCCCGCGCGCGCTCGTCGTCAAGCGCGGCGAGTACGGCGCGGCGATGTTCACCGCCGACTCATACTTCGCCATCCCGGCCTACCCCCTGGAGTCGGTCTTCGACCCGACGGGCGCGGGCGACACCTTCGCCGGCGGCTTCATGGGCTACCTCGCGAGCCACGAGAAGCCGGACGACGACACCCTGCGCCGCGCCATCATCTTCGGCTCGGTCATGGCCTCGTTCAACGTCGAGGAGTTCGGCACCGAGCGCGTCCGCCGCCTCACGCACGAGGAGATCAACCGGCGCTTCCGCGACTTCAAGCGCATGACCCACTTCGAGGAGATACCCTTCGAGCGCGCCGCCGGCGCTTGATAGACCCGCGAGCCGTGAACCGTAGGCCGCGAAGAGGCTGAGGCCGCCCCTCCTCGTCGCGGTTTACGGTTTGCCGTTTACGGCCTTATAATCCATCCCGTCCCGCGTTTTCCCAATCAACTTAACCCAGGGGGCTTCCGATGTTCTGTCCCGTTTGCGAGTCGGAGTACGAGGAGGGGATTACGAGCTGCCCGGACGACGGCTCGGAGCTGGTCGGGCAACTGACGGCCGAGAACACGCTGCGCGACCACAGCGAGGCGCGCTTCGTCCCGCTGCACAACATCGGCTCGCCGGCCGAGGCCGAGATGGTGGCCGACATCCTGAGGCAGAACGAGGTGCGCGTGGCCGTCCAGTCGGGCGGCGCCGACGCGCTCTCGCCGCTGCTCTCGGCGGCCTCGCCCGGCGCGCTCGTCCTCGTGGACGAGCGCGACCTCGGCCGCGCGCAGGAACTCTACGAGTCCATCTTCGGCGGCGACATCACGCCGCTCACCGGCGCGACGGCGGAGGAAGAAGAAGGTGACGGGTGATGAGTGATGAGTGATGAATGAAATGCGGCGTGACCTTCATTCATCACTCATCGCTCGTCGTCCACCACTTCTTAACCGGAGGTGAATTGTGGCGGGGGCTAATTCGGCGGCGATAGTGGTGCTGATGACGGCGGGGAGCCAGGAGGAGGCCACGCGGCTCGGCGAGATGCTGGTGGGCGCCCACCTCGCGGCCTGCGTCCAGATCATGCCGCAGATGGAGTCGATCTACCGCTGGAAGGGCGAGGTGCACCGCGCGCCCGAGTTCCTGCTGCTGGCGAAGACCACGGCCGCCTGCTTCGACGAGCTGGAGCGCGAGGTGCGCGCTCTCCACACCTACGACACGCCCGAGATCATCGCGCTGCCCGTCGCGCAGGTCTCCGCCCCCTACTTCGAGTGGCTGACCTCGAACGCCTTCCCGCCCCTCGTCTCGCGGCAGGCGGCCGCCGAGCGCGCCGTCCCCGCGCCGCCGGAGGGCAGTAGAGAGTAGACAGTAGACAGTAGACAGTAGACAGTAGACAGTAGATTAAAAACTTACGGCGCGTCCCGGCTGATGCTTGAGACGCGCCGCTTCTGTTTTTCCTACTGTCTACTGTCTACTGTCTACTGTCTACTGTCTACTCTCTTCAAATTTCCGACTCCATGTGCACCTTGCTGAGCGAGTCCTGGCTGCGGTGGACGATGGCGACGACCTCGGCGGGCGAGTCGGTGAGGTGCAGCAGCCCGCGGTCTTCGGCCGAGATGTACTTGGATTGGAGGATCGGGCCCTGTATCCAGTCGAGCATCCCGGCCCAGAACTCCGAGCCGTAGAGGATGACGGGGAAGTTCTTGATCTTGTGCGTCTGGATGAGCGTGAGCGCCTCGAACAGCTCGTCGAGCGTGCCGTAGCCGCCGGGGAAGATGACGAAGGCGTTGCTGTACTTGATGAACATCGTCTTGCGCACGAAGAAGTAGCGGAACTTCAGGGAGCGCGTCTGGTACGGGTTCGGCGACTGCTCGAAGGGCAGCTCGATGTTGCAGCCGATGGAGACGCCGGCGGCCTCGAACGCGCCGCGGTTGGCGGCCTCCATGATGCCGGGCCCGCCGCCCGTGATGACCGAGAAGCCGGCGCGCGCCAGCAGCCCGGCCGTCTCCTGCGCCGCGGTGTAGTAGCGATCCCCGGGCGGCGTCCGCGCCGAGCCGAAGATGGCCACCCCGCGCGTCACGGTCGCCAGCTCGTCGAACCCCTCGACGAACTCGCCGAGGATGCGGAAGACGCGCCACGTGTCGGTGTTCGTGAACTCGTCCTGCCGCGGCGATTTGAGTAGCTGCTCGTCCTGCGTCGCCGGCTTCCCCGCAGCAGAGTCTTCGGTGTGCTGTGTCTTTGCCATAACAATAGGGGCCAGGGGCCGGGGGCTGGTTGAATTGAGTCTTAACGAAGCTTGAGGCCCTTAGCCATAAGGGGGGGGGTAACTAGCCTCTAGCCCCTGACCCCTGCCTTAGAAGGCCATGATGTTGTAGCCGCAGTCGACGTGGAGGACTTCGCCGGTGATGCCGGAGGAGAGCGGGCTGAGGAGGAAGAGCGCGGCGTTGCCGACCTCGCGCGGCTCGACGTTGCGGCGCAGAGGGGCGCGCTCGGCGTGGTGCCTGAGCATCGAGCCCATGTTGCCGACGCCGCGCGCCGCGAGCGTGTTGAGCGGCCCCGCGCTGATGGCGTTGACCCGAATGTTGTGTTTGCCCAAATCGGAGGCCAGATAGCGCGTGCTCGCTTCGAGCGCGGCCTTAGCCACGCCCATCACGTTGTAGTTGGGCACGACCTTCTCCGCCCCGTAGTAAGTCATCGTGAGGATGCTGCCGCCTTCGGACATCATATAAGGCTTGGCCGCTCTGGCGACTGCGGCGAGCGAATAAGCGCTCACCTCAAGCGCGGTGCTGAACGCCTCGACCGAAGTGTCAAGATACTCTCCTTCGAGGGCTTCCCTGGGCGCATAGGCCAGGCTATGAACGACGAAGTCGAGCCGCCCGTCAAATTCTTTCTCGATGCGTTGGAAGGTCGCCTTGACCTCTTCGGGCTTCATCACGTCACATTGAAGATGGACGACGACCGGGTCGGTCATGTGGCTTGTCAGGCTCACGACGTTATCCCTCAGCCGCTCGTTCTGGTAAGTGAACGCGAGACGTGCGCCCTCGCCGGCGAGTGCCTGCGCCGCGGCCCATGCGATCGAGCGTTTGTTGGCAACGCCCAAGATAAGACCACGTTTATCTTTGAGTAGCATCGCGATCAATGTCCGAAAATTTGGGGGTGAAAAGACATTGTCGCAAGCATAACACCCGAATTATGCTTGCGACAATCCGCTGCCGTGCCTTCACCCGCTCACGCGGCGGCCGTTTCGGGCTCGCCGGTGATGAGGCGCGCGTACTGCCCGCTCTCGACCCAGCTCATGATCTCGGCGACGCGCCAGACGGGGAAGGGGTGCGTCAGGCCGGCGTTGATGATGTCGGCCCAGAAGCGGTCGAGCGCCTTCTCGTCGTAGTTCTTCTGGAAGTCGCGCGCCTGCGCGAGGAACTCGCCGTAGTCCACCCGCGACGCGAAGGTGCCGCCCGAGAGCTTCATCATCGTGCGCCCGATGACGTCCGGGTCCTGCACGACGAGGAGCGCCGCGCGGTCGCACGACAGCTCGGCCCTGCGCGCCCACGCCAGGAGCGCCGAGCGCATCGTCAGCGAGAGCAGTTGCGCGATGAGCGAGGCGACGGGCGCGGCGGCGATGGCCGCGTTGGCCACCAGCTCCAGCAGCCGCGCGGCCGTGATGTAGAGCACGTGCTCGGCGTGGATGTGGCCGACCTCGTGCGCGATGACGGCCAGCGTCTCCTCGTCGTTGAGGCGCTCGATGAGCTGCGAGTGGAGCACGATGACGGGGCGCTTCACGCCGCCCGTGAAGGCGTTGACGATGGGGTTCTGCTGGACGAACATCTCCGGCATCTCGACGCCGAGCGTGGTGCAGGCTATCTGGAGCTTGGCGTAGAGGTCGGGGCACTGGCGCGGCGTGACCTTGACGGCGCTGGCGGTGAAGATGACGCGGATGGCCGACTCGCCCGTGACTTCGAGCAGCTTCTTGAGCGCCGTATCGATGCCCGGGATGTTCTTCAGCGCGGCGAGCGCGCGGCTGTCGAGCGGGTGGATGTAGTCGTACTTGTCGAGGTGGGCGAACTTCTTGTGCGGCTCGTCGGAGAGCACGAGGCGGCAGCGCCCGCACCGCGCCGTCCCGGCCCCGCCGCCCACGTTGTTCAACTGCCCGCAGTAGCGGCAGCGCATGGTCTCTCCGCCGCCGCCGGCGCCGCCCATCGGATCGAGATCAGCCATCTTAACTCCCCTTCAGCGAACGAGAATGACAGGCCACGCGGGAGAGACAATTCAGTTGGGGGCCTGCTTCGGTGACGCAAGTATCAACGATTGCCCGCCGCGAGGGCAAGTCGGGGGCGATGCCATAGCGGCCAGAACCACCTGCTACCGCGGGTGGTTCTGGCCTGTTTAATGGCGGAAGTGACGCACGCCCGTGAAGACCATCGCGATGCCGTGCTCGTCGGCGGCGGCGATGACTTCGGCGTCGCGGACGGAGCCGCCGGGCTGGATGACGGCGGCGATGCCGTGCCGTGCAGCCTCGTCGAGCCCGTCGCGGAATGGGAAGAAGGCGTCGGAGGCGAGCACGGAGCCTTCGACGGGGAGTCGCGCGCGCGCCGCGCCGATGCGCACCGAATCGACGCGCGACATCTGGCCGGCGCCGACGCCCACGGTCTGCCCCTCGCGCGCGTAGACGATGGCGTTCGACTTCGTGTGCTTGCAGACCGTCCACGCGAAAAGGAGCGCCCCGACCTCCTCCTCGCTCGGCGCGCGCCGCGTGACGACCTTCAGGTCTTCGCGCCGCAGCCGGTGCGTGTCGCGCGTCTGGACGAGCAAGCCGCCGCTCACGCGCTTGAAGTCTAGTCCCTCCGGCCGTCGCGCCTGCCCCGCGCGGAGGACGCGCAGGTTCTTCTTCGATTTAAGAACTTCGAGGGCCGCTTCGTCGAAGTCGGGCGCGACGACGACCTCCGTGAAAATCTCCGTGACGGCGCGCGCCGCCCGCTCGTCGACCGTCCGGTTGAAGGCGACGACGCCGCCGAAGGCTGAGACCGGGTCGGTGGCGAGCGCGCGGCGGTAAGCCTCTTCGGGCGTAGCGGCTGTGCCGACGCCCGAAGGGTTCATGTGCTTGATGACGGCGCACGCCGCCTCCTCGAAATCGCAGACGAGCTGCCACGCGGCGTCGGCGTCCACGTAGTTGTTGAAGGACATCTCCTTGCCGCCGAGCAGTTCGGCCCGCGCGATGCCCGCCTCCTCTTCCAAGTCGTAGAGCGCGGCGTGCTGATGCGGGTTTTCGCCATAGCGAAGGTCGAAGATTTTCCTCAGCTTGAGGTCGAAGGCGGCCCACAGGGCGTTGGGCGGGGTTCCGGCGGCGACGAGTTCGTCCAAATGAGTGACCGCGTCAGCCGCTTTCTGCTCGAATCCCGCCGGCCGGGAGTTAGCGCCCAGATAGCGGGAAATGGACGTGTCGTAGACGCTGGTGCGCAAGAAAGCTTTCTGCGCGAGACTGCCGCGGGTGGCGAGAGAAAGAGCGCCGCCCGTGCGGTTCATCTCGTCGAGCAAGCCCGCGTACAAATCGGGCGAGACGACGACGGCCACGTCTCTGAAATTCTTGGCGGCGGAGCGCACCATCGAGGGGCCGCCGATGTCAATCTGCTCGACGGCTTCTTCGAGCGTGACGCCTTCGCGGGCGACCGTCTGCTCGAAGGGGTAGAGGTTGACGACGACCATGTCTATCGGCTCGATGCCGTGCTCGGCGAGCGCGCGCGCGTGCCCGGCGTTGTCGCGGACGGCGAGGATGCCGCCGTGTATGCGCGGGTGGAGCGTCTTGACGCGGCCGTCGAGCATCTCGGGGAAGCCCGTCACCTCGGACACGTCGCGCACGGCGAGCCCGGCCTCGCGCAGCGCCTTCGCCGTGCCGCCCGTGCTGAGCAGTTCGACGCCGAAGCCCGCGAGCGCGCGCGCGAATTCGACGAGGCCGGTCTTGTCCGAGACGCTCAGCAGCGCCCGGCGGATGTGCCTGAGTCCTTCGGTGTTCTGTTCGTCCATAAGTCCGCGGAAAGAATTTTTCGGCTGGAAGAGCGGAAGGCAGATTGTAGTTCAGGCGGGCGGCGCGTGTCATGCGCGGGCCGCCGGCTCAGCGCTGCGCCTCGTACGAGTCGCGGAGCTGGCGCACGCGCAGCCCACGGCCGCGCGGCGCGGCGAACTGCACGTCAACCCTGTGGAGCCCGGGCTCCCGGCCGGCGGCCGACGCTTGATAGCCGACGAGGTACTGGCTCTCCAGGTCTTCGGCGACGGCGCGGAAGATGGGCGCGAGGTCGTGCTCGGCGCGCGGGTCGAGCGCGCTCGACGCGTCGCCGACGACGAAGAAGCGGCCGCCGGTCTTCTCGGCGAGGTCGCGGAAGCCTTTCGAGGGTCGGCGCGCGGCGAGGTGGCCGCCGCGCGGCTCGTAGAGCGGGACGTGTATCACGTAGAAGGAGACGCCGGCCGCGCGCGCCTC
>DASVWB010000257.1:0-43013 GCA_036389815.1 Pyrinomonadaceae bacterium | reverse complement strand
CCCGACGCAAGCCTTCACCGGCGTCGGCGCGACGGGCGCGAACCCTTCGGAGCTGGGCATCCCCGTGGGCGACAAGTGGTGGCTCTGGTGGGACGACGAGGCCACGCGGCGGCGCTACACGAACCCGCTCGGCGACCTCCGGCAGTACCTCGACGCGCTCACGCCCGGGCAGCGCGCGCGGCAGGCCGAACTCCTCCTGCGCCAGCCCGTCAGCACCACGATGCCCGAGTCCTACGGCGGGCAGTTGCCCTCGCGCGCCGACGTGATACGCGCGGCGGCGGCGCGCTACGACCTTGAGCCGGAACTCGTCGCCGCCGTCATCCTCGCGGAGCAGCGCGACCAGACGCGGAACGAGGACGCCAAAGACTACACGGCCGCGACGAGCAGCCTCACGCGGGCCAACACCTCCATCGGGCTCGGGCAGGTGGTCATCTCGACGGCGCGGCGCGGCGACCTCTTCAGCGACCTCGTCGCGGCCGACTCGCGCGCTCAGCTCTCGCACGACGACATCGCGGGGCTGCTCGCCGACGACGCGGCGAACATCTTCGCCGCCGCGAAGTACATCCGCTCGGTCGCCGACGCGGCCGCCGCGGCGCCGCCCGAGGTGCGCGCGCGCTTCGAGGGCTATTTCCCCGGGGTTGATTTCGAGAAGTTTAAAGGGCACTCTTCCACCTGGCCGGTCGAGAACGTCCGCGCGCTCGGCTCCGAGTACACGTCGGCGCCGTGGGACAACAGGCCGGGCGGCGAACCGCCCTTCGTGGACAGCCCCGGCTGGGGCTTCTTCGTGGGCGAGGCGTACAGAGATGTCCAGGCGAGCCGTGTCTTCAAATAAACGTGCGGCGCTCGCGCCGCTGCTGCTCCTCTGCGCGCTGCTCTGTTCGGCGTGCGCGCGGGTGCCGCCGCCGATGAAGATCGTGAAAGAGACCCAACACGCGAACGGCCTGACGGTCGGCGTGCCCGAAGGCTTCGAGGCGAGGCAGACCGCGGACGGCTTCGTCGTCGAGCCGCCGGGCGGCCAGAATCTCCGCGTGCGTTTTCCGGTGGCCGCTGGCGTCGCGCTCGTCAAAGGGGGCGGCGTGCCCGACGAATCCTCCTTACGGAGAAAGTCGGTCGGCGGGAAAGAGGTGAGCTACCGCGTCACGAAGGAAGAGGGCGGCTCCGGCGGCGAGGTTTACACGCTCAACGCGTTCGAGCGCGTCGCCGGCGGCCACGTCAGATACTCACAGGCCATGCAGTCCGAGATGGGCGAGCCGGACTTCCAACTCTGCTGGACGCTCGTCGGCTCCACGAAATACCGCGAATCCCGTTAACAACTGAAAGGCGTTCAGCCCGTGCGGCGGAGGAGTTCGGGCGGGAGGCGCGCGTAGCCTTCGGCGTCGCGCCCGTGTCTGTCCGCGAGCCAGCCGGCGGGGAAGCCCGCGCTCGCGGCCAGCGCGCAGAGCGCGAGGCCGGGTAGCCACACGTAGAGCTTCGGGTGGTGGTTCGTGTCGTGTGCGAGGAAGTTTTCGAGGCGCGAGAGCGTCTCGTCCGCGGTGCGCGCGAACTCTTCGGCCGCGGCCGCGTCCGCCTCTTCGGGCGCGGCGGCGTCGTCGTCCGGCTCGCCCGCCACGCGGCGCGCGACGGCCGAGAGCAGAGCGCAGACCGCCTCGTGCTCGCTCACGCGCCACGCCGCGTCGAGCGGGTCGGGGAACTGGCGCCCCCACCAGCCGCGGTCGGCCTCGGCGCGGGCGGCCCGGAGCGCCGCGACGGCGCCGCGCGCCGGGTGCGGCTTCTGCTCGACGAGCGCGCGCGCGACGAGCGCGTAGCCTTCGGCGAGGTGGAAGTGTGCGCGCGACGAGCGGAAGGCGCGCGCCCCGTGCAGCGCGCCTTCGCGCACGTTCGGGGCCGTCAGCGCGAGCGTGTGGAAGGCTTCGCGCTCGCGCGCGGCGATGGCGAAGTGGAGCGCGAGGACGAGTTGGTCGGGGCTCGGGTCGAAGCCGGGCTGCCGCTGCGCGAACCCGCGCGCGAGCGCCCCGGCCGCCTCGCCCCACAGCCGCCGCACCGTCGCGGCGTCGCCGTAGAGCGCCCACTCGAAGGAGGCCGCCCGCCAGCACGCGTTGGCGAGCGGCTGGAGCGCCCCCGCGTCGTGCGCCGCACGGCGCCGGTAGACGCCGAGCATGCGCCGCTCGTGGTTCAGAGAGCGCAGGTCGTAATCGCCCGACGTGTTGTTCGCGGTGGCGGACATAGATTGAGTAGACAGTAGACAGTAGACAGTAGACAGTAGACAGTAGACAGTAGAAAACCCTTCCTTAGTCAATCGTCAGGGCGCTGCCCTCAACCTCCGACCGGCGGAGCCCTACTGTCTACTGTCTACTGTCTACTGTCTACTGTCTACTTCTTTATGCCGTCGCGGGCAGGAGGCGTGTGACGGTGAAAGTGTCGGGCCGCGCTTCGCCCTCGGAGACCGTGCCGGCGACGAGCGCGGCGTGGAAGCGGCCTTCGGCCAGGGCCTCTTCGAGCATCTCGCCGAGCAGGTTGTGTTCGGCCTCGGCCGAGTCCTTGAGCCGCTCGATGAGCGCGCGCACCCAGCCCTCGGAGAGCGGCGGCTGGCCGAAGACCCACTCCAGCTCCGAGCCGTTGACCTGCGCCTGCACGGCGGCGAAGTGCGGCGGGTTGAGCGTACGCCCGTCGAAGCCGATGAGCGAGTAGACGGCGTCGAAGCCGTAGATGAGCAGCGGCGAAAGGCGCACGGGGAACGACTCCGCCCCCGCGCCCGCGACGGACTTCAACACGCCGCCCAGGCTCCCCAGCCACATCAACCGGTCGAGCTTGAGGGCCACGCCCTCTTTCGTCACGAAGGCGCGCCCCTCGGCGTCCACCAGCACGCCGCCGAGCGCCGCGACGAAACGCGGAATCTCCAGACGCCCGGCCCGGCCGGGGAGCGTCGGCGTGAGCACGGCGAGCAGTTCGTCAATCATCTCCGCCCCGCCGGGCGCGCCGGCCAGAGTTCGTATCAGCGCGAGCAGCGGCGCCTCTTCCGGTTCGCCCGCGACGAACGCGCCCGGCGCGCCGCCCTTCTGCGCGGCCGCCGCCAGTTCACGCGTCAGGCGTTCGAGGGCGTCGAGCGTGCGCATCAACTCCATCATCTCCGTCGCGACGAGCGCGCGCCCGTTTAAAGGGAACGGGCCGCGCGCGACCTCGGCCGGGCGGAAGGCCCCCGCCTCCAGGTCGCGCAGGACTTCGAGCGGGTGCGGCGCCGGCATCTCCGCGCGCGCGCGCCGCGGCGACTCGAAGCCGCCTTCGCCTTCGCCGCGCCTGCCGCCGTAGAGCAGCCGCGCGAGCGCCGCCTCGGCCTGCGACGCGACACGGCCGGCGGTCTTCTCGGCGCGGCGGAAGTACCTGTCGAGCATCGTCGCCTGCGCCAGTTCGGCGACCGCCTCCTTGAGCACGCGCGGGGCGACGCCCGCGCCGGCCGAGCCGCCCGCCTCCGCCACTCGCTCAAGCGTGCGCGCGACGCGCGCCAGCGCGTGCTCGACGAACTTGACGGCGTGCCCGCCGTCGCCCGACGCGCCGCGCCGTTCGAGCGCGGCCAGGAGGTCTGACCCGAGGAGCTTTGACGCGCCGTCGAGCGCCTGTCGCAACTCTCGCGGGACGCGCCCGCCGCCGGGGTCGCCGCGCAGGTAGGCCACGACCGACGGGACGTTCAGCCCGCCGCGCGTGTCGTGTGAGAGGTTGTGCGCTTCGGCGCCGAGTCCGCGAGAGTTGCCGGGGCCGTTACCCTCGCCGTTACCCGGCGCAGGGCGGAAGTCGCTTCGGCCGTGGCCGCCACCGTCAGAGGCGCGCGTGTGCGGCCCCGTGTCGTGCCACTGCGTCTGCCCGCCGTCCGCCTGTTTCTTAGCCTGACCGGGCGGGGCGTGGTCTTCGACGCGCGTGCGCCCGCCCGGGGCTTCGACGGCGCGGTCGAGTAGCTGCCGAACCTTTTGCTTCCCTTCGTTGATGACTTCCTGAACGCGCGGGTTCTGTTCGTTCCCGTTGCCGCGGGCTCGTGCGGGCTTGTCAGGGTTGTTGGCGCGGCCTCGTGCGGGGTCGGGCTGGCCTCCGGGCGACGCGGCGTGGCCGGGCGTCTCGTGCGGGCCGCCGTGCGAGGGCGTGCCGGCGGGGCCGACGCCCGCGCCGGCCGGCGGGTTGTTTTTGATGTTATCGAGACCCATCGGCACGGCTCCGCGCGAGGTCTGGTACGCGGGGAAAAATTAGACGCGCGGGCCCGCCGGCCTGTCAGCCCTTCGCGCCCGACACGCGCGAGACGATGGCCACGGGGTAGTTGCCTATCTCGTGATATTTCATCTCGGCCAGCGCAGGGAAGTAGCGCGCGGCGGCCAGCCCGAGCGGCGAACTCATCCCGCCGGCGCGAAGGTTCTCCCACTTCGAGGCGTAGCCGCGCGCGTAGGCGACGGCCTCCGTCCCGACGAGCCCGCGCGCGCGCGCACGCGCGATCCCCTCGCGGTAGGCGTGCCCCATCGCGAGGGTCACGGTGCCTTCGCCGCCGTTGTATGCGGCCAGCACGAACTTCCAGAACTCGACGCCGTCGGGCTGGCCGTAGCGCGAGAAGGCCGACGCGCCCAGGCGCTGCGCCTTGATGTTGAGCAGACGCGCCGCGCCCGGTATCGCCTTCTGCGGGTCGAGACGCTCGTCCCCCGCGGTGCCGGCCGCGCCGACTCTCAGGCCGACCTCGCGCGCCGCCTCGCGGCCGAACTGCGCGATGCCGGCGTAGCCCCAGCGGTTGATAACGTCGGTGTCGAAGTTCGACTCCTGCGCGAGCAGGCTCTTGAGTATCGCGGGCGAGAGGCCGGGGCACCACTGGACGGCGCGCGCGATCACGTCGTCGAAGCGGTGCGTGCCGCCGCCCGACAGGCGCGCCGAGCCGGCGGCCGTGTGCGTCGCGCGCTCGAAGGCGGTGGCGAACTGCCCCGGCCCCGAGACCTCGCCGCCGAGCACGTCCGCGCCGAGGAAGTCGCTCACCTCGTTCAGCGTGGGGTGGACGAGGAGGGCGCTGATCTGGTTCCACTCGTCGAGCAGGTCTTGATGTTCCGCGGTGAGCGGCACGCCCTTCATGTCGGGGTGGCGCGCGTAGAAGACGAGGTCGGTCAACTGCCAGGGGTCTGTGACGCCCTGCTGTATGGCCTGCACGAGCGTCTTCAACTCCTCGAAGGTGCGCTCGCGTAAGTAAGCCTCGTCCGCGACGGGCGCGGCGGCCGCCTGTCGCTCGCGGCGCACGAGCGCCGTGTCGTTCGACAGGCGCTCGCCGAACCCGGCCCCGCCGCGCCGCCGCGCGGCCTCCTCGGCGCGCGGCGCGCTGACGGGGACTAAAGGCTGATTGCCGACTTTCTCCGGCCCGGCCATCTCTACCGCCTCCGGTTCAGACGTTCGTGTTGAGAATCGTCTTCACGCCGCCCGTGACCTGGTCAACGACCTTGCTCAAGACCTCGACGTGCTGCGTCACCTGATAGAGCCGCGCCTGGAGCCCGAGCAGTTCCGTGGTCGAGAGGTCTCTGTTCGAGCGCATGATGGACTCGACCTGATTCCACTCCGTCTCTATCTGGCCGAAGCGCCCGCGCAGGTCTGTCTGCGAGGAGCCCGGCGCGTTCGACTTCGAGATAACGTCGCGCAGCATCCCGAGGCGCGTGCGCGAGTCGAGCAGTTCGGGCAGGAGCGCGTTGACGTTGGGCGAGCCGGGCGGCAGACGGTTTACGCGCTCCATCAGGTCGAGGCGCATCTGTTCGAGCTTCGCGCCGGAGACGGGCGGCGGCGCTGCCGCTTCCGGCGGAGCCCCCTGCGGGCCTCCGGCGCCGCCCTCCTGCTGGCGCAGAACGCTCTCGAACGAGCGCCCCGCGCCGCCCTGCTGCTGCTGTTGCAGCCGCTGCCCCTCTAACTGCTGCGACAGAACGTTCTGCGCTATCCCGGAGACCGGGTCTGCCATACTCGCCTCCCTCCGAAACCCTCAAACTTCCGCCGCGCTTCCCGCGCCGGGGCGACCCCGTGCGGCGCCGCGGCCTCATGGCGGAAATGTCCGTTCATCCCGGTTATCGCTGATTCCCGGAAAAAGTTTCCGGGCGCGCGGAGAAATTTTTTTACGGGGGAAGTCTCCGCCGAGCCGCCGCCCGGTTCAGGGCGTGAGCCGCGACAGCAGTGCGCGCGCGCGGACGAGGGCGGCGGCGTCCGCCGCGTGCGTCGCGCGCGGGCCGAGTTCGAGCGCGGCGAGCAGCCCGCGCCGCGCGGCGGCGTCGTCGCCGAGACGCATGGCGGCCTCGCCGCGGTTGACGAGCGCGGTCACGTCGCCGGGGTCTGCCGCGAGCGCGGCCTCAAGGTGTTCGACGGCGCGGGCCGCCTCGCCCTTGCGCAGCCAGAGCGCCCCCAGCGCCGACTGGAAGTAGGCGGTCGCGGGCGCGAGCGCGGCCAACCCCTCGAAGATCGTGACCGCCTCGTCGTGGCGCCCCTGCTCGGCCAGCGCGTAACCGATGTCGGCGACGAGCCGCATCTCCTCGGGCGTCCAGCCGCCCGCCGCGCCAAGGGACGCGCGCCCCTCCAGCCAGTCTTCGAGTAAACGGTTCGGCGTCATCGGGTATCGGGTCGGCCCGGCGTGGGAATCGGACGCAAGCGTAGCACGGGCGCGGGACGCACCGCCAAGCCGGGCGGTCGGCCGCCGAAATTTTAGTGAAAAAATTTGCCCCGGCCTCTCCGCGTGCAGGAAACATTCTCGCGCGGCCGCCGATAATTGGGGCGAATAAGGTCAGGGAGGCGGCCGGGGCCGCCCGCCGGAAGGAGAGCGAAGGCAATGTTCGGACTGGGAAAAATTTTCAGCGGTTTCTTCGACAGTATCGGCCTGGGCTGGATGGGGAACGTCCTCTCGCTCGCCACCAACGTCATGATGGGGAACTGGGCGGGCGTGGCCGAGGACGTTTTCCGGCTCGTCTCCGAGTTCAGCAACGAGTCCTGGCAGAGCAGGGTTGACCGCGAGCCGCCGCTCGGCCGCTTCGGCAGGAGTTCCTGCTTCGGCGACAACCGCCTTTCGGAGTACCGCGCCGACGAGTTGAGCAGCCGCGTCAGGGACGACGACCCCGACGGCGAGCGCGCCTCGACCAGAGCCATTTACACCGTCCAGGAGGCGGAGCATAATAATCGGGTCGCGACCTACAACCTGAACTACGCGTATTCGATGAGGCGCGTCTAGTAGGCCGGAGGGGCTTCCCGGCACGGCGTGTGCAACCCGCGACTAAAGCGGCGCCGCGGTAGCGAAAAGGATGCAAGGAAAGGCGACACAGAACGACCCGGCCGGCCGCGAAAGCGGACAGGTCTCGCCCCGCCAGAGGCTCGGCGTGGACGAGCAGGAATTTCAGGCGATGGGCGAGGTTGGCGCCATGTACTACAGGCACGGCAACCTTGACAAGGCGCGGACGATCTTCGAGGGGCTCGTCGAGCTCGACCCTTCGAGCGCCGCCGCCCACTCGGCCCTCGGCGCGCTGCTCACCCGCACGGAGGAGTTCGAGCAGGCGCTCCGGCATCTCGACCGCGCGGTCGAACTCGACCCCGACGAGATCGCGCCATACGTCAACCGCGCCGAGATTTTCATCCGGCAGGGGCGGGCCGAAGAGGCCGTGACGAACCTGCGGCGGGCCGTCGCGCTCGACCCGCACGAGAAGGACCCGGCGGCGAACCGCGCGCGCGCGATGGCGCTCGGCATCGCACAGGCCCTGAAGTCCCACGGCGTCGCCGGGGGGCAGTCATCAAACGCAAGGAGAGGAGACTAGACCGATGGCAGGCGTAATCCCACCGAGACCGACGCTGGAACACCTCGACCCGCGCGACCCGGACTTCGAGAACAAGCAGTTCGAGCAGCAGCGGATCATGGCGAACTACAACCTTCTGGTGCAGGCCAAGTTCGACGAGCTGAAGCAGGAGAACGAGATGAAGTCGAACCTGCTCAAGAAGGAAGACGAGGCCATCAGCGGCATCATCCGGAACATCCGCCCGTAAAGGGCGGCCCGCGGCGGAAGAAATCATCCATCCTGCGCGCGTTCGCCGGGCATCTCAACGGTGCCGCGTTCGTGCGCGGGCTTCTGTCTTTAGGGGTTTAAAGGACATGCGCTACTGCCTCGTCACTCTGGCGGCCGCGACGCTTCTGCTCTCCGCGGGGCGGGGCGCCTCGGCGCAGTCGGACGCCTACATCAACCTGATGCGGACGCAGAATCAGCAGATGATGAACCGCGTCCGCATCTACTCGACCGTGCGCTCCGGCGCGCGCATCACGCGCTACGGCGGCGCGGGGAAGTCGGCCGGCGGCGGTAAAGTCGGCGCCCCCGCGCCGCCGGGCGCGAAGAGTCCCGCGCCGCCCGCGCGGGGCGGTGCCGGCGCGCCGACGGCCGCCTCGACCACCTTCCGCCCCGTCGCGCCCAGCATCATGCCGCAGGAGATGGCGAGCGAACTCGCCACCACGCCGGCCGAACGCCCGAGGCTGGAAAAGTTGTTCGGCGACTTGCTGAACATCTACCGCGACCGTCTGCGGCAGGCCGGCGGCCCGCAGAACGACGTGTCGCGCGCGGCCGGCTACCTCATCAACTCAAGCTACGCCGTCTACTCCGACGCGGAGCTGAGCCAGGCGCAGTACGAAGCCCTGCTCGCCCACATGCGGGAAGTCTACGCCGCCGACGGCCAGTTCCGGCGGGCTTCGGACCGCGAGCGGCAGAAGATGTTCGAGACTTTCGCCATCGTGGCGAACTGGATCAACGTCGGCTTCGGCACCGGCAAAGAGCGCGGCGACCGCGAGGAGATGCGGAAGTGGCGCGACATAGCGCGGGCCAACTTCGAGAACATGCTTGGCGCACCGCCCGAGCAGGTGATGTTTACGACGAACGGCGTGGAGTACAAGTGAGGCGGCACGACGAGGACTCTTAAAAGCAGGCTCCGCGGCCGGGTCGCCCTACGCCCCCGGCCCCTCCCGCCGCTCAAGGCGCGAAGCGACGCTCTCCGGCGTCAAGTTCCAGCGAGACCCGCCGCGGCGGGTCTTTTCATTTCGCGGCCGTGCCCCGCGAACCGAGCCGCCCCCCGCTCCGTCCGCCGCCGCAACGTCCCGCACGCCGCGCGCGAGCACGCTCAACGCGTAGGCGTAGACGGCGAAAGGCAGTTTCGATTCACGCGTGAACAAGTCCGGAGGTCTCCGCGCGGGCCGCTCACAGGAGCCCGCTGCCGCCGAGCGCGTCGATGGCCGTGCCGAGGCCGTTGTTGTAAGACTGTAGGCCGTCGTTCTCGGGGGTCGCGGGGTTCGTGTCGCGCAGGTCTTTCACCCCGAAAGCGCCGCGCAGGATTTCGTCAACGTCGTTCCTGTTCCTGAGCTTCGCGCCGTTGCCCCAGCCGAACAACCCAGTCTCCTCGGTCAACTCTCCGACGAGGAAGTCCGTGACGGCCTCCTGCGCGCCGTCCACGCCCTTCTCGGCGACGAGCTTGCCTAGGTGCTCGCCGACGGCCGAGCTGAGCGCCTTGCCGAAGATGTCTTTGAGCTTGCCGCCGACCGGCACCAGCTCGAAGACGAAGCCGACGAAGTTCTTCACCGCCTCCCGGCGTTTGTCCTCTTCTCTCACGGCGAGCTGGAAGCCGTTGGCGACCGTGCCGGCGAAGAGTCCCAGCTCGTTCGGGCGGTTCTCGGCGCCGTACCGGCGCGCGAGCCCCGTCGCCGTCGTGATGAGCGACTCCTTGAGCGTGCAGTCGGCGTTGAAGAGCGTGCGCTGGTAGAACTGCGAGAGCGTGACGAGGCCGTCGTAGCTCTCGCGCGTGTCGATCAGTCTGTCGGTCAGGAAGCGCGCGTCGCTCTGGTAGAGGCGCACCAGGGCGTCGGCGACGCCGCGCCCGTCGAAGAAGTGTTCGTTCGCGGCGACGGTCGAGAAGAGCTTCAGCTCCAGCTCGCCGCGCGGCATCCTCGCCGCGCCGTTCAGGAGCGCGGCCAGGGGGCTCTCGCCGCCCACGGCGCGGTTCGGGTCTTCGCCGATCAGGTCACGCGGCGTGTTGACGGTGCCGAGGAAGCGTTCGAGGTTGATTCGGCCGCCGGCGTACTGCCCCGCGTCGAGCCGCCCGAGGACTTCCGTCAGCACGGAAGGGTCTCCGGCGACGGCGCGCGCCGCGCCGTTGAGGACGTAGAGGTCGTTCGGCGTCTGCGCGCCGGCGGCGTGCTCGATGCAGGCGTCGGCGTAGGCGCGCATCAGCCGCGGCGAGCCGCTCTGCGCGACGAGGTTGCCGGTGTACTCGTTGTAGGGCCAGTCGCCGAAGGTGCCGGGCCGGTTGACGTATTCGGCCTCGGCCTCGACCCAGCGCCGCGCGAAGTCCGCGCCGAGCGCGCCGCGGTCGTAAGCCTCGCCGAGCGCGCGCGCGACCGTCAGGCCGTCGGAGGCCGAGACGCGCTCGTCCCCGCCGTAGGGCACGGGCTCGCCGCCCGCGGCGCGCAGCATGCGGACGGCCGCCTCCGAATCGCCCTCTGTGAGCCGCCTCATGAGTTCGGTCTGGAAGTCCGCGCCGCCCGCGTGCAACTGCCGCGCGAGTTCCGCCGCCCCGCCCTGCGCGTAGCCGAGCCCGTAGGCGTTCCAGACTGCGTCGAGGCTCCGCTGCACGTCGGGCGTCTGTCGCACCGCCGCGCCGCCGGTGACGCCCGTGAGCGCGAACCGCACGGCGGCGGCGATGAAGTTCTGCTCGCCGGTGCGGCTGGACGCGCCCGCCAGGTCGTTTTGAATCTCGGCCGTCCGCGCGGGTGTCTCCGCGCGCTCCTGCGTCACGTTAAAGTTGCGTTCCGCGCCGCCTGCGTCTCTGACGTACATGGGCCCCCCTGCTGACTGATATCGTTCGCCCAGATTATCGGCGGGGTGCGGAAAAGGTTTCCCGCAATTCAGGAGAGGCCGGCGAGCGCGCGGATGGTGAACTCGAAAGCCTTGTAGGCTTCTTTGAAGTAGTAGACGTAGCGCTCTTTGAAGAGCGGGAGCGAGACGAGGACGACGGCGATGCCGACGCCCATCTTGACGGGCAGGCTCAGGAAGAAGACGTTGATCTGCGGCGCGACGCGGTTGACGAGGCCGAAGAGCAGGTCGGTCAACAGCAGCGCCACCATCGCCGGCGCGGCCAGTTGGACGCCGACGCCGATGACGCCGCCCGCGAGTTTCGTGATGAACTCGGCGGCGGGCGTCCACCCGGCCTGGAGGTGCGGGAAGCCTGTGGCCGGTATCAGCTCGAAGCTGCGGAGCAGCGCGCCGATGAAGAAGTGGTGCGCGCCGATGGCGAGGAAGATGACGATGGCGAGCTGGAGTTTGAACTGCCCCAATTCGGAGACGCGCGTCTGGAGTTGCGGCGCGAACAGCTCGGCGAGGGTCGAGCCGCGCTGGAAGTCGATGACGCGCCCCGCCACCTGCACGGCCTCGAAGACGAGCGAGGCGACGAAGCCGAGCGTGAACCCGACGAACGCCTCTTTCGCCAGCAGGCCGATGAAGCCGACGGGGCCGAACCCGAGCGCCTCGCCCTTCAGCCCCGCCGCGAGCGAGGGGTAGACGATGACGACGAAGGCCGTCGCCGTCGCCACCTTCACGCGCGCGGGCACGGCCGCCCCGCCGAAGAAGGGCACGACGACGAGGAACGCCAGCAGCCGCGCGAACGCCAGCCCCACCAGCACGAGGAAAGCCTGCGGGCTCTGCCCGAACTCGAAGGTCTCGAAGACGGTCTCAAGGAGGCGTAGAAATTCGTCCATCGCAAAGCAGTAGACAGTAGTCAGTGGTCAGTAGTCAGTAGAAAACTTTGTTCAGGGTGAAGCCTGTGATTGCCATCCTCAACGTTCGGCAGGCGGGGCGCTACCGTCTACTGACTACTGTCTACTCAAACTTTCAGCATCGTGTCGAAGACGCGGCCGGCGAATTCGCGCAGGGTTTCGAGCATCCAGGCGGCCGTGATGATGAGGACGAGGATGGTCGCGATGATCTTCGGCACGAAGGTCAGCGTCTGCTCCTGCACCTGCGTGAGCGCTTGCAGCAGGCTGACGACGAGGCCGACGACGAGGCTCGCCAGAAGCGGCGGGAGCGAGAGCAGGAGGATCAGCCACAGGGCCTCGCCCGCGAGCGACACGTACGCGTTCATTCTTCTTCCTCCTTCTCAGGTGTAGCCGAGCACGAGGTTGCGGATGAGGATGACCCACCCGTCCACGAGCACGAAGAGCAGCAGCTTGAAGGGGAGCGAGATCATCGCCGGCGAGAGCATGAACATGCCCATCGCCTGGAGGATGTTCGACACCACCATGTCAATGACGAGGAAGGGGATGAAGAGGAGGAAGCCGATCTGGAACGCCTCGGTCAACTGGCTGGTGACGAACGAGGGGATGACGACGCGGAACTCGGTCGGCAGAATCTCCGCCGGGTCGTTGCCGTTGCGGACGGCCATGCGCTGCGCGAGGTTGTAGAACATCTTGCGGTCGGGCTCGTGCGCGTGGCGTTCGAGGAACTGGCGCAGCGGCTCGCGCCCGCGCTTGGCGGCCTCGAAGATTTGCCTGACCGAGACCTCGGAGAAGATGGCCTCGGAGTCGCCGACCTGACCGGCCTCGGCGTACATCTTCTCGACGACGGGCGCCATGATGAAGATGGTAAGTATCAGCGAGATGCCCGTGATGACCTGATTGGGCGGCACCTGCTGCGTCCCCAAAGCGTTTCGCAGGATGGAGAGCACGACCGAGATTTTGACGAACGACGTGAGCATGATGAGCGCGAACGGCGCGAGCGCCAGCGCGCCCAGCACGATGACGAGCACCACCGGGTTGGCCGCGCCCGTCCCGCCGCCGCCGGCCGCCGCGCGCGTCTCACCCTGCGCCAGCACGTCGGGCGCGACCGAGAGCAGCGAGAGTGCGAAGAGCGCCGCCAGGGCCGCGCAGGCGCGCCGCCGCCCGCGCCAAAGGGAGCGGAGTCTCATCACGAATCCTCCCTCTTGTTGATGAGCCGCGAGAGGCGGTCGGCGAATGCCTGCACCGAAGGGCTCGGCGTCGAGCGCCGCCGCTCCAGCTCTCCGGCGGCCTCCTCTGCGCTCTTCGCGTCAAGCTCGCTGACCAGATGGACGCCCGCCTCCGACGCGCCGATGAGCAGCCAGCGCCCCGCGACCTCGACGACGTAGAGGCTCTTGCGCGGGTCGAGCCCGACGCGGTCGACGACCCTCACCATGCTGTTCGCCGAGCGCACGGCGTTCAGTCGCGGCAGCGCCAGCCGGAAGACGAAGTACGCCAGCCCGCAGACGAGGCCGAGCGCCAGCAGCGTCTCCAACAGCATCAGGAGAAAGTTCATCTCGCCCCCGCCTTTAACCCGCCAGCCGCGTGACGCGGACGCCGAGGCTCCCCTCGATGTCCACCAGCTCGCCCGTCGCGACGCGGCGGCCGTCTGCCACGAGTTCCACGGGGTCGGTCGGCCGGCAGCCCAGGTCGAGGATTTGCCCGGCGCGCAGGCGCGTCAGCTCGTCGAGGCTGATGCGGCGCGCGGGCAGCTCCACGCGCAGCGTCAGCAGGAGGTTGTCGAGCAGCCCGGCCTCACCCGCGCCCGCCTCTTCCGCCAACTCGCTCTCGTCTTCCATGCGCAACCTCCCCGCGCCCGCCTCGCGCGGCTCCGATACCGAAACCTCTTCGACCAGCATCCGCAGAGTCTCTTCGCACGCGCCGCCGTCCACGGCCTCGCCGCCGCGGCTCTGCGCCGCGCCGCTAACGAGCACGTTGTCGCCCGCGCCCGCGCGCGCGCGCAGCGGCGTGGCGCCTTCCGCGCCGACGCCGTTCGCCCCTTCGCCCCAACTGCCGAAGACGCGCTCGACTATGACCACGTCGCCCGGCTCCAGCCCGGACAGGTCGGCCGACCTGACCTCCGTCTCGCCGACCAGAACGGAGAGCCCCGCGCCCTCGCAGAGTGACGCGCGGCGCGCGAGCCGCGCGCCCGCCGTGCCCACACGCCCGCGCCCGAGCAGGGGCGAGCGCGACTCGTCGAGCGCGGCCAGCGCCTCACGGTCGTAGACGAGGCGCACGACCCCGGCCGCCGGCCCGACGCGGGCGCGCACGGCCGTCACCACGCCGCGCCCGCGCGCCGCCGCGCCCGCGTCGTCCGCCAACGCTTCGAGGCGGAAGAGGGGTTCGCCCGCCTCCTCGTTCAGGGCGGCGAGCAGTTGCGCGCAGAAGAATTCGAGGACGGCGCGCTCGGCCGTCGAGAGCGGGCGCGGCGCGTCCGACCCCAGAGCGCCGTCGCCCCCGAGCATGCGGTCAACGAGCGCGGAGGCGAAAGCGGCTTCGACGACCAGCGCGGCGCGCGCCTCCCAGGGTTCGAGCGCCACGCGCACGAAGGCGCGCGGGGACTCGGCCGTTGCGGCGAACGCCGCGAGGTCTTCTTCGCGCGTCTCAAGGAAGTCCAGACTGACGGCGGACGCCTCCGTGTTGGTGAGCCGACCGGCGACGCGCGCCAGCGCCGAGCGCGCGGCGGCCGAGAGCGAGGCGGGCACGGACGCGAGCGCCGCCGACAGTCCCGCCTCTTCGCGCGAGACCTTCGGCAGGGCGGCGGCCCACGACCCGGCGCGCGTCGGCCCGGCGTCACGGCGCGGCGCGAGTCCGCGCGCGGCCGGGCCGTCGGCGCCGCCCACGCTGCCGGCGAAGATGTCTACGGCGAAGGGGTCAACGGCCGGTGTGGGCCCGGCCTCGGCCGGCCTCGCCGGCTCGGCCCCGTCCGCCCTCACTGTGTTCGCGTCTGTCTTCATCCGAGGCCACCGGGGCCGGACGCTGCTGCGAGTTAAGCTCGGTAGGTGTTGGACGCCCCGCCCTCTTTGTCTTCGGCGGGCGCGTCTTCAGACGTGACGTTTGAAACGAGGCTCGATGCGTCGGGCGCCGCCGGCCGCGTCGCGCCGGCGGTTTGAGCGAGGTCTTCGCGCGCGCCGCCCTCGCCGCCGCGCCCGCCCGCGCCCGTCTCGACGCCGGTGCGCAGCGCCGCGAGGTTGACGCCCCGGCCCCGGAGCAGCTCGGCCAACTCCGGGGCGCGCGCGTCGAGCTGTGAGCGGACGCGCTCGCTCGCCGCGATGAACTCGGCCGTCACGCGCCCGGCGCCGTCGGAGCTGAGCCTGACCTTCAGACCTTCGAGCACGGAGCGGCGCAGCTCGACCGTCACCACGTGACGGCCGCCCTCGACGAGTTGCGCGCGGACGGCGGAGACGATTCTCTCCAGGTCGGCGACGTGAAGGATGGAGCGCGCGGGCGTCGTCTCGGCCGTCGGCGTCAACTCGCGCAGGGCCGCGCGGTGCTCGAAGCCGCCGCCCTTGCCGTCGGCGCCCGCATCGTCCGGGCCGCCGTCGCGCTCTTCGCTGCGGCGCGCGTCGGCGCCGCGCCCGGGTCGCTCCGTCTCGCGCGAGACGCGGCGGTCGCCTTCCGCCTCGCCCTCGTCGCGCACGTCGGCGCGCGAGACGGACTCCTCGAAGACGCTGGCGAAGTCGCGCCCGGGCGACTCGGCGCCTTCGACGGCGTCGCCCGCCTCGTCGGCGCGCGCCGCGTCTTTTGACGACCAGCCGCGTTTGACGGCGCGGCTCGCTTCCGCAGACTGTCCCGGCGTCAGCGGGTTCGCGGGTGGAATCTTCATCGCCTTCCGCTCCTCACGCGGCGCGGCGGCCGCGCACGCCTTCGGGCCGTGTTCCTCGCGTCAGCTCATCTTCTTGAGCTTGTCGGCCGCCTCGTCCGCCATCTCGCGCGAGCGTTTGCGGTTGATGACCGTGCCCTGCGGGTCGAGCGCGAGCGCGCGCTCGAACGCCTCCATCGCTGCCGCGTACTCGCGCAGCTTGAACATCACGTCGCCGAACTTGAAGTGCGCCAGCGCGGAGCGCGGGTCGATCTCGGTCGCCTTGCGGTAAGCCTGCGACGCGCTCAAGGGCTGTTCGAGCCCAACGTAGCAGTCGCCGATCTCGACGTAAACGTCCGCGGTCGGCCGCGAGGCGGCCACGTCCTGAAACTCCTTGAGCGCCTGCGCCCAGCGCTTGCGCTTCTTGAGGTCGCGCGCCGCGGCGAGCCCCGTGTCGGCCGGCAGCGGCTGGCCGAAGCTCTTCGCGCGGCTGTAGTACTGCGCGGCCTCCTTCGTCCTGTTCAGCTTGGTGAGCGCGTCGCCCATCCCGCGGTAGCCGAGCGCGAGGTCGGAGTTGACGTTGACGGCCTGCGTGTAAGACTTGAGCGCCTCGGCCGGCTGGTTGGTGGCGAGGTAGGCGTTCCCCAATCCGTAGTGCGCCAGCGCGAGGTCGGGCGCGGCCAGCGCCGCCTGCTTGAAGGCGACGAGCGCGGTGGCGTAGTCGGCGGCGAGGTAGGCGAGCTGCCCGTCGGCGGCGAGCGAGCGCGCCTTGAGCTGCGCGTTGGCCGGGTCCTTTTCGAGCGCGGCGCCCAACTGCTCGCGCACGGCCTTCCAGTCCTCGGCCTTCACGCCGTCGGCCTCCTTCACGTCGAGGAAGCGTTTGATGAGCGCGTCGGCATCGGCCAGCGGGTCGGCGGGCGGGGCGGCCGGCGTCTCGGCCGGGGTCGGCGCCGGCTCCGCGGGCTTCTCCTCCTCCTCCTCCTTCTTGGCGACGACCGGCATCGCGAGGCTGAAGTTCACCTCGTTGGGCGAGCCGGCGCGGACTTCGACGCGCACCCGCTGGATGCGGTAGCCGGGGCGGCTGGCGAGCAGGTTGTAAGTCCCGCGCGCGAGCCGCCTCGTGAGCTTGCCGTCGGCGTCGGTCTTCCCAAGGCTCTGCGTGGGCGCGGAGTTGCCGACGCCGAGGAGAATCTCCGCGTCGGGGATGTCGGTCTTGATGTTGACCTCGTACGACGGCGCGGGCCTGGGCGGTTTGGGCTGGTTCGGCTTGCGCGCGGGCGGCGCGGAAGGTTTGGGCTCGGACTCACCGTTGGACTTCTTCTCGACCTCGTCGGCGATGTTCGGCTTCGGCCGGGGCGTCTGCTGCGCGACGGCCGAAGCCGCCGCGAAGAGCGCGAGCGCGGCGCAGGCGAGCGAAGCGGCGCGCGCGCGGGCCGGCCGTTCTGAGTTTGCCCTTTTCATAAGACGACTCCGGGCGACGCTTGATGCCCCCGCCGCACGGCGGGGCCGCCGCCCGCTCCTTTATCAGTTTTACCGCAGACAGTTTACCGAAATCAGTATTACGGCGAATCTTCCGCGCGCCTCACCTCGCGGCGCGCGCCTTCGCAGCGGCCTTGTCCGCGAGGTCGCGCGCGCGCCCGCGGTCGATGAGCGCCCCGGCCGGGTCGAGCGCGAGCGCGCGCTCCAAAGACTCTGCCGCCGCCGCGTACTCGCGCTGTGCGTAGGCGAGTTCGCCGAGCTTGTAGTGCGCCGCCGCCGACTTCGGGTCGAGTTCCAGCGCGCGGCTGTATGCCGGCGCCGCGCTCACCGGCTGGCCGAGCCCGACGTATGCGTCGCCGATGCCGACGAAGACCTCGGCCGTCGGCGCGGCCTTCGAGACTTCCAGCAGCTCCCTCAACGCCTCCGACCAGCGGCGCTCTTTGAGGAGGATGCGCGCGGCGACCTGTCTCGTGTCGGCCGAAGTATAGCCCAGGACGCGCGCGCGCTCGTAGTAGCGCAGCGCCTCGCGGTTCTTATCCTGCCGCGCGAGCACGTCGCCCAGCCCCTTGTAAGCCATCGCGAACTGCGGCT
Organism: Pyrinomonadaceae bacterium; assembly: GCA_036389815.1. GTDB lineage: Bacteria > Acidobacteriota > Blastocatellia > Pyrinomonadales > Pyrinomonadaceae > QHXN01. Next base: position 25,335 of record DASVWB010000257.1, on the reverse strand, counting down.
TGATGGCCGCCGCCTGCTGGAAGGCTCGCGCCGCCTCGTTGAGCCGCCCCGCGCCGAGGTAGGCGTTCCCGAGTCCGTAGAAGGCGAGGGCGGAGGACGGCAGACGGAGCGCCGCCGCGTTGAAGTCGAGGACGGCGCGCCGGTAGTCGCGGCGCAGCAGCGCCACCTGACCGCGCGCGAAGAGCGCCTGCGCCTCGGCCTGCGGGTCGTTGGGGTTGGCGGCGAAGGCCGCGGCCGTCTCTGCCTGCGCCAGACCCCACTCGGCGGCCGTCACGCCGTCGGTCTGCTTCGGGTCGAGGAAGCGCTTGAAGACGTCGCCCGCGGTCGTGACCGGGGCGGCGGCGTCCGCGCCGAACGGCGGGGCGTCCCCGCCCGAAATGTCGAGGACGAAAGACGTGCTGCCCGGCCGCACTTCGATCTGCCGCCGCTCGGCGCGCGCTCCGGGGCGGCTGGCCGTGACGGTGTAGGTGCCGCGCGGCAGGCGCGTCACGAGCCGCCCGTCGGCCCCCGAGCGCCCTAGTTGCTGCATGCCCGTCTGGCTCACGCTGAGGTAAACGTCGGCCTCCGCCAGCCCCGTGTAGAAGGTCACTTCGAGGGGCGGCACGGCCGCGGGGCGTCGCGGCGGGGGCGCCTGCTGTCGCCGCGGGGCCTGGCGTGCACTGGCAGCGGGCTTCGGCGATGCGCGCTCGTTCACCCTCTTCCTGCCTTCCACCTCGCCCGCGATGTTCGGCTTCGACTGAGCGCGCGCACGCGTGGCGGGGAGGGCGGCGCCGCAGCAGGCGGCGGCGAGGAGCAGGAGCAGGCGGAAAAGCTTCTCTCTCATCTTCAATAACTCCATCGCGCCGGCCCGACCTTCAACAGAGTTATCAACGCAGACCGCAGTCGCGCGCGCGGTGCCCTGAGTCGTCTCGCGCGCGCGGCGCCTCAGGGCGCGGGCTGCCTGGTGGCGCCCTCCGGACGGACGACGACGTAGCGGAAACCCAGCCGCGCCGCGCCTACGTCTTCGCGCACCTCGTACCGCGCCGTCGCGGAGACGTAGGCGCGCGGCTCGGTCGCGGCCCCGCCCCGTATGACGCGCAGCTTGACGCCGTCCTCGGCCTTCGGCCGCCCCTCCGCGTCGGTGGCCTCGTCCTCTACCCACTCCCACACGTTGCCGGCCATGTCGTAAGCGCCGAAGGGCGAGCGCCCCGCCGGGTAGCTCTTGACGGCGCGCACGCGGCCGCCGGTTTCGGTGGAGGCGGCGGCGCGGTCGTCCCACTCGTCGCCCCAGGGGTACTTCGAGCCCTGCGTCCCGCGCGCGGCCAGCTCCCACTCGGCCTCGGTCGGGAGTCGCACGGTCACGCCGAGCTTCCCCGAAAGCCACCGGCAATAGTCGGCCGCGTCCTGCCAGGTGACGCCCGTCACGGGTTCGAGCGTCGCGCCGTGCGGGAACTCCCCGTCCTTCCAGTGCGAGGGGGCGGCGTGCCCCGTCTCCTTGAGATAGTCGCGGTACTGCTCGTTGGTCGTTTCGGTCTCGGCGATGAGGAAGGGCTTGACGATGACGCGGCGCAGCGGCGGCCCCTTCTCTTCGCCGCCGAGCGCCACCTCGCCGCCGGGGACGGGCAGCTCGCCGGCGGGCGCGGTCAGGGCGGGTTCTTCGCGCGGCGGGGCGGCGGCGGGCGTGGACTCTGGGGTCGCCTGCGCGGGCTGGCTCTGCCTGAGTTGTGCGGCGGGGCCCGGCTCCTCGCGCTCGTGCGTGCCGAAGAGGAGCCAGCCGCCGTAGCCGAGCACGACGGCCGTGACGAAGCAGACGAGCCCCGCGACCGTGAGCGGCACCAGACGCGACTCGTCCGCGCTGCCTTTAGGGTTAGAAGTCTGGCGGGGACGTTCGGGCATGAGACCCCTTCTGCCACCCTGCGAGGCGCCGCGCGGAAGAGGCAACTCCGCCCGCGGACTTCTCCGCGCCGCCTGCCGAAGACATCTGTTCAGAAGTGGACTGAGGGGATTATAGACGCACGCGGCGCGGGGCGGCAACATCGAGCCCGTGCGCGCCGCGCGCCCGCGGCCGGTTCACTCGTGGGGGCGGCGTTCGTGGAGGATGGCGGCAATCTCGTCGTTAATCTTCTGCTCGCGGCGCGCCGTCTCGCGCGACTGGCGCTCGCGCCAGTTCTCGCGGTGCTTCTCGATGACGCGGACGCCGCGCGCGGCCTCGACGAGTGCGGCGCGCGCCCTCTCGGCCTCGGCCTCGCAGCGCGCGACGGCGCCCCTCTGCTCTTCGGCCGCGGCGCACAGCCCTTCCTCCTGCGCGCGCAGGTCGGCGAGGTGCGTGCGGTGCGCTAGGGCGCGGCCGGCCGCAGCCCCCGCGCTCATCGTCTCGAACATCTCGGCGCGCGCCGCCCGCTGGCGCTCCCGGCACGCCTCCACCTCGCGCTCGCGCCGGGCCAACTCCTCTTCCGCCTCGGAGAGCTGCGTCAGGCGCGCGGCCAGCAGCCGCTCCGCCTCGCGCTTCGCCTGCTCGCGCGCGCCGAGGACTGGCTGGAGTCTGTATTTCTTGTCCACCATCGCCCGCATTATACACCCGCGCGAAGCCGCGGGAGAGAACTGCGATTGCCGTGAGGGTGCGGGGGCTCTACACTTCCGAATTGTTCGGCGGGGGTTAAGTTTTTAGACGGAGCCGAAGTGAGAATCTGAGGGCGCGCCGGTATGAAGGCCGAATCCGAGAACCGAGGACGCTGGACGCGGGCGTGGATTATCTTCGGCTGCTGGACGCTGTTCGGGCTCTTCTTCGCCTGCCAGCGTTACGTCGAGAGGGCGTACGCGGGAACCCCGACCTCGTGGGCGAAAGTCCTGACGGCGTGGGCGGCCTGCGCGTACCTCTGGGCGGCGCTCACCCCTTTCGTCCTCTGGTTCGCGCGCCGCTTCCCCTTCGGCCGGGGGAGGTGGGCGCGCGCCCTGCCGGCGCACGCCGCGGCCGGCGCGCTCGTCTCCGTCCTCCAACTCGGCGCTTATCTGCTCGCGCTTCAACTCCTCCTGAGAAGCGAGGGGCGCGCCTTCGCCTCTTTCGGAAGCTGGCGGCACATGGTGGTGGCCGAGTTCCACTTCAACATCCTCCTCTACACGGCGCTCGTCGCCCTCGGCCACGGCCTGAATCACTACCGCCAGAAGCGGGAGCGCGAGATAGCGGCCGCGCGGTTCGAGGCGGAGCTGGCGCAGGCGCAGCTCGAAGCCCTCAGGCTCCGACTCCAGCCGCACTTCCTCTTCAACGCCCTCAACACCATCTCCGTCCTGATGCTCAAGGACGTTGGGCGGGCGAGGCGGACGCTCGGTCGGCTGTCCGAGCTGCTGCGCGCCCTGCTCAGACACTCCGAGGCGCACGAGGTGACGCTCAGACAGGAGCTTGAGTTTTTGGAGAACTATTTGGAGATCGAGCGCGAGCGGTTCCCGGACCGGCTGGAGGTCAGCATTGACGTTGACCCGGCCGTGCTCGATGCGCGCGTGCCGAGCTTGATCTTGCAGCCGGTGGTCGAGAACGCCATCAAACACGGCATCGCGCCCCGCGCCGAGGCCGGGCGGATCGAAATCCGCGCGGAGCGTCTGAACGGCACGGTCAGGGTTCGGGTGCACGACGACGGGCCGGGGCTGCCACTCAACGTCGAGGGCCGGACGGCGGGGCGCGTCGGGCTGTCAAACACGAAGGAGCGGCTGGAGCGGATGTACGGGGGAGGCTGCCGCCTTGAGCTGGGCGACGCGCCCGGCGGCGGCACGGTCGTCAGCATTTCAATCCCGCTGGAGCGGCCGCGCGCGTGAAACAGACGGCGACAGTCCGCGTGTTGATAGTTGACGACGAGCCGCTGGCGCGTGAGGGGCTGCGCGCCGACCTGCTCGCCTGCCCGGACGTCGAGGTCGTCGGCGAGTGCGCCAACGGCCGCGACGCCGTGTCGTTCATCCGCGCGCAGTCGCCCGACCTCGTCTTCCTGGACGTGCAGATGCCGGCGCTCGACGGCTTCGGCGTCGTCGAGGCCGTGGGCGCGGGGCGGATGCCCGTCGTCATCTTCGTCACGGCTTATGACGAGTACGCGCTGCGTGCGTTCGAGGCGCACGCCCTCGACTACCTCCTCAAGCCCGTAGACGGCGAACGGCTCCGCGCCGCCGTCGGACGCGCCAGAGAGCAGTTGGGTCTTAAAAACGCCGACGCCCTCGGCCGGCAACTGGCCGACCTGCTGCGGGAGCTGAAAGCCTTGCGCGGGGGCGTGACGTACACGGAGCGCATCCCGGTCAAGACGGGGGAGCGAATCATCTTCGTCGAGGCCGACGACGTGGACTGGGTCGAAGCGCAGGACAACTACGTGCGGCTGCACACGGGAGGCGTAGCGCACCTGCTGCGCGAGGCGCTGAGCAGTCTGGAGGGCAGGCTCGACCCGTCGAAGTTCCTGCGCATCCGCCGCTCCGCGCTGGTCAACGTCCGAAGGGTCAGGGAACTGCGCCCCCTCCTCAACGGCGAATACCTCGTCGTCCTCAAGGACGGCACACGTCTGCGTTCGAGCCGGCGTTACCGCAAAAACCTCGACCTGCTCCTACGGCCGTAAGCGCTGCGAAGAGATTCATCCCGACCGTCTGCCACGCCCCGGCGACCGCCCGCCCGCCGACTACGACCGCCCGCCACAGAACCGTAGCCACTGACCTTCACACCGCCCATAATGTCACCCGCCGCGCGCTGCGTGCGCGGAGCAGAGGAGCGTAAGGATGAGAGAATACGTCCCGGGGTTTTTACTCGCGGTCGCGGCACTGTTCCTGCTGACCCCCGCGGCGGCCGAGGCGCAGCGCCCCGCGGCCGGAAGTCAGACCCTCGTCTTGTCGAACGTGACGGTCGTTGACGGCAACGGCGGGCCGGCCCGACACGGCCGTACGTTAATCATCTCCGGCGGCCGCATCGTCAACATTTATCCCGCGGGCAGCAGGAGGCCGCCCGCGGGCGCGACCGTGTTGGACTTGCGCGGGCATTACGTCATCCCCGGCCTCATAGACTCGCACTACCACTTCATGCCCGGCCACTGGCCCGGCGCGGAGGGCGTCGCGCGCCGCCGCTTCGCCTTCCTCAGCGGTGTGACGACGGCGCGCGACATGGCGGGCGACGCCGCGGCGCTGGCGGAGCTGGCACGCGACGCGGCGCGCGCCGACGTGCAGGCGCCGCGCGTCTACTACTCGGCGCTGATGGCTGGGCCCGAGTGGTTCGGCGACCGCCGCGCCGCCGAGATTTCGCACGGCCTCCCCGCGGGGCAGGCGCCGTGGGCGCGCGCCGTCACGGCCGACACGGACATCCCGAAAGCCGTGGCGGAGGCTAAGGCCGCGGGCGTCGTCGCCGTCAAGCTCTACGAGCGGCTGGACGCGGCGCTCGTCGCGAAGGTCACGCGCGAGGCGCACCGGCAGGGGCTGAAAGTCTGGAGCCACTCGGCGATCTTTCCGGCCCGCCCCGTGGACGCCGTCGCCGCCGGAGTAGACTCCGTCTCGCACAGCGACGGCCTCGTCTACGCGGCGTACGGCCCGCCGGAGGCCGTGTGGGATTCTTACCGCAGGCTCGACTGGCGCGGCGTCTCGCCGGACGCCGAGGCCGTCGTCGCACTGCTCCGGCGGATGCGAAAGGGCGGGACGGTGCTCGACGCGACGCTGCACCTGTACGGCGAGATGGTGGCCGCGGAGATGGCTAAGGAAGAGTCGAAGAGAAGCGAGTGGGAGCTCGGGAGGGCGGAGTGGGCCTACGCGGTGACGAGGCTCGCGCACCGGCTCGGCGTCTCGATAGTCGCGGGGACAGACCTCCCCGAGCGCCCGCGGCGGCGCGACTTCGCGAACATACACCTTGAGATGGAACTGCTCGTCACGAAGGCCGGGATGACGCCCGCCGAGGCGATCACGGCGGCCACGCGCGACGGCGCGCGGCTGCTCGGAATCGAGAAGACATACGGCACGGTCGCCGCGGGCAAAGTCGCCGACCTGGTCGTCCTCAGCGCCGACCCGCTCCGGGACATACGCAACACGAGGAAGGTCGTCTACGTCATCAAAGCCGGGCACGTACACAAGAGCGAGAAGGTCGTCATGCCCGAATGATTGCTTACTGACTGAGACGCCTCCCCCCTCACAAGTCCCCCGACGGCGGCCTTGAGGCAGGACGACAACTTACACTTCGGCGGGTAAAGCGACGGCGGCACGAGAGAGGAGCGGTTGTCTCGACGCCGCACGCCCGGAGTCCGATAAGGAAGGTTACGTTTGAGGGAGGCGGGCGCGGTGGCTTAGTCAGTCAACGGGGGCGGCTAACACACCCGCTCACAATCATGCGGGAGCAAGTTAGCGCACGGCCTCGCGCCGCCGGCCTTCAGCAGTTTTGGCGAGGCGGCCGGCGGCGCGAGGCTTCAGCTTTGCAGCCTGCTCACTTCTGCACTTCCGGGGCCGGCTGCTTCGACTTCGCGGCCGTCTGCTGCTCCAGGTAGAGGACCAGACTGTTCACGTCCTCTTCGTTGAGCCGCAGGTTGGGCATCTGCACCTTCTTGTACTTCTCGAAGAGTGCCGTGGCGAGCGGGTCTTTCTCGGCCAGCACCTGGTCGGGCACGGCGATGAAACGTTTGAGCCAGGTGCGGTCGCGCGCGCCCGTCACGCCGAGCAGGTCGGGCCCTATCGCGTCGCCCTTGCCGATGGTGTGGCAGGCGGCGCAGCGCGTCGCGTAGAGGTACTGCCCGTTGGTGAAGTTGAGCGTGGGCGCGTTCGCGTAATTCTGCTTCGTCACCTCCAGCTTACGGTTGTAGCCGTCCATCAGCTCGCCCATCTTGAGGGTGATGAAGGAGGGGTTGTCGAGTGCGGAGTACTTCCTCCACTGCGCGCTCGCCACGTCGCCGACCAGCAGCGTGGGCGTGTGGCCGTCGCGGTTGGCCGGGTCGGGGGCGGAGTAGAGCCCGAGCTTCCGGCTGAGAAGCTCGATGTCCGACTCCTTGCCCGTGAGGAAGAGCCAGCCGGGGCCGGCGTGAAACTTCTCCGCGTAGTCCTTGAGCACTTCCGGCGTGTCGCGCTTGGGGTCGATGCTGATGGAGTAGAAGAAAATGTCTTTCCCCACGCGGTCGCCCAGAAGCCTCTGCACCTGCGCCATGCGCGCGGTTTCGAGCGGGCAGTTGTCGAGGCAGTGCGTGTAGATGAGGGTGATGGCGACGATCTTGCCCTTGAGCAGGTCGTCGTAGAACTTGACCTTCTTGCCGTCCTGCGTGGTCAGCTCGATGTTGGGGAAGTAGTCGGCCCCGTAGCGCGTGGTGGCCGTCGTCGTCGCGCGCGCCTCCGGGGCGTGTGACTCCTGCTTGAGGAACATGCCGCACTTCGGGCACGAGCCTGCGGTCTTCGACCTGACCTCCGGGTGCATCGGGCAGGTGTATGCGACCTCCTCCAACTTCTGCGGCGGCGCACCCCCGGCCGCGCTCTGGGGGGTGACGGATAGGGGCGCGCCGAACATCAAGACCAGCGCCCCGAGCGTGACCGCCATCAGTTTCAGCCTCATAACCTTGCCGTTCATAAATGCCTTCTCCCTGTCTGCATCAATCCCGCGGGCCGCCGCCGCCTGAGTCACACCGCGCGGCCCACGTAAAACTTTGAGGGGGCGGGCGGCGCGCCCTTCCGAGCGCGCCGCCCGCCATTGCATTGACCGCAAGCCTTCCGGCTACTCCCCGAAGGCGTCGGGGAGTATCTCGGACGGGTTCTGGAACGTCACGCCCTGCGGCGAGGGGATCGGGGTCGGGAGCGGGTTCAGGAACGCGCCGCCCGCGCCGTCAATCTCCCAACGCAGGAGCATCGCGTTGTCTTCGTGCACCGTGTTGTGGCAGTGCTCCATGAACATCCCGCCGAAGTCGCGGAACTGCATGGTGATCCTGACGCTGCCGCCCGGCTTCAGGCGGTAGACGTCCTTGCGCCCGCGCTCGGCGAGCGGGACGTTGGCGCGGCTGCCGTCGCGGTCGAGGATTTGGCCCTCCTCGAAGTGGATGTGGATGGGGTGGTCCCAGCCGCCGCCGCCGTTCTCCAGCGTCCAGATTTCGCGCGTGCCGTACTTCGGAGCCGAAGAGATGCGGCCGTAATCGGCGGCGAGCGTGCCGCCCGTGCTGCCCGACGCCATCCGCGCGCCGCCGGTGTTGTCCGTCTCGATGCCCCAAGGGCCGCGGAAGGAGGTGACGGGGTCGAACGTCGTCTGGTTGGCGCCCGCGTTGAAGCGGAAGATGCGCTCGCGCGCCACCGGAATCTGCGACAGGTCGGGGTTGGGGATCATCGTCGACGGCACCTGGCTCTGGTCGGGCCGGGGCGGGTTGCGGGCGACGCGGAACTCCAGGAACCGGCCGACGCAGGGGTCGGGCGATTGACCGGAGAGCGCCTCGGCCAGCGTCAGGTCCTTCGCCACGCGCTTGCCGTCGGCGTGCTCGGCCAGGTTCACCATGTGAATCTTCGTGCCGATCTTGTACTTCGAGAAGTCGATGACGATGTCGAAGCGCTCGGCGATGCCCTGCTCGTCCAGCTCGTTGAGCGGCACGGGCGAGGGGAGGAGGTTGCCGTCGTTGGCGATCTGAATCATCTGCGAGCCGTCGCTGAGCGCGATCTTGAAGAAGCGCGAGACGGAGGCGTTCAGGATGCGGAAGCGGTACTTGCGGCGCTCCACCTCCATGAACGGCTTGAAGACGAGGTTGCACGTCATCACGTCGCCGAGGAACCCGTCGAAGTCGAAGATGTCCATGGCGAGCTGGCCGTCCTGATCCCAGGCCTTGTCGGCCAGCATCAGGTTGATGTCGTAGTCGAGGTTGCCCCACGCCTTCCCGGTCTCGGCCGCCTGCCCGCTCGGCAGTCGCAGGTTGACGCCGTCGTTGATGTCCTCGGCCCCGCGGTCGAGACCGCTGTAGAGGTTGAACATCCCGGCGTTGCCCTTGTAGACGTTCTGCGACGTGAAGCTGAACATGTGGTCGTGGAACCAGTGGGTGCTCATCGTCTCGTGCCAGTCGCCCGGCACCTTCATCAGCCCGCCGGCGTCGGTCGGGCTCGAAGCCCTGATGTCGGTGGCGGTCGGGTTGATGGAGTTGAGGCCGGCGAGGACGATGGGGTAGTGGTAGTCGTAGAACTGGTTCGGGAAGAAGAAGGCGCCCGTGAAGCCGTCGTTCTCGGCGCCGTGGTGCCCGTTGTGCTCGTGGGTCGAGATGGTGTGGATGCCGAAGCCGCCGTTCGCTTTCGGATCGACCGGGAGCTTGTTGTGGTGGCGCATGATGATGGGCTCGCCGTAGCGTCCGATGAGGAGCTTGGGCGGCAGCGTCCCGTTGAACGTCCAGAGCTTGAGCGCGTTCTGGTTAGGCATGTTCGGGTGGAAGCGCGGCGGGAAGGGCGACGCGGCGTTGATGCCGGAGTTCTTCGTGGCCGGCACGGTGGGGTTGTAGATGTTGTTGACCTTCGCGCCCTCCTGCGTGACCGGCGTGCCGATGACCGGCGGGAACCTGCCGAACTGCTGGTGCGCCCAGATGGGTCCCGGCGGGCGCCCCTCGATGGGGCCGAAGCCGCCGCCCAGCTCCGGGGCCACGGGCTGCTGCGTCGTGTTGGCCTGCGCGGTCGGGGCGGGGGTCAGGGTCGAGACGGGGTTGCGCGGCAGGACGTCGAAGCGGGGCATGGGCTGTGTGAAAGCCTGAGCCCCGAAGAGCGGGCTCGGGGGCAGACCCGTCGGGATGTTGGAGGCGGTGCTGCCGGGGCCGGGGCTGCTGAGTGCCGTGGCGTCACCGAGCGTGGAGCTGGTGGTGGCGGTGGTCTGGGCGCGCGCGAACGGGCTCAGGCCGTTCATCGGCAGCAGCAGGCCGCCCGTCGAGATGAGCCCCCACTTGATCAGGTCACGCCGCGTGATCTGTCCCTGCGAGTGGGCCTTAATGATCTCCTGCCGGTTCCTTCGTGCATCCTCGGCCGCCTTCAGCCGCGCCTTCGACGACTTCTCTGTCAGCCAAAAGTTATCTTCGCTCATGGCGTTTCTCCTGTTGCTTCGTTGTCAACTCTGGGGTTGGTTTGAGTCTCTGAGAACAAATTATGCGAAGTCCGCGGGCGGCGGCCCCGTCGGGCCCGCGACGGATCACGGGCCGTATCAGAGCCGCGTCAGCAAGCCGCGTTTTAGGTGAGCATTTGCTTGACCGGAAAGGGCAGGTTTAGTGACAGGTCATTGCTTGAGCGGGAAGAAGAATCAAACCGGCGTCAACCTGCGGGCGCGTCTGTCAACGCGTGCCACGGATATTGTTCGCGGATGAAATAACCTCCGCCGTATTTCTGCCGTCTGCCACGACACTGTCCGGTAGCGACACTACGACGCCCCGTCATTGACTTCTTGACACATTACGACCGTTCATCAACAGGATGATTTACCGGTCGTCAGTATCAAAGTGGCTTTGATGTTAGGCGTTGCTGCCGGGCAGGCGGCTGTGTAAGAACTACATGCTCGAACGCGGACGGTCGAACAATAGCCCATCCGCGCCGGGCGTGCATGGGTAAGTGTGCCCATTTTTGATGGGCGGAAACGCCCAATCTGGCATGGGCGGAATTGCCTATAGAAACAGGGCGGAATTGTCTGTAAAAAGAGGGCATTTACGGGGGTGTCGCGCCGTCCGGCGGCGAGTTGCTCAGAACGGGAGGCGGGTCGGGCTTGAGCGCTGCTCACCCAGCCGGTGCTGTTGGGCGAACAGCAATAATTTGAGGCGGCCCGAGATGCCGAGCTTGTCGTAGATCGCCGTCAGGTGGTGGTGCACCGTCGCCTCGCTGATGAAGAGGCGCTCGGCTATCTGCTTGTTTTTGAGCCCCTCGCGGATGAGTGAGATGACCTCGACCTCGCGGGCGGTGAGGGTCGCGGTCTTCGCGGCCGCGGAGTTGGCTCCCTTGGACGTGGCCGCCGCCGGCGCCTGTTCGAGTATGCGCATGACCAACGCCTGGTTGAGCCACAATTCGCCGTCGTGCACCTTCTTGATGGCCTTCAGGAGCACGTCTTCCGATTCTTTTTTTAAGACCAACCCCATCGCCCCGAGGTGCAGGGCGTGGCGGTAGAGGGCCGGGTTATATCCGTTAGTCAGAAGAATCACGCGCGCCCCCGTAAAGGTGGCGAGCAAATCTCGGAGGGAGCCGAGGCAGTCATCCTCACACGGGAGGGTGGAGCCGCAAGCGTCTGCGAAAGCGGGCGTTTGGAAACAGTCAACGGTGCAGAAATCACAGTCGAATAAGAAAACATCGGCCTGCACCCCGGCGCTGACGGCGTCGGCGCAATTGGCGGCCTCGCCGACGACGCTCAACCCCGGCCAGTCGGCGACGAGTTTGCGAAGCGCCGTGCGAACGATCAGAAGGCCGCCGACGAGAACTACTCTAATGGGCATGCTCAGGGGCGCGGTGGCAGGGGACATAGGGGCACTCATCTAACGTCCGGCAGAAACAATCGCGCGTTAAGGACTTAGTCTGCGGCCGTCCCGGGCGGGACGGCACGTTCCGCGGCGGCGGCCATTGACCGTGAAGAGGTGTTACGTGGTGAAACACCCCGGCGCGCCGCGTGTCATATTTTATTAAAGGGTGGCCTCCCTCCGCGGCGAGTCCACACACCGCGATGACGGCCACGGCGCACGACTGTTCAGGCGGCATAAGAGGCGACCCCACCTTTCTTACACACGCAAAAGCCAAGGCTAGCTAGACCTGTTCGTGAATCCGGGGGCTCAGAGTTGTCTGACTGTATTGCCGGCGAAAGTCTACCGCAGCGCGAGACGGGGCTCGCCGAGGTGTGCGCCGAATAGTAACCCGACGAATACCCCTGTGCAAGAAGTATGCCTCCCTCTTCCCGCCCCCAGGCCACGGGATCGGCACCCCCTACGGCGGGGCGAAGTCTCCTTAAGACCAGGTACTGATTCTGAATTTTTGTGGGAGGCCCACCCCGTGCTTACATGGGGTTATCGGACGCCCGCGACCCTCCCCGTGAAATATAACTCTCCGCCTTTCGGTAAGCCCCTGCGCGTGGGTCGCGCCTGCGCATCAAACGTTCGGTGCAGGTTTGTCAAGCGTCGGTGAATCTGTTAGCCTGTAGCCCCTTTCGACGCTGGCGGCAGCGAAACTAAGTATCCACGTCTCGAACGCCCCGTTTACGAGAGCTTGGCGTGCTCCCTCAAGCGCGCTTTCGTCCTGACCCGATCACGGGCGGGTCTGTCTACTCTCGTCTCGCAAAAAATTTGATGGTGTCACCTGAACGGGTGAACGGGGCGCGTACCGTCCGCCATGCCGACAGGCGATTCTGTCGCGGTCTTCAACGGAACATTTTGGAGGAGAAAAATGCGTAAGAGCCTTCTTACGGGGCTGCTGATGGCTGCCTTGTTAGTCACCCCCGTTGCCTTCTCGACCAGGTCGGACGCCGCGAGTCCTCTCCGACAGAACACACCCGCCGCGGGGCCCCGCACACCGCTCCCTAACTTTGACATCCGACTCGCCGGCCGCGGCGAATTCAACGACACCGAACTCAACACGAACGCCGGCAGGCAGAGGGCCGCGGGCAGCGCCAACGCGGCGCTCCGCGCGCGCGCCGCCGCCGTCGAGAACTTCCGCGCGGGGCTCGGCGCCGCGGGCGCGCGTCTGCGCGCCGAGGTCAACGAGGCGGGCGCGCTGAAGAACTTCTTCGTCGAGGGCGGAACGCTCTCCGCGCCGCGGTCGGACCTCCCCGACAACGTCGCGCGCGGCTTCCTGCGCGGGCACGCCTCTCTCGTCGGGCTGACGAGCGCGGACGTGAACGGCCTCAAGCTCACCAGGGACGACACGGACGAAGGCACTTCCTTCCTCGACTACGTTCAGACCGTCGGCGGCGTGAAGGTCTTCGAGGGCGACGTGCGCGTCGTCGTGGGCAAGAGCGGCGAAGTCCTCTCCGTCCGCGAGGGCTTTCTCCACGGCGGGCAGAAGGTCAACACCGCGCCGGCGCTGACCGAGGTCGAGGGCATCGCGCGCGCCTTGGAGCACGCCGGGCGCGGCGTCACGCCGGCCTTCGCCGAGACGCGCCCCCGCGCGACGAAGGCGGATGCCGCGGCCTTCGCCAACCCCTTCGACGCGAGCTACGAGGACGTGCTTTCGGAGCTGAACGTCGTCCGCGTCGGCGACGCCTCACGCCTAGCGTGGCACGTCACGGCCGAGGTCGGCCCGAACGAGTGGTACGACATCACGCTCGACGCGAATACGGGCGAACTACTCACGCGCTACAACCTCTACGTCTTCGAGGCGCAGGGCACCGTCTACACCGAAGACCCGGACGCGGCCCCGCGCGCGCTCGTCTCCTTCGTCGGCGACACGACCATCAACACGGCCTCGGGCTGGATGGGCACCTCGACCGTGACGACGGGGAACAACGCCGAGGCTTACCTCGACACGAACGCCGACAACCTGCCCGACGCCAACAACGGCACCAACCTCTCGAACGGCCACGCCACGTCGCCGACGCAGAACTTCACCTTCCCCTTCTCGACCACCGTCGACCCGCGCACGCAGCAGGCGGCGGTCGTGACGAATCTCTTCTACTTCAACAACGTCATGCACGACTTCTCGTACCGCCTCGGCTTCACCGAGACGTCGGGCAACTTCCAGACGAACAACTTCGGCCGCGGCGGCACCGGCAACGACTCGGTGCGCGCCGAGGCGCAGGACGGCTCGGGGACGAACAACGCCAACTTCGCCACGCCGCCCGACGGCCAGCGCCCGCGCATGCAGCAGTTCCTCTTCACCGCGCCCGCCCCCGACCGCGACAGCTCGCTTGACTCCGACGTGGTCTACCACGAGTACGGTCACGGCATCTCGAACCGCCTCATCGGCAACGGCTCGACGGCGCTTCAGGGCACGCAGTCGGGCGCGATGGGCGAGGGCTGGGGCGACTACTGGGCGACGACCATCAACAACGACGGCGTGATGGGCGAGTACGTCACGGTGAACGCGACGCGCGGCGTGCGCCGCGCCGCCTACACCGTGCCGGCCGCGGCCGTCCACGACTCCTACGCCGACGTGTGCGCGGGCGGCTGCGAAGTCCACAACGACGGCGAGGTCTGGGCCGCGACGCTCTGGGACTTGCGCACGCAGCTCGGCGCGTCCGTCACGGACAGGCTGGTGCTTAACGGCATGAAGTTCACGCCGACCAGGCCCTCGTTCCTCAACGCGCGCGACGGCATCCTTCAGGCCGACCAGAACCAGAACGGCGGCGCGAACCGCTGCGCCATCTGGGCCGTCTTCGCGCGCCACGGCATGGGCGTCTCGGCCGTCGGCAACGACGGCACGACGCACACGGCCGCGACCAACGTTCCGACCGACTGCGGCGGCACCTGCTCCTTCTCCATCAGCCCGACCAGCGCGAGCGTCGCGGCGGCGGGCGGCACGGGCACCGTTAGCGTGACGGCCTCGGCCGGCTGCTCCTGGACGGCCGCGAGCAACGCCGCCTTCATCACCGTCACCGGCGGCGCGTCGGGGACGGGCAGCGGCACAGTCTCCTACTCCGTCGCCGCGAACACCGCGACGACCTCGCGCACCGGCACGCTGACCATCGCCGGCCAGACGTTCACCGTCACGCAGGCCGGCACGACCGGCGGCGGCGGCACGGAGCTAATCGTCAACCCCGGCTTCGAGTCCGGCACTTCGCCGTGGGTGGCCACCGGGCAGATCACGTTCAGCCAGGGCAGCTTCCCGCACAGCGGCATCAACTACGTCGTCGTCAACGGCGTTGACAGCACGACGGGCACCATCTACCAGACGGTGACCGTCCCGAGCGGCGGCGCGAGCCTCAACTTCTGGCTGAACATCTCGACGCAGGAGGCCGCGGGCGCGTCGGTCTTCGACCGCTTCTTCGTCGAGGTGCGCAACACGTCGGGGACGCTCCTGACGACGCTCGCCACCTTCAGCAACCAGAACGCGGGCACGGCCGGCTCCTACGTGTTGAGGGGGCCGTACAACCTGAGCAGCTTCGCGGGCCAGACCGTGCGGATTCAGTTCCGCGGCACCAACGACTCGACGCTGCCGACGAACTTCCGCATCGACGACATCTCGGTCAAATAAAACCTGCCCGAACGGAAGGCACGGCCTCTACGCCGGGGCCGTGCCTCCCTTAGTCGAACTTAACTTCTTCTGCGCGCGGCCCCGCCGGTCACAAAAGAGTGACCGGCGGGGCCGCCGTCTATTCGCACGCCGCGATTCCCTTCCCGCGCGCCGCCCTGCCTCGAAACCTGCCTCCCGAATAAGTCAAAGAGATTTTTGACTTATTTATTGTGTTTCTACATTCGCGGGTGTATATTCGCGGCGGGGGCGCAGGTGAAGTCTACAAAACTAGACGAGCGTTTTTTCGAGAGCACGCGTGGGCGCGTCGTCGGCCTGCTGCGCGGCGGGTCGGGCACCGTCGCCGAGCTGGCGGGAAAACTCGGGCTGACGGATAACGCCGTCCGCTCACACCTTCTGAGCCTCGAACGCGACGGCCTCGTCCGGCAGAGCGGCACACTGCGCGGGGCGCGCAAGCCTCACTTCGCCTACGAGCTGACCGATGAGGCCGAGCGCCTCTTCCCCAAAGCCTACGACACGCTGCTCAACCAACTGATCACGACTCTGAAAGGCCGCCTTCCGCCTTCCACCCTCGAAGAGGTGCTGCGCGAGGTCGGCAGGACTCTCGCGGCGCGGCATTCGTCGGACGGCGACCCCGCGGACGTGGAAGGCCGTTTGCAGAATGCGCTGGAGGTCTTAAAGGCCATCGGCGGGACGCCCGTCGTCGAGAGGGGCGACGGCAAGCTGACCATCCGCAGCGGCGGCTGCCCGCTCGCGGCGGCCGTCTCCGAACACCCGGAGGTCTGCGAGCTGGCCGAGGCGCTGGTCGCCGAGCTGGTCGGCCTGCCGGTGCGCGAGGTGTGCGACCGCGTGGCGTCGCCCAGGTGCCGCTTCGAGGTCGAAAGCGTCGAGTGAGACTGCCGCGGAGCGCGCCGCCCCGCGCGGCGAGGCTTTGGCGGCGGGAGGGTAAATCTTTGAAGAGAAATTCGGTCATCGCACCGCTGGTCATGGGGCTGTCGCTGTGCGGCCTGTCGTGTCAGCAGAAGACCGCGCCGCCGCCGCAGGGCGGGAGCGCGGGCGCCAACGTCGCCAACACTCAGGCCGGCGCGCAGCAGCAGCCGTCGGCGCCGCAGACGCAGTTGAAGGTCGGCGACCACGCGCCCGACTTCGAGTTGACAGACACGGAGGGGCAGAAGGTTCGCCTGAGCGACTTCCGCGGCAAGAAGAACGTGGTGCTCGCCTTCTACGTGCTGGCCTTCACCGGCGGTTGAACGAAGGAGCTGAAGGCGTATCAGGCTGATATCGCCAAATTCGAAAAGAGCAACACGCAGGTCTTGGGCATCAGCGTCGACAGCTTCGCCGCCAACCGCCGCTTCAAGGAGGACATCGGCGCGACCTTCCCCCTGCTCTCGGACTTCAAGCGCAAGGCCGTGCGCGACTACGGCGTCTTCGACGAGGAGGGCGGCTACGGCACGCGCGCCACCTTCACCGTAGACAAAGACGGCATCATCCGCCACATCGAGCAGGGCAGAGACGCCATCGACCCGACCGGCGCATACCAGTCGTGCAGCGCCCTGCCCGGCTGACGCGCGCGCGGCTCAGCCGCGCCACCGCGAGAGGAAGTCGCCGAGCTTCGCGCTCATCTCCTCGAACGAATCGGCGCAGAAGAGGACGGGCTGAAAGTGCGTCGGGTCGTATTCGGCGCGCGAGGCCGCTTCGAGGTCGAAGGGGCGCAGCTCGGCGCGGCCCAACGCCTCCAGCTCTCCGGCCGAGGAGAGCAGCCCGGCGCCGTACGCCTTGACCTCCCCGCCTTCACGCACCACCCCGAACTCGACGGTGAACCAGTAGACGCGCGACAGCCGCTCCAGCTCCTCCGCCCCGCGCGTCCGGCGGACGGCCTCGCCGAAGAGGCGGTTGAGTGCCGCCAGTCGCTCGCTCGCCAGCGTCACCGCGTGGCCGGCGACCTCGTGCGCCACGTCCGGCTCCGGCGTGTAGAGCGGCGCGGAGTGGTGGCGTATGTACTGCGTCGAGAGGAAGACGCCGCCGGCCAGCGACTCCAGAAACACGCGGGGCTCGACCAGACCCGCCACCGGCTCCAGCCGGAAGCCGCTGCACGCCTCGACCCTCGCGGAGACTTCGCGCATCTGCGGGATGCGGTCGCGCGGCAGCTCCAGCCGCCTGACGCATTCGAGGTATTCGGCGCAGGCGTGCCGCGCGTGCGCCGGCCCGAGCGCCTCCCAGACCGCGCGCCACACGCCGTGCTCCTCGTCCGTGTAGGGCGCGTCGGGGAGGGGCTCGCCCGGGCGGTATTCGAGGGCGAGGCGCGCGATGCGGTTGCGGCGCGCGCGGTACTCCGCGTCGCGGAAGCCCGGGTGGTCGGGCGAGAGTTCCACGATGCTGTTGCGGTCGGCGGCCCCAGCCGCGTCCGCCGCGACCGGCCTCATGTCGCCGTGGTCGCTCAAAGGTTGTCGAGTTCGCGTGGTCATCGTCTCAATCCTCTGCGTCGTTGTGACGTAGCGCTGCGGGTAGAAAAAAAGAACCGGCCGCCTTCCCCCTCGTCGGGAGGAAAGCGGCCGGTTCCGGAAACTCGTCTGCGGGCGCTGTTAGACTCTGGTCACGCCCCGACAGCCCATCGCCGCCCCGTCCCTCCGCGCGGAGAGCGAGCCGTAATAGTAGTAATAGCGATAGGCGTTCGGCTGTTGACTCATCGTCTTTGCGCGCGGCCAACCCTCCGGTCGGCCGCGGGTCAAGAGTAGACGCGTTGCGTCGCGGCTGTCAACGCCCGACGGGGAGGACTTCGCCCCCTCGCCCCCTCCGCGCTTCCCCGCCCCGGCCGCCCGCGCGGCGCGGCCTTTAGAAACTGAGCCGGAGGCCGAGCTGAACCTGACGCGGGTCGGACGCGGCTGTGGGCCGCCCGAAGGATGGCAGCGGCGTGCGCCCCGTCCCGTAGACGTTGTTGGGCACCTGATAGTTCGCGCGGTTGAGCACGTTGAAGCCCTCGACCATCATCTCCAGCTCGGCGCGCTCGTTCAGGCGGAAGCGGCGGCCGAGGCGCAGGTCGAGCGAGGCGGAGCCGAAGCCGCGCCCCGTGTTGCGCCCGAGCCCCGCGGGGCGGTCGTTGAAGTTCGTGTCCCCGTTGCGGTCGTCGCCGGTCAGGACGTTGAAGGGCGTCGCCGACGCGCTGGTGAAGATGTAGCCGAGCCGGAAGCCCGAGAGAGAGCGAGCGAGACCCCGCGCGCGGTTGCGCGGCGCTTCGAGCGTGCCGCTCAACGTGAGGCGGTGCCGCTGGTCGTTGTCGGAAAGCCCGCGCTCGTCGCGCAGGTTCGCGCTGTCCTGCGGCGTGCTGAAGAAGAAGTTGCCGGCCGTGTCAATCGCCTTCGAGAGCGTGTAGGAGACGCGCAAGGCCCCCCACGCCGACTCGCGCAGGTTGAAGGAGACGAGCAGCCCTTCGTAGTACGAGTCGCCTGAAGACTCGTAGCGGCTGACGTTGCCCCAGCGCGTGTCGGGTCGCCCGAGGTTCGCCACGCCGAGAGCGCGCGCCGCGGCGGACGTTAATGTCGGCGCGTTGACGTTGCGCGAGAGGATGAGGTGCAGCCCGCGCAGGTGTACGTAGCCCACGGAGAGCGAGCCGCCGGGCAACTCGCGCTCTAACTGGACGTTCGCCTGCTCGCTGTAACCGCTCCTGATGCCGGGGTCTATGCGCGTGACGTTCGGCCTCGTCGGGAGCGCCGTCGGTAACTCGGGGAGGGTGTCGGGGAAGCGTGGCGCGCCCTGGTCTGTCGGCGCGAGCTGCACGACGAGATACTTCGAGCCGTCGCGCTGCAAGGCGTTCGAGACGGCGCGCAGCGGCACGCGGTCGAAGTAGACGCCGAAGCCCGCGCGCAAGACCGTCCGGCGGTCGCCGGGCGCGTAGGCCACGCCGAGCCGCGGCGCGAAGTTGTTCGCGTCCGTCCTGACGGGTGCGGGGAGCAACTGCGCGTCGTAGCGCAGCCCGTAGTTGACGGTCAGGCCCCCGCGCGGCCGCCACTCGTCCTGCACGTAGAGCCCCGCGTTCGGGTTCGAGATCGCCTGCCACGTCTCGCCGAAAGCCTGCTGGAAGGTCGCGTAGCGTCCCGCGAGAAAGTTGGGGAGCGTGGTGAAGGTGTAGACCCCGCCCGTCGCGCCGGGGAACTCTATGCGGAGGCCGTTGTGCAGGTAGTCTGCGCCGAACTTGTAGGAGTGCGCGCCGCGCTGCGCGGTCAGGTTATCCAGCGCCTCGAACACGTCCGCCTCGCGCCGCGTCGGCGAGAAGGTCGCCGTGCCGAAGCCGGCGACGCCCGAGATGTTGACGGCCGGGCCGGCCTCGTCGTTGACGGGCGCGGCCAGACGGCTGCGCGTGAGCTGAAAGCGCGCCTCGTTGAGCGCGCTCCGCCCCAGCGTCGTCACCAGACTCAGCGCGAGCGTCTGGTCGCGGTCTGCGAGCGCCGTCCCGCGGCTCGCGTCGTTCAGGCCGCCGACGTTGCGCGCGTTCAGGCCCGACACGTCGTAGAGGTTGTAGCGCGCCGCGAGCTGGTTCGCCTGACCGAGCCGGTGGTCGAGGCGCAGGAGGAAGTTTGACGAGTCGAAGCCGGCGGGCACGACGCCCGTCGAAAGGCGCGGGCCGCCATAGCCCGACGCCCCGAGCCGGGCGTTGACGGCGGCCGCCACGCCCGGCGCGATGGTGACGACGGCGGCGTTGTTGAGCCGCGTCTGCTCGAAGTTGGAGAAGAAGAAGGTGCGGTCGCGGCGCAGGGGGCCGCCGAATGACGCCCCGTACTGCGCCTGCGTGAAAGGGTCTTTGTGCGGGGCCAGCGGGTTGCGCGCGTCGAGCCTACGGCTGCGGAGGAAGCCGTAAGTCCTCCCGCGGAAGTCGTTCGTGCCAGATTTAGTGACGACGTTGACGACGCCGCCGGAGGCGCGACCGAACTCCGCGATGCCGCCCGAGGTGATGACCTGGAACTCGCGCACGACCTCGTGGCTGAAGGAGGTGCCGGCGAGGTTGGCCGCGTCGTCGTTCGACGAGAGGCCGTCGACGACGAAGCCGTTATTCAGGTTGCGCTGCCCCGCGAACGAGAGGCCGGTGCCGGCGACCGCGGAGGTCTCGGCGAAACGCTGCACGGAGCCCGTGTTGGTGCGCGAAGCGCCGGGGACGAGCAGCGCGAGGTCGAGGTAGTTGCGCCCGTTCAAGGGCAGGCCGTCCACCTCGCGCGGGAGGATTGTCTCGGAGAACTGCGCGCGCGCGACTTCGAGCGCGCCCGCGCCCGCGGCGACATCCACGCTCTCCACGATGCCGGCCACGCCGAGCCTGACCGTGAGGTCGGCCGCCTGCCCGAGCGTGAGCGTGAGTTCCCTGCTGTACGCGGCGAAGCCGGGGGCCTCCGCGCGGAGCCGGTAGGCCCCGACCGGCAGGTATGAGAAGCGGTAGCGCCCTTCCCCGTCGGCGGCGGCGCTCGTGCTCTGCCCCGTGTCGAGGTTCGTGACGACGACGGCCGCGCCGCCGACGGCCGCGCCGCCCGCGTCCTCGACGCGCCCCGCGAGCGTCGCCGACGACACGCCCTGCTGCGCGCGCGCGGGGCGCGCGCCGCCCGAGGCGACGAAGAGTGACAGGAGCACGAGCGCCGCGCGCAGGCATCCGGCGAACGCGTCGGCGCGCGGCCGTATGGAACTCTTCACGTCGGCAGGCATGTCTGCGACTCCTGTGAGAGACCGTCGGCGGCGAGACGTTCGTCGGGCGCTTCGGCCGTGTGCGGCGGCGAGAGTTTCGCGGGCGCAACCGTCTCCGCGCGCGCCTCCGTCTCCCAGGTGCGTTTGAAGTCGTCGGAGGCGGCCTGCACCTGTCGGAGCGTGCGGCCGAGCGAGCGCCCGAGTTCGGGGAGCTTCCGCGGGCCGAAGACGACGAGCGCGACGCCGAGCACCACGAGCAGCTCGCTCGTCCCGATGGATTCAAGAAGAAGCAGGCAGTGCATCGCCGTCCCCCGCACACGCCCCGCGCGTGCCGCCGTCCGGTGTCTCTAGTCGAGCCGACGCTCGTCCGCCTCGGCCAGCGTGGCTGCTTCGTCGAGCCCCGCGGCCCCGCGCTTGAACTCGCGGATGCTCGTGCCGAGCCCCTTCGCCAGTTGCGGCAGGCGCGTGCCGCCGAAGAGCAGCAGCACGATGCCGAGGACTATCAAAAGTTCCTGCATGCCGAGCATGCCGAACGCGAACGCGTGAATCATCTTCCGCCTTCCCTTCTTCTCAACGGTTTGAACGTCCCTCGACCGCGGCCTCGCCCTTCCCCGCGGCGACGAGAGCCATCCCGCACTTCGGGCACTCGCCGCGCGCGCGGGAGCGAATGTCGGGGTGCATCGGACAGGTGTAGCTGACGGCGCGCCGCGCCGCCCTCCTGCGCGCCTTCGACGCGCGGCGGCGCGTGGCCGTGGCTTTCGCGCGCGCCGCCCGCTCGCGCGGCGCCTGCGCGTGGCCGTCGTGCGCCGCGGGCGCGGCCGGCGCCCCCGCGAGCGCGGGCGTGAGCAGGAGTGACGACGCCGCGAGCGCGTGGAAAATCTTCCTCATCACGTACCCCTTTCTATCTGCCGGCAGAGTCTAGACGCGCGGGGGGCCCGCCTGCCCGCGGCCCCCCGCGCGTAAGAGGGGCGACTCCCCCTGAAAAATCGCCCCTGAGCTTTCCGGCCGGCCGTGCCCGAGGCCGGCCGCGAGGGCGTCCGCCCCTAGCGCCTCGTGACGGAGGAGCTGCCCGAGTTCGTCACCCAGACGCCGGAGCCGCTGACGGCCAGACCCACGGGGCTGCGCTCGACGGCGAACGTGCCGGCGTCCGAGCCGTCGCCCGCGCGCAGCATCGAAACGCTGTTGCCGCCGTTGTTGACCACGTAGATGACGCCGCCCGAGTGCGCGGCCGCGAGCGGGCCGTCGCCGACCTTGAACGTGCCCGCCACCGACCCGTCGGCCGAGAGCTTCATCACGTTGGAGTCGCCGAAGTTCGCCACCCAAACGGCGGCGCCGTCGAAGGCGATGCCGAACGGGCCGTCGCCGACGCGGAACGTGCCGAGTGTGACGCCGTTCGTCGCGCTCAGCTTCGTCACCGTGTCGCTGTCGTAGTTCGTGACGTAGACGTTGGCGCCGTCGGTCGCCAGCGCGATGGGGCGCGAGCCGACCTCGTAGGTGCCGAGCGTCATGCCGTCCGAGGCGCGCAGCTTCGTCACCGTGTTGCTCCGGCGGTTGGCGACCCAGACGTTGCCGCCCGCGGCGAGCAGCCCGCCCGGCCCCTCGCCGACGGCGTAGGTGCCCACGACCGCGCCGGTCGCCGGGTCGAGACGCATGACGTTGTCGCCGAGGTAGTTGGCCACCCAGACGAAGTTGCCGTCGAAGGCCACGGCGAGCGGGCGGCGGCCGACGGGGTAGGAGCCGAGCGCCGCGCCCGAGGCCGAGAGCTTCGACACGGTGTCGCTGAACTGGTTCGCCACCCACACGTTCGCCCCGTCGGAGGCGACGCCCTCAGGCCCCTTGCCGACGGCGTAGGCCGCGGCCGGGTTCGTCGCCGCGGGGGTCTGGGCGAGGGCGGCCGTCCCCCAGACGGCCGCGAGCGCCGCCGCGATTATGAATCTGGTGATCAGTCGGTTCCTTCTCATCTGTCGCCTCCTCTCTTGGCCTCTTCGGCCTTCGGCCAGTCAACCAGGCCGATGACGTGCACGATGCCGCCGGGGCGCATCGTGCCGGGGCATCCCGCCCACAGTTGCAGCCGCTCGTTGCCGTAGCGCACCATCCCGATGTGGTTCGACTTGTTGGCGTCGCGCAGGGGGTCACGGTCGATGAAGCCGAGGCTCTGCCGCAGCAGCTCGACGTCCTTCGGGTCGCCGGTGAGGAAGAGCCAGCCGGGCTTCGTCTTGTAGGCACGGGCGTAGCGCTTCAGCACGGCCGGCGTGTCCTCCTCCGGCTTGAGCGTGATGGAGTACATGAAGATGTCCTTGCCCACGCGGTCGCCCAGGAGCTTCTGCACCTTGACGAGGTTCGCCGTCGTGCCCGGGCATGAGCCCTGGCAGCGGACGTACATGAAGTTGATGAGGACGATCTTGTCCTTGACGAGGTCGTCGTAGAACTTCACCTTCCTGCCGTCCTGCGTCGTCAGCGTGACGTTGGGGAAGTTGCGCTCGGCCATCCGCTCGCGCGGCGTCTTGACGCGCTTCGGCTCTGAGTCCTTCGCCAGCGCGGCGGGCGCCGAGCCCGCGAGCAGCAGCAGCGCGGCGCAGAAGAGCGCGGCCGCCGTTCTCTTTCTCTTGTCTCTCATTCTCCCGTCTCCTTTCCGCGGCGCCGCGCGTTACGGCAGCGTGTTGTTGTCGCCCTCGGGGCCGATCTCCCAGATGAGCATCATCGCGTGGTCTTCGTGCACCACGTTGTGACAGTGGAAGGGGTACTTGCCCTCGAAGTCGCGGAAGCGGAAGAAGGTCTTCGTCTGCATGTTGTGTTCGAGCCGGATCACGTCCTTGCGCCCGTTCAGGACGAGGCCGGAGGAGGCCGGCGGCGCGCCGTTGACGGAGAGGAACTGGAACTCCTCGAAGTGGATGTGCGCCGGGTGCTGCCACCCGCCCGAGTTGTTGTTGACGACCCAGTGCTCGACCGAGTTCTTCTGCACCCGGACGCGCACCTCCTGGCACTCGGGGTCCATGAAGCGGTTGTTGATCGTCCAGTTGCCGTTCGAGCGGTCGAAGGTGAAGGAGCGCGTGATCCTCGGCGCGGCCGTCTTGTCGGGCATGCCGTAGAACTTCGTGATGGTCGCCGGGTCGACGCTGTCGTCGCGCACCTTCGGCAGGTCGACGACGATCTTGAGGATGAGGTTGCCCTGGCCGGCGGCCAGGACGTTGCCCGTCGGCCCGCGCCCGTCCGTCTGCTCCAGACGGTTCTCGATGTAGAGGGTCTTGCCCGCGTACTTCGAGAAGTCGATGATGACGTCGGCGCGCTCGGCCACCGAGATGCGCACGCTCTCGACCTGGACGGGGCGCTCCAGCAGGTTGCCGTCGGTCGTGATCTGGTGGAACGGGATGCGCGTGTTCGGGCTGCTCATGTCGGTGAAGAAGAGCTGGTAGAAGCGCGACGGCCCGGCGTCGAGCCAGCGGAAGCGGTAGCGGCGCGGGTGGACGTGCATCACCGGCTGCACCTTGCCGTTGACGAGGAAGCGGTCGCCCAAGACGCCGTCGAAGTTGAAGGTGTCCATGACGATCTGGCCGCTGTCGGGGTCGTAGAGCTGGTCGGCGAAGACCATCGGCACGTCGAAGTTGCTGTCGTCCGAGGCGCCGTCGCCGAACGAGGGCAGGTGGAAGCCCGAGGTCTCGTCGCCGGTGTCGAACTCGTTGAAGAGGAGGTACATCCCCGCGAGCCCCTTGTAGACGTTCTGCGAGGTGAAGTCGAGCATGTGGTCGTGGTACCAGAGCGTGGACATCGCCTCCTTGATGTCGCCGCCCGTGTCCTTGTGCGTCGAGAGCACGCCGGCCAAAACGTTCGGGTAGTGGTGGTCGTAGAACTGCCCGCGCCCGAAGTTGTAGCAGGGGAAGCCGTCGGACTCCGAGGGCGTGTGGCCGTTGTGCAGGTGGGTGGTGACGCGGTTCTTGCCGAAGCCGTTGTTCTGCCCGTCGGGCGGCAGGTTGTTGTGGTTGCGGACGAGGATGGGCTTGCCGTAGCGCTCGACGTAGAGCGGGCCCGGCACCAGGCCGTCGAAGCCCCAGAGCGGCTGCAAGGGCAGGTCGGGGTGGACGCTGATGTTCGTCAGGCGCTGCTCGACCTCGTAGAACTTGACGGGCGGGAACTGCGTGAGCGCCTGGTGCGGGACGGTGCGCCCCTCGCCGGCGGCCGTGTTGGGGATGACGGTCGGGGCCGGGTTGAGCGCCGCCACCGGCTGCTTGACCGTCATCCGCGCGAAGGGCTGGACGAAGGGGCGCGTCGGCGGGCTGGCGGGCATCCCGCCGGAGAAGGAGCCGGCGGAGGTGCGCGCGCGCACGCTCAGGCCAGACTTGGCGACGAGCACGCCGGCGCTCGTCAGCAGCCCCATCCTCAACATGTCGCGCCGGCTCAACTGCGCGGCGATGATCTCGCGGCGGTTTCTGGCGGCGTCGTTCGTCTCCTTCTCGCGCCTTCTGTCTATTTTCGAGATGAATGCCATGTCACTTTCTCCTTTGGGGTCGGTCTGGGACTAAAACCCTGGGCAGCTCGTCCCTCGCGCGGGTGCGGGGCACACCTCCGGCCGCCGTGCGCTTTTCAGGGCGCACGCGCGCCGCCCGTGTGCCGCCCCCGGTCGGGGGG
>DASVWB010000256.1:0-11803 GCA_036389815.1 Pyrinomonadaceae bacterium | reverse complement strand
CGCGATCCTTCGCCGTCGCGCGCGCGACGGCGCGGCCGAACGCCTCGGGGACTCCCGGCGCGACCTCGCTCAAGCTGGGCGGCTGCTCGGCCACGTGCTTCTGCCGCAGCTCCGAGAGCGTGCCGCCGCCGAGGGGTTTGCGCCCCGCGACGAGCTCGAAGAAGATGACGCCCAGGCTGTAAACGTCCGTGCGGCCGTCCACCTCCGGGTCGCCGTCGCGCGGCGTCTCGCCCCACTGCTCGGGCGACATGTAGTAGGGCGTGCCGAGTATCTGCCCCGCCATCGTCAGCGAGGTCGTGACGCGCGCCGAGTGCGGGTCGCCCGCGCTGACTATCTTGGCGATGCCGAGGTCGAGGACTTTGACGACCGTGCCGCCGCGGCCGTCCGCGCCGAGCATGATGTTCTCCGGCTTCAGGTCGCGGTGGACGACGCCGCGCGCGTGCGCCGCGTCGAGCACGTCGGCGACCGGCTCCAGGACTTCGAGCGCGCCTTCGGGCGTGAAGCGCCCGCGCCGCTTGAGTTCCTTGTCGAGCGTGTGCCCCTCGACGTACTCCATGACCATGTAGACCTGGCCGTCGCTGCCCGCCGAGAGGTCGTAGACGGTGACCGCGTTCGGGTGGCGGAAGGCGCGCGCCGCCTTGCCCTCGCGCTGGAAGCGCTTGAGCCACTCGGCGTTGTTGCGCATCTCGGAGCGGAGCGTCTTGATGACGACCTCGTCGCCGAGCAGGATGTGGCGCGCGCGGTAGACCGCCCCCATCCCGCCCTGCGCGATGAAGCCCTCGACGCGGTACTTGCCGTCGATGACGCGGCCGACGAAGGACTCGGGCGACGCCTCCAGGACCTCGCCGTCGGCGGGGCAGAAGGTCTGGCCTTCCTCGTAAGTCTTGTTGCAGGCGGGGCAGAACTTCATTCGGGGTAATCTGCGGGTCTCTACGTCGCCGCGGCGGTCATGGAAAGGTCACAAGAGCAAAAGGGTATTGCGCGCCCTGCGTGAGTCCCGCAAGTCTAGCACGTCGGAAACCGGCACGGGGAAAAAGAGTGACGGGGGAAGTAGACAGTAGTCAGTAGTCAGTAGACAGTAGTCAGTAGAAGAACCGCCGTCGGTGAATCGCTCGGGTGAGAGAGTCAACAGCAGGAAGGCGGAGCCCTACTGTCTACTGTCTACTGTCTACTGTCTACTTCCTCCCGCCTCCCGTCCTTTTGGGAACAAAAGCGGGCAACCGGGCGTAAACATTGTTAATCGAATAGACGCAGCGCAACCGGCGCGCGGCGCATTCGAGACGTTGAACCTGACCGCGAGCGCTCCCCGCGAGAGTGACCCTGCCGGCCGCAAAATTCTGCCGAGGAATCATGTCACCGAACGGGTTCATGGAACGCCGCTCCCGGGCTTTCGTACTGACGGCCGCGCTGCTCCTGGTCGCGCTGCTCGGCGTCGCCGACTACCTGAACGGGCCGGACGTTTCGCTCCTCATCTTCTACGCCGTGCCGGTCTTCGTCGCGGCGTGGTACGCGGGGCACGGCGCGGGGCTGCTCGCGTGTGCGGCGAGCGGGCTGTCGTGGTTCCTCGTCGCGCACGCCACGGCCGAGCACTTCTCTCACCCGCTCATCGCCTACTGGAACGCTTCGGTGCGTCTCGGCTTCATCGTCATCCTCGCTCACCTCGTCGCCTCCTTCCGCCGCTCGCTCATGCAGGAGCGCGAGCTGGCGCGGACGGACTACCTGACCGGCGCCTTCAACGGCCGCTCCTTCGCGGAGGCGGCCCGCGAAGAGATCGTCCGCGCGCGCCGCCACGCGCACCCCTTCAGCGTCGCCTTCATGGACGTTGACGACTTCAAGCTCGTCAACGACCGCCTCGGCCACAGCGCCGGAGACCGCCTGCTGCGGCTCGTCTCCGACACGCTGCGCGCCAACGTGCGCGAGGTGGACACGGTCGCGCGCCTCGGCGGCGACGAGTTCGCGGTGCTGATGCCGGAGACGGACGACCGCGCCGCCGAGGTCATGCTGCGCCGCGTGCGCCGCCGCCTCCTCGGAGCCGCGCGGGAGGAGGGCTGGCCCGTCACCTTCAGCGCCGGCCTCATCACGTGGGTCGAGCCGCCCGCCGGCGTGGACGAGATGCTGCGCGCGGCCGACGAGCTGATGTACACGGCCAAGCGCCAGGGCAAGAACTCCGTCCGCCAGGCCGTCTCGCCCCGACCCGCGCACGCCGCCTGAGCCTCTTTAAAATTTAAGTGAGTGAAGGGGCCGACCCGTCGGCGCTCGTCCGCGGCGGGCGCCGCGTCGGCCGCGCGTGCGCGAGCCCGTGCCGCCGACAAACTCATGTGACGGAGTCTCACCCTTTTCACAACTCTTTGCCTGTAGAAGCCAGCCTGACTCTCCTCGCACATCTCTGACGCTGACGGGAGGGCTATATGCAAGGGCCTTTGCGGACAATCCTGGCGGGGGCGGCGGCGTGGAAGTTCGGCGGCGGCTGCATCTCGACGATTCTCATCTTCATCATCGTCTTCTGGGCGCTCGGCTACGTGCACTGCTGAGAGCAGTAGGCAGTAGGCAGTAGACAGTAGAAAAAAACAGGCGGCGCGCCCGGCTCTTAACCGAGGCGCGCCGCCTTCTCTTCCTACTGTCTACTGTCTACTGCCTACTGCCTACCGTCTACTCCCCGAGGTAGACGCGCTGCGTGTAGTCGCGCACCATGCGGTCGCTGTTGAAGGCGGGCGCGAGCGTCTCGATGGCGTGGCGCGTCATCTCGACCCAGCGGCGGGGCAGGCCCCGCGCGTCGCGCTCGTAGAAGGCCGAGACGACCTCGGTCTCCAGCACTCGGTAGAGCGACTCGGCGTCGCGCCGATCCATCTCCTCGACCGTCTCGCCGAAAGCCTCCTCGCCGACGGCCCAGCCGTTGCGCCCGTCGTAGCCTTCGAGCCACCAGCCGTCGAGGACCGAGAGGTTCAGGCCGCCGTTCAAAGCGACCTTCTCGCCGCTCGTCCCCGAAGCCTCCAGCGGGCGGCGAGGCACGTTCATCCACACGTCCACGGACTGCACGAGCTGGCGGGCTATCTCCTGGTCGTAGTCTTCGAGGAAGACGGCGCGCCGCGTGATTTCGGTGTCCATCTTCCACTGCGCTATCTGCTGGAGGATGAGCTTCGCGCCCTGATCCTGCGGGTGCGCCTTGCCGGCGAAGACGAGCTGCACGGGTCGCTCGGGGTCGAGCAGCATGCGGCGCAGGCGCTCGGCGTCTGTGAGGATGAGCCCCCAGCGCTTGTAGGCCGCGACGCGGCGCGCGAAGCCGACGGTCAAGGCGTCGGGGTCGAACATCGAGAGCGCCGCCTCGGCCCACGCGCGCGGCTCGTGCTGGCGCATGCGCGTCTGGTAGGCGCGCTCGCGGATGAACGCGACCAGCCGCTTGCGCTGCAAGCCCCGCACGCGCCACAGCTCCTCGTCCGGGACGCGCGAGACGGCGCGCGCCCACGCCCCCGCGTCGTGCAAGACCTGCGTCCAGTCGGCGCCGACGCGCTCCTCGAAGAGCGCGCGCAGCATCGGCGAGACCCACGTCGGCGCGTGCACGCCGTTCGTGACCGACGTGATGGGCACCTCGTCCACGCGGCGCTCGGGCCACATCTTGTTCCACAGCTCGCGCGAGACCTCGCCGTGCTTGGCGCTCACGCCGTTCGAAGAGCGGCACATCCTGAGCGCCAGCGGGGTGAGCCCGAACGCCTCCTCCTCGCCGCCGCCGTTCACGCGCCCGAGGTTCAGGAAGTCGTCGCGCGTGAGGCCGAGCGCGTCCCAGTAGCCCTCGCCGAAACACTTCTCGATGAGCGCGGCGCCGAACTCGTCGTGCCCGGCGGCGACCGGCGTGTGCGTCGTGAAGGCGCAGCGCGAGCGCACCGCGCCGGCCGCGTCGTCGAAGCGGGCGCCGCCCTCGACCAGCTCGCGCGCAAGCTCCAGCGTCAGGAAGGCCGAGTGCCCCTCGTTGAGGTGGAAGACGTGCGGCTCCACGTCGAGCCGCCTGAGGAGCCGGACGCCGCCGATGCCTAAGACCATCTCCTGCACGCAGCGCGTCTCGCGGTCGCCGCCGTAGAGGTGGCCCGTGATGAGCCGGTCTATCTCGTTGTTGCCCTCGACGTTCGTGTCGAGCAGGTAGAGCGTCACGCGCCCGACCTCGACGCTCCACGCCTGCACGCGCACGTCGCGCCCGCGGACGTAAAGCTCGACGACGACGGGCCGCCCCTCGCGGTCGCGCACGAGCCGCATCGGCAGGTCGCCGACGTTGATCTGCTGGTACGCCTCCTCCTGCCAGCCGTCGCGCCGTAGGTGTTGGCGGAAGTAGCCGTGGTGGTAGAGCAGGCCGACGGCGACGAGCGGCAGCCCGAGGTCGCTCGCAGACTTCAGGTGGTCGCCGGCAAGGATGCCCAAGCCCCCCGAGTAGAGCGGCAGCGAGTGGTGAACGCCGAACTCGGCGCAGAAGTAGGCGACGGGGCGCTCGGCCGAGATGGGGCGGGCGTGGCGCGCCGCCCACGCCTCGGCGCCCGCGGCCATGTAGGCGTCGAACCCGGCGGCGACCCGCCTGACGCGCTCGATGTAGACCGGGTCGGTCGCCATCCGCATCAGGCTGTACTGCGGCACCTCCTTCAACAGCCGGCGCGGGTTGTGCTCGCAGAGGTCCCAGACCTCCTGGTCGAGGTCGCGGAAGACGGCGTGGCCGTCCGGGCTCCAGCTCCACCAGTAGTTCTGCGAAAGGCGCTCCAGCGCCGCAATCGTCTCGGGGAGCGTCGTCTGCTGCTCCCCCGCCTCTTCCCGGCCGGGCTCGACCTCACTCGTCATTTGAACCATTCTTCCCTGCCCTGCTCACTCGCGAACCTTCGCCGGCCGACACGAAAACGCCGCCGGCCGCGAGTGCTTTTGGTGCGGCGCGGCGGGCGGACGGTTCGCTCGCTAACTGCCGAACTGATGATTGCGTAAGAAGACTCTCATGTCGCCTTCGGAAAAGAAGACGAGGCGGACTTCCCCGACCGTCTCGTCGCCGCCGAGGAACTCCGCGATTGCGCGCGAGGCGACGGCCGCCGCCTCCTCGCGCGGGTAGCCGTACGCGCCCGTAGAGATTGAGGGGAAGGCCACGCTCTCAAGCCCGCGCGACGCGGCCAGCGACAGAGAGTTGCGGTAAGCCGCGGCCAGCAACTCCGCCTCCCGGCCGCCCTCCCGCCCGTAGACGGGGCCGACCGTGTGTATGACGTGGCGCGCCGGCAAAAGCCCCGCGGTCGTGATGACGGCCTCGCCCGCCGGGAGCCCTTCTGGGTAGAGCGTCCGGCGTACCTCGCGGCACTCTTCGAGTATCGCGGGGCCGCCCGCGCGGTGTATCGCGCCGTCAACTCCCCCGCCGCCGAGGAGCGTGGAGTTGGCGGCGTTGACGACCGCCGCGACCCGCTCGCGCGTGATGTCGCCCTGTGTGACGTGGACGCGCCCGCCGAGGAAGCTCATCTTAGTTTGTTCGGGAAACAAAGACCCCACCGCCAGACGCATGAAGATACACGCCGTGGGCGCAGACGGCAAGGCGGCAAAGCACGCCGCACGCGCGCGCGGGGATTCGGCGACGCCTGCGAAGTTCAACGTCACCGCCGTCTGCGCGGAGTGGCCGGGGAGGCGTCGCGGGGATTATTCCGGCTCGTCGCCGTCGGCGGGCCAGCGCGGCTCGACCGAAATCTCGTCGAACATGTCCTGCCGCTTGAGCGCGTCGGCCACGCCCTCGGCCTTGCGCTCCGTGAGCGGGTGCTCGGGGTCGTTGCTGTAGATGCGGAAGAGGCAGTCGTCAACCTCCTCGACGCCGAGCTGCCCGAGCGGGACGCCGGGCGTGATCATCATCTCGTTGAGGTTGTGGATGCGGAAGCGCCCCGTCTCCTCCACCCAGTCTTCGATGAAGGGGTCGCGCAGCGCGTGCTCGGCTTCGGAGACGGAGAGGTAGGAGCCCTCCACTATCAGGCAGTACTCGCCTGGGTGCTGTTCCTTCATGGCGTGAGTCGGCGGGCGGCGTTGCACGTCTCGGGCGAGCTTGGGTAAAGGCCGTGCGCGCCGGCCGGCGCCCCCGAACTTTATCACCGCCGCGCGGCGGCTGACAAAAATTTTTTCGCGCCGCCGGGGGAGCCTCGCCGCGCCGAAAGGCGTGAGCGCCGCCGACGGGTATTCAAAACCCGTCGGCGGCGCTCAAGTGATGCGAACCTGTTTTGCGGGCGGCTCAGTAGGCCCGGCCGCCCTGCTCGTTGAGCGTCCGCGCGAGGCGCTCGAAGTACGCGTTGAAGGTGACGAAGTCCGAGCCCTGGAAGAAGGCGCGGCCGCCGGTCTCGTTCGAGAGGCGGTTCAGGGCGCTCTGGCCGAACTGGACGGCGCGGCTGTTGAAGCTCGTCAGCCCGGCCGTCGGCGCGTAGAACGAGTAGACGGCGACGCCGCGCCCCTTGGCCTCGCGCACGGCGCGGTTCAGGTCGATGGAGTCCACACTGGACGAGAAGTCGAACCCGCGCGAGGTGTCGAGCCCGTCGGAGACGAGCAGCACCGCGCTGCGGTTCGCGCCGCCCGCGGGGAACTGCCTCAGCGCCTCGCGCACCTGCACGTAGGGGTTGTAGGGCGAGACGGCCGTCGAGCCGACGGGGACGCGCAGAGCGCGCGCCGCGGCGTCGAGGTCGCCCGTGAAGGGCTGGCGCACCTGGAGCGAGCCCGAGCGGATGTAGCCGACCAACACCTGCGAGCCCTCGGGGAGCGCGCGTATGAAGCCGGCCGTCTCGCGCAGCTCGTTGCCGACGCGCGAGACTAAGTCGTCCTGAATGAGCACGGCGAGGTTGAGGGGCTGGCTCACGCGCTCAGAGGCGCCGGCCCGAGTGCCCTTCTTCGTCTGCGCGCTCACGCCCGTGACGGAAGCGCCGAGCGTGGCCGCCAGAAGGATTGCTGCGAGAAAAGCGGATATTTTTTTCATCATAATTGCTCCGGAAAAGCCCCGCGCGGTCTTCCGAATCAGACTTTAAAAACTTCGCGCGCGCACGGGTTTTTCTCGTCTTTTTTGATGCCCCGGCTCCCCCAGTGGTTGGCTTCCGACACGGCCGCGTACGCGAACGCCGGCTAATAAAGGTTGACGCGGGCGGGCTGCGGAGAGAAGCTTAGGGCAACGCCGTAAGTTCACGCGGGCTCGAACTCTCCGAGCGGGGAGGGTGCAATCCGCCGCGCGGGCCGGCCTCGTAGTTTCCGCGGACGGCGGGGGTTTGAAGTGTCATGCTGATAAAGAAGGCGGGCGACATCAAGGGCGGCGAGATAACCGACAGAAAGGTCTACCTCGGCCGCCGCACGTTCATGCGCGGCGCGGCGCTGGCCGCCTCGGCCGCCGCAACGGGTCTCGCGTACCGGCGGCTCCTCGCGCCGCAGGTCGAGGTGGCGAACCCTGTGGGGGTCGCCGCGCCCGGCTCGCAGTCGGCGCCGAGGCAGTGGGGGCTGCCCGGCGAGGAGGCGACCGGCTACCAGAAGATTACGACCTATAACAACTTCTACGAGTTCGGCACGGACAAGTACAGCCCGGCGCGCCGCGCGCAGTCGCTCGTCACGCGCCCGTGGACGGTCTCGGTCGAGGGGCTGGTCAACAGGCCGAAGGTCTTCGACCTCGACGAGCTGACGCGCCTCTTCCCGCCCGAGGACAGAGTCTACCGCCACCGCTGCGTCGAGGGCTGGTCGATGGTCATCCCGTGGCTCGGCTTCCCGCTCGGCGGGTTGATTAAGCTGGCCGAGCCGCAGGGCGACGCGAAGTACGTCGCCTTCGAGACGGCCGACGACCCGAAGCGCAACATCCCCGCCCTGAGCGAGTACGAGGCCGGGCTCGACTGGCCTTACGTCGAGGGGCTGAGGCTGGACGAGGCGCTGCACCCGCTGGCCACGCTCGCCGTCGGGATATACGGCGAGCCGCTGCTGCCGCAGAACGGCGCGCCCGTCCGGCTGGTCGTGCCTTGGAAGTACGGCTTCAAGGGCATCAAGTCGGTCGTCCGCATCACGCTCACGGCGCGCATGCCGCAGACCTCCTGGAACCGGGCGAACTCCGAGGAGTACGGCTTCTTCTCGAACGTCAACCCCGAAGTGCCGCACCCGCGCTGGAGCCAGGCCACCGAGCAGCGCATCGGCGAGTGGGGGCGCCGCCCGACGCTCCCCTTCAACGGCTACGCCGACGAGGTCGCGCACCTTTATGACGGGATGGATTTGAAGTACTACTTTTGAGTAGACAGTAGACAGTAGACAGTAGTCAGTAGTCAGTAGGGCTCCGCCTACCTGCTGTTGACGCCGACACCCGGACGACTCGACCGCGAAGGTTTTTCTACTGTCTACTGTCTACTGTCTACTGTCTACTCATGAAGGACATCAAGTTCTACAAGCTCGTCCTGTTCGTCAACGCGCTGGTGCCGCTGGCGCTGGTGGGGTGGGACTGGCGGCGCGGGCAGTTGGGCGCGAACCCTTTGGACTTCGTGACGCGGACGACGGGGACGCTGACGCTCGTCTTCCTCGTGCTGACGCTCGCCGTCACGCCGCTCAGGAAGTTGACCGGCGCGCAGTGGCTCGTCCGGCTGCGGCGGATGCTCGGGCTCTACGCCTTCTTCTACGGCGCGCTCCACCTGCTCTGTTACGTCTGGTTCGACAAGTGGTTCGACCTCGGCGCGATGGCCGGGGACGTGGCGCGCCGAAGGTTCATCCTCGTCGGCGCGCTGGCCTTCGCCTCGATGGTGCCGCTCGCCGTCACCTCGACCGACAGGATGATCAAGCGTCTCGGCGGCAAGCGCTGGCAGAAGCTCCACCGCCTCACCTATCTTTCGGCCGCCGCCGGCGTTCTGCACTACTACCTGCTCGTCAAGTCCGACACGCGCAAGCCGCTCGCCTTCGCCGCCCTCGTCGCCCTGCTCCTCGGCTACCGCCTCGCCAAGTCCTACTTCAACCGCCCGGTCGTCCCCGCGCAGCCCGTCGCGCCGAGACGGTAGGGAGAGGTTAGAGGTTAGAGGTTAGTTGAAAACCGTTCCCGCCGAAGGGCCCAACTCTCATTCGAAACTCAACCCGACTAACCTCTAGCCTCTAACCTCTCCTATTCTTCCGGGAGGATGATGAGTACGGGCGGGACGGCGACGGGGTCGTGGAGGCGTAGGTAGAAGTGGCCGATGCCGGCGAGGCCGAGGAGGAGGCCGGGCGTCTCGCCGCCCTGGAGGACGCCGCAGGGCCAGGGGCTCTGGCTCTTGCGGTAGAGGTCGATGCCGGCGAGGCCGACCTGCTCGGCGAGTTGGCGGTGGGAGTCTTCGCCGAGGGCGCGCGCGGCGTAGACGAGCAGCTCGGCGTTGCCGGCGTTGCCGTGGCAGAGCGAGTAGTTGGCCTGACCCTGCGCGGCCGGCGCGGCGAGGGCGCGCGAGGTGGTGCGCAGCGCGGCCTCGGCCTCGCGGCGGTAGACCTCTTCGCCCGTGAGCGCGTAGGCGCGCAGGCGCGAGAGCCCGACGCCGGGCGCGCCGTGGCACCACGCGGTCATGAAGCCGGGCTGGGCGGCGCCCCCGCCGCCCCATGAGTCGTAGAGGCCGCGGAAGTCGGGCCAGTTCTCCTGCCGTGGGTCGAACCACTGGCGCTCGTAGGCGAACGCCTGTTCGGCCGCGACGCGGAAGCGCACCTCGCCGGTCGCCTTCCAGAGTTCGAGCAGCGCCCAGCCGATGCCGGCCGCGCCGTGCGAGAAGCCGGTCAAGTCCTGCCGCCGCCGCTCCTCGGGGACGTTCAGCGTGTTCCAGGACCAGCCGGTCGGCGTCTTGCGCGCCGCGCCGACGAGGAACTCGCCGTGCCTTACCGCGATGTCGAGCAGGTGCCCGAGGCCGTGCCTCTTCCACAGGTAAAGGAGGCCGGGGATTGCGCCGGCGCTGCCCGCTAGCACGTCGGTCATGCGCTCGTCGGGCTCGGCCGCCGCGAGGGCTTCGACCGCTCGCAGCCCGCGGTCAACGAACTCCTGCTCGCCGAGCAATTCGCCCGCGCGCGCGAGCGCGTAGCCGATGCCTGTGTGCCCCGTGTAGAAGCCCGCGCGCGCCTGCGGCGGCACGTCTTCGAGGCGCGAGAGCGCGTGGCGCGCGCCGCCCGCGGCCGTCTCGCGGAAGAGCGGCTCGCCCGTTTTGGCGAAGGCTTCGGCGAGGAAGAGCGCGACGCCCGACGTGCCCGAGTAGAGTTCGGGGCCGAAGGCGCGGTGCGCGACCACCCACTGGCCGCCGACGAACTCCATCGAGTCGCCCAGCCAGTTGCAGCGCCCGCCCGCCCACAGCGCGTCGCGGCACAGGCGCGCGGCGACGAAGTCGGCCGCTTCGAGGAAGGCGTCCGTCTGCGGTGCGCTCACGCGGCGGCCCTCCCCACGGGAAACTCGTAGCGGTCTACCGAGCGCGGGTTGAGGTGCGGCGCGTCGAGCGAGAGGCCGTAAGCCTCGAAGGCGCGCCCGACCTCTTCGAGCCGCGCCGCGTCGTCGCGCAAGCCCCGCGCGTGCGCGCTCAGAAGCCCTTCGGCGAGGACGCGGCAGCGCTGCATGCCGAAGCTCTCGCCCGTGTAGGGCTCCTCCGCGAGCGCGAGGCCGTCGGCGAGCCGCTTGGCGAAGAGCGGCGTCGCGGGGCGCAGGTGCCCCGACACCCCCTCGTAGACCCCCGCGAGCACGCGCGCCGTGACGGGGTAGAAGCGCCTGTCCACGTAGAGTACGGCCGAGTCGTTGCGCCTGTAGAAGGCGGAGTTCGTCAGGCACTTGATGCGGAAGGGCACCTGAAAGCGGTTGAGGCCGCGCGTGACGGCGCGCACGAGCGGCGCCGCGCCCTCGGGGCGCAGGTTCCAGTAGAAGCGCGCGAGGCTGAAGGTGTCGAGCTCGACGCCCTGCGCCTCGCCGAAGGCGAAGTAGAAGCCGGGCTGCATGGTCGTCGTCTCGCGCATGAAGAAGACGGAGATGTTCGTGCCCGGCCGCGGCGCGTGCCCCGGCGCGTCGGTCGAGAGGAACTCGCCCGCCCACAGCGCGCGCTGCCGGCCGGCCTTCTGCGCGAGCACCTGCCCAGAGGGCAGGACCTGCTGCACCTGCCAGCCCGAGTCCCAGCGCTCGCGCGAGGCGTTGGCCTCAGAGAGTGCGGGCGTGAGGTCTACGCCGTCGAAGGGCTCCTGCGCGTCGTCGCGCAGCGCGCCGTCGAAGGTGCGGCAGTAGCAGTGCTGGTAGAGCGTCTGTTCGAGCAGTTGGGCCAGCGGGTTCGCCTGCCGCCCGGCGAAGCCGTGCGCGTGGTCGGCCGCGCCCGCCCGGCCGACCGAGAAGACGCGCCCCGCGAAGGTGAACGAGTCGGGCGAGCGCACCTCGAAGGCGCGGACGATCTTCCCGAGCTGTGCCGTGAGCTGCTCTCTCATCTCGGCGGCGAAACCCCCGTTCTTATAAGGCGAGGAGGCTGGCGGTCGCCTCGCGCGGGCTCTTCAGGATGTTGAGGCTGAGCTGGAGCAGGTAGAGCGCGCTCGCCGTGATCTGCGGCGCGTAGAACATGTACTCGTAGGCGGTCTGTATCATGCGCGCCGCGCCGTAGCCGACGCTGCGCTCCAGCGCCGCGCGAGCCTCCTCCGCGCCGAG
Source organism: Pyrinomonadaceae bacterium (assembly GCA_036389815.1). Lineage (GTDB taxonomy): Bacteria > Acidobacteriota > Blastocatellia > Pyrinomonadales > Pyrinomonadaceae > QHXN01. Next base: position 201 of record DASVWB010000256.1, on the reverse strand, counting down.
GCCGCGCGTCTCGACGTACGAACGCCAGAAGGCGCGGATGGCCGGCTGCATCTTCTCGACGGGGAACTGCGCGGAGCCGACCAACTGCTCGGCCGGCACGCCCGGCGTCGCGGGCATCGAGAAGACCCAGAACGAGAGGTAGGACTGGAAGACCGCGCCCGCGTCCCAGCAGGCGTCGCCGAAGTCGGCCAGCTCCCAGTC
>DASVWB010000255.1:0-16438 GCA_036389815.1 Pyrinomonadaceae bacterium | reverse complement strand
CCGGGACGCGCCGCTCTTCTTTTATCTACTGTCTACTGTCTACTGTCTACTGTCTACTCTCCCCCTACGGTGTGCCGAAGCGCTGGCGGTACTCGATGGAGTTGATGAACGCCTTGACCATCTCGGCCTGGACGAAGTTGCCGCCCGCCTGGTTCAGCTTGTTCAGCCAGAAGTTGTAGCCGGTGAAGTCCGCGTCGGGCGGGTCGTCCGGGTTGCGGCGGAGGTAGCCGAAGTACTCCATCAGCACGAAGGCGCGGTTCAGCTCGGCCTGGAAGACCGTCTGGCTCTCGGCCACCGACCGCAGCGCCGCCGCGCGCCCGACCACGTCGCCCGCGCCGTAGGCGTTGATGGCCGCCTGCCGCTCCGCGGCCGTCGGGGTCACGCCGGCGTTGGCGAACAGTGCGTCCACGTAAGCCTCCGCCGACATCCCCAGCGGGTAGCGCGCGACGAACTCGGGGCGCTGGACGAACTTCCGCGTGAACGCCTGCTTGTTGGCTTCGAGCTGCGTCTGCCAGTCGCCCACGCCGACGGCGACGCCGCGGCCTATCTCCTGCGTGTCGGGGAAGAACTGCTGGAAGCGCACGGGCACGGGCGTGCCCGCTATGTTGCCGAAGGCGGCCTTATATAAGCGGTAGACGAGGTAGCCCGTCTCCTTGAACTCGATGGAGAGGAAGAAGGCGGCCGAGACGTTGATGCGCTTGACTTCCCTGCACTGCTGGTCGGCGCCGCACTTCTCAATCTCGTTCGTCCAGAAGGCGAGCCCCGACTGGTCGGGCTCGCGCGAGAGGAAGTCGCGGTAGTGCTGCGCGACGAAGAACTGCGTGTTGTCGCTCAGGTTCTGGTTGGCCGGCACGCCGTTCGGCAGGTCAACCGTGAGGCCGCCCGTCACGTAAGCGATCTGCCCGGCCGAGGAGGTCAGGCGGACGCTGTACTCGCCCGGCGGCGTCAGGATGCTCGGCGTGATGTCGAAGCTGACGACGGGGATGCCGAAGCCCGGCAACTGCTGGACGTTCGAGACGGCGATGAAGGGCGAGTTGATCGTCACCCCCGTCACGGTGCCCCCCGAGGACGCGAGGTTCAGGTTGTCGCCGCCGACGAGGATGGTCGCCGCCTGCCCCGGCACGACGGGGACTGCGACGGTCGAGAGCTGGAAGCTGGCGCCCGTCCCGATGAACTTCGGGTTGAGGGCGGGCACCTGCCCCGCGACCACGATGCCGAGCGAGGAGGTGCCGTCGGCCGCGACCGAGACCGTCCCCGCATCGGCCGTCAGGAAGGGCGGCTGCTGGCTGAGCGTCGTGGCCGGGTAGCCGCCGCCGTTCGAGCCGATCTGCGTGATGAGCACGGGCTCGTCGAGGTACTCGACGACGACGCGGTACTGCCCCGGCGGGAGGCCGTCGATGCGGTAGTTGCCCAGGGAGTTGGCGACGTTGCCGGCGATGACGCGCCCCGTCGAGACCTCCTCGGCGAAGACGTGCGCCCCGAAGGCGGCCAGCCCCGTCGAGGAACCGGAGGAGACGCGACCGGCGATGCTCCCGAGCCCCGTGCGCGGGCCGTAGATGGCGCGGATGCCGGCCACGTCGTCGGTCGAGAGCGTGCGCGTCGTGAAGTTCGGAAGGTTGTAGGTGCCGTTCGTCCCCTGCCGCGGCTGCATCGAGGCGGCGACGACGCCCGAGTGTTCGAGCCCGAGCATGTGGCCGATCTCGTGGACGAAGGTGGATTCGAGGTCGTAGCTGTCGTTCGTCCCGTCGGTCGAGAAGAAGCTTCCGACCTGGTTGCCGAAGGCGTCGAAGCGCGTCACGAGCGGGTTGATGGCGAGGTCGGCCTCGGTGATGCTGCCGGAGCTGCTGTCGAAGGTGATGCGGGCGCGGCCGGGCTGGACGCCGGTCGAAAAGAGCGCGCGGTTCGACCCCGTGTCGGCGATGGTGATGAGGCTGACGCCGTCGGCCACGGCGTCCTGCGCGGCGCTCGAAGTGATGGTGAACTGGAGGTTGGAGGCCAGCGCCCAGCGCGAGAGCGCGCGGCGCGCGGCCAGGACGACCTGCGCGCCCGTGGCGTGGACGTAGGCCGGCGGGCTGCTGAGCGAGGTCGAGAGCGCCACCGTGATGTTCGTCGTCGGCCAGCGCACCTGCGTGGTCGCGGCCGTGCCCGTGTACTGGAGCGTGTAGGCGCGCGGCCGCACGGCCGGCGCCAGTATCAACGCCGCCAGGACGAGTAGCGTGGCAGTCAGGCGCATGAAAATAACCCCTTGACAGTCTGTCTTCAGCCGGGGGAACCGGATGACGGGTGGAGAGAGACGCTGCTTCGCGTGTGGGTCGAAGGCCGCTCGCGCGGCGACGAGCATCATAGCAGGCGGCGCGGCGCCGCTCCAAACAGAATCTTTCCGGAGCGCCGGACGCCGGACTGAAAGCGGCGGGCCTTCAGTCCGGCGTCCGGCGTTGCCAGTTCGGCGTTCTTATCTTCTCTGGCGGCGCTTGGGCCGGCGGGGCGCGGAGCCTGCGAGCGTCGCGGTCGTCACGCGGGGGCCGCCGCTGCGGTCGCCGATGGCGGCCGCGTCGTCGGCCGGGACGGGCGCGACGGCGGCGGCGGCCGTCTGCTGCGCGCCGTGGAGGTCGGAGAAGGCGACGACGAGCAGGAGCACGGCGACGCCGAGCGTGGCGATGAGGTAGAGGAGCGCCACCTGCTCGGTGGCCAGCAGGGCGATGATGACGGCGACGGCGACGGCGCTCAGCAGGAGCGAGTTGCGGCGGCGCTTCTTCCGCGCGCCCTCGGTCGCCGCGCGGCTGTAGTTTCTACTCATAACGGCCTTCCACGAAATTATTTGTGTCCCGGCGAAGCCGGTAATCTACCACAGGCGCCGCCGCCCCGGCCAACGGGGCGCCCCCGCAAAGGAGGGGCGGGGCCGCCCCCGCAAAGGAGGCCGGCCCCGCCCGGCTGCGGCCGCGGCGCGGCCCGCTCCTACTGGATGATCCTGACCGAGCCGTAGCTGATGATGTTCTGCGCGCTGTTCTGCGCCATGCCGAGCAGGGTCATCGGCAGGTTCCTCAGCTCCCACGGCGAGCCGTCCGACACGTCCACCACGTCGTAGGCCTGTAGCGCCACGTCGGGCTTCCGCCCCTTCTTGATGTCGTCGAGGTTGTAGACGAGCACCTCGGGGTTCGAGGCGCCCGGCTTCGAGCGGATGACGCGCACCTTGTCGGTCTTGGCCCCCTTGCGCGGCCCGCCGACCTGCGCGATGGCGAGCGAGAGCGTCAGGTTCTGCCGCAGGTAGAGCCCCGTCGGCTGCTGGACTGCGCCGGTGATGTAGATGGGGCGCGCCTCCTGCACCAGCACGATGTCGCCGGGCCAGATGACCGGGTTCGCCTCCTTCACGCCGTTCTTCACGTCCTCGATTTTGTAGACGGAGTAGGGCACGCCCATCGCGTCGTCCGACCTCTTGAACGAGGCGAGGAGCGGAGCGTCCTCGGGCTCGGGGCACATCAGGCTCTCCGTGTGGAAAATCTGCACGTCGCCGCTGGCCTGCTCGGTGACGCTGCCCGAGCGCGACAGCAGCTCGATGAGCCTGACGCGGCGGCGCATGTCGAAGGCCGTCGGGTTGCGCACCGCGCCGTAGACGACCGCGGCCGGGCGGCTCTTCATCTCCGAGACGCGCAGGCTGACCTGCGGCTTCCGGAGGAACCGCTCCAGCAGCTTGACGATCTCCTGCTTGATGTCGCGGTCGGTGCGGCACTGCGCGCGTATCGGCTCCTCGATGAAGGGCACGCTGACGTTGCCCTCGTCGTCGACGACGAGCGTGCCGTTGAACTGCGGCTCGTTGTAGACGCGCAGGTCGAGCACGTCGCCCGGGCCGAGCAGGTACTTCTTGACGCCCACGGCGTCGAGCGCGGCCGACCCGCCCGCGCCGGCCGAGGGCGCCCCGGCCGCCGAGCCGCCGGCCTGCTGGGCCGCCGCCGCGGGGGCGAGGCAGCAGAAGGCCAGCACGAAAAGAACGCTTCTCACTCTCATATAAAACACCTTCCTGTGGGAGCGTGGCGCCCGGGTGGGCGCCGGCCGGTCGAGGGTCGCTGTGAACCGTCCGCCGAAAAGCCAAGAGATTGTAGATGTCGCGGCGGCCTCGGGGGCTGCCCGCGCCGCCCGCCGCGGCGGCCTATTCCTCGCCGCGCCCCGCGCCCCGAGCCCCGCCGTGGCGGCGGCGGTGGCGTCGGTGCGCGCCGCGCGCCGGGACTGTGCCCGGCACCGCGAAGCCCCTGAAAAGGAGGTTGCAATTGTCGCACAAGAGGTTGTAAACGCCAATCAGGCGGAGCACGAGCGGCGTGTCCGTGTAGCCGCGCCGCACGCGCGAACTCCCGCACTTCGGGCAGCGCTGCGAGATCAACCGACCACCTCGCCGCCGCCGGGGGCGTCCGCGTCGCGGCGCCCGACGCGGCGCGCGGCCGCGCCGTCGCCCTCGGCGTCGTCGGCCATCTCCGAGGTGCGCACGCGCGCGCGCAGCATCTCTATCTCGCGCTGGATGCGGACGGCGGCCTCGTCGCGCGCCTCCTCGCCCATGTCGGCGCGCGAGAGGTAGAAGAGCGCGTCGCGGTAGCGGGCGACGGCGCGCGCGTACTTGCCGCGGAAGGCGGCGCGCTCGGCCATCTCGACCCACTGCCCGACCTTCACCGACGCGACGAAGTTCCGCAGCGCGATTGAGGAGTCTAAAAGCTCCTGCTCGCCGGGGTAGACCCGCAGCGCCTCGCCGAGGACTTCGAGCGCGCGCTGCGCCGTCTCGATGCGGTCTGAGGGGCGCACGCGCCGCTGCGCCTCGTGCGTGAGCCGCGTCGCCTCGCCGCGCGCCCAGGCGAGCAGGTGCTTGCGCTGGAGCGCGCGCACGCGCTCCTGGCCCGAGCGCAGCGCCGCGCGCATCTCGGCCGCGCCGCCCGGCGCGCGCAGCGCCTCGTCCGTGCTCCCGAGGTACTGCTCGCAGAGCCTGTAGGCTTCGAGGTGCGACTCGGGCGGCGTGTTGGGCGCGTCCAGCTCCGAGAGCTTCTGCTGGAGCCCGCGCAGCGCCGCCACCTGCGCCTGCATCCCGGGCCAGCTCGCCGCGGCCGCCTTCGGGCGCGGCGCCGGGCGCGCGGCGTCGGTCGCGCCCATCACCAGCTCCATCTCGCGCGTGTAGCGCGACCACGCGCGGCGCATCACAACCTCGCGCGCGGCCGCCGCGAAGAGGATGACGAACCCGGCGGCGAGCCCCGCCGGCACCCAGGGCGCCTCCTCGCCGTCCGAGCGCAGCAGCGCCCAGATGAGCCAGAAGAGCACGAGCGAGAGGCCGCCCGCCGCGAACATGTAGCCGGCAGTCGAGGGCATGCGCGGCTGCGGGCGGCGTCGCGCCGACGACGACGCCGCGTGCGCGCGCGCGCTCTGCTGTGCCGTCTGCTCGGCTGAACGGGTGGGCAAAGTTACTCTCCGGTTTAGTATAAGGGGCGCGACTGCTCTTAAAAGGGGTGCCGGCGGTGGCTCGGCGCCGGCGCGGCGGCCGAAGCCCGGATTATAGTCTTTCCGCGACGACGCGTCTATCCGCACGGGATTGCGTGATTGAGTGATTGATTCATTTGTTCGTTGACTCACCTGTTCGTCGGCTCATCGGTTCAACGATTCAATGAACAGGTGAGCCGACGAACAAATCCAAACAATTCCTGTTGGAAGTCGCGGCCCGCAACGTTTATACTTGCGTTCCGTTTGCGCCCGGCGCAGCACGTCAGAGAGGCAAGGGGGTTTTCTGAAAGATGGAAACGCGTTGTCAGAAGTGCGGCGCGGGGGTCGCGGCCGACCAGGCGTTCTGCCCGAGGTGCGGGGCCGTGGTCGGGATGAGCGCGGCGGCCGCGCCCGAGCGCGACGAGGGCTGGGACATGGCCTCGACGGTGGTCGGCCAGAAGGTGGCGCGCCGCCAGTCGGCCGAGCGCCCGGCCGCCCCTGCGGCGCGCCCCGAAACGCCGCCGCAGGCTAAGCCCGCGCCGCGCGGCAACACCGTCCTCCTCGCCGTCATCGGCTTCGTGGCCGTGCTGCTCATCGGCCTGCTCGTCCTGCTCTACCTGAACGCGCGGGGGTAGCCACTCCCCCGCGGTAGCCCTTATGCAACAGTCCCCCGCCCCCCCCTACGCCGGCCTCTCGGCCGCGCCGACGCCCCGCGCGGCCCGCCGCAGGGGCGCGCTCCGCTGGGCGCTCGGCTCGATGGCCGTGCTGGCGGCGCTGCTGACGGGGCTCTTCACGCTCTGGCTCATCGGCTACGAGACGGGCGCGGTGCCCTTCCTCGCGGGGCTCGCCGCGGCGGCGCTGCCCGTCCCCGTCTACGTCACGCTGGTGCTCTGGCTCGACCGCTACGAGCCGGAGCCGCCGCTGATGCTCGCCGCGGCCTTCTTCTGGGGCGCGCTCGTCGCGGTCTTCTTCGCCATCGTCATCAACTCCGTGGGCGTCGCGGTCGTCGGCGCCATCGCGGGCGAGTCGGCGGGCGACACCTACGGGCTGGTGGTGTCGGCCCCGCTCGTCGAGGAGACGGCGAAGGCCGCGGCGCTCTTCGCGCTCTTCTTCTGGCGGCGCGACGAGTTCGACGGCGTGACCGACGGCGTCATCTACGCCGCGATGGTGGGCCTGGGGTTTGCGATGACGGAGAACGTCAAGTACTACGGCGTGGCCGTGGCCGAGAACAACGCCCTCGGCGTCTTCATCGTGCGCGGGCTCTTCTCGCCGTTCGCGCACCCGCTGTTCACGGCGATGACCGGCGTCGGGCTGGGGCTGGCGGCGCAGACCGCGAGGCGGCCGGTGAGAATCCTCGCGCCGGGCGCGGGGTTCGCGGCGGCCGTGCTGCTGCACGCGGCCTGGAACGCCTCGGCGCGGCTGACGGCCGTCTCCGAGAACGGCGCCTACGTGCTGCTCACCTACTTCCTCGTGATGATGCCGACCTTCTTCGGCATGCTGCTTGTCATCGTCCTCTCGCTCCGGCGCGAGGGGCGGGTGCTGCGCGAGCACCTGCGCCCGGAGTTGGCGGGCGGGCTCATCACGGAGGCCGAGTACGCGTGCCTCTGCTCGGTCGTGGGGCGCGCCGGCTCGTCCTACCGCGCGCTCGCGGGCGGCGGCCTCGCGCACTGGCGCGCGCGCGCGCGCCTGCACCGCGCGGCCAGCGAGCTCGCCTTCCACCGCTCGCGCGTCGCGCGCGGCGTCCACCCGCGCGGCGGCCCGGCGGCCGAGCGCGAGGCCGACTACGTGCAGCAGATATGCCGGCTGCGCCTGCAACTGGAAAGAAAATGAGGGGCGATAAGCGGCGGGTGATGGACGAAGGCGGGCCGCCTTTCATCCATCACCCGCCGCCCGCCGCCCGTCACTCACTCTCGTGAAGATCAAACTCCTGCCGAGCACGTTCGACGCCGAGGGGCGGGCCACGCCGGAGCAGCGCTTGAGCTGCTTCGTCGTCGACGGCCGCGTCTGCATCGACGCCGGGAGCATCGCCATCGGCCTCACCGACGAGGAGCGCGCGCGCGTGCGCGACGTGGTCGTGACGCACCCGCACATTGATCACATCGCGACGCTCCCAATCTTCGTGGACGACCTGTTCGGCTCGCTCGAAGAGCCCGTCCGCGTGTGGGCGACCGAGGAGGTGTGCGGGCTGCTGGCGCGCGACGTCTTCAACGGGACGGTCTACCCGCCCTTCCAGAACTTCGACAACGGGCGGACGCGCGTGATGGAGTTCGTCCCCTTCCGCGCGGGCGAGGAGTTCCGCGTCGCGCACCTCACGGTGAGGGCCGTGCCCGTCACCCACATCGTCCCGACCGTCGGCCTGCTGCTCAAGGACGGCGCGCGCACCGTCGCCTTCAGCTCCGACACCTCGGCGACCGACGAGTTCTGGGAGGTCGTCAACCGCGAGCCGCGCCTCGACGCGCTGCTCATCGAGGCGTCCTTCCCCGACGCGCTCGCCAAGCTCGCCGAAGCCTCCGGCCACCTCACGCCCGCGGCGCTCGGCCGCGAGCTGCGCAAGCTCGCGCACGAGTCCCCGGAAGTCCTCGCCATGCACCTCAAGCCCTCGTTCCGCCGCCAGCTCATCGAAGAGCTTGAGTCGCTCGGCGTCGCGCGCCTCTCCGCGATGGAGCCCGGCCGCGAGTACGAGTGGTGAGCGCGGGCTCAGCCTGACGAGCGAGAAGGGCGTCACCTCCGCGGCGACGCCCTTCTCGCTGTTAACATCTCTTAACCCGCTAACGTATCGGCTCGAACTCCGTCTCGGAGTGGTCGCCGGTGAAGCTTTCGAGCGTGACGCGGCCGCTCGGGAGGAGTTCCGCGACGCGGAAGGTGCGCTCGGAGCGGCTGCGGCCGGGCATCAGCTCGGCGCGGAAGGTGACGTTCATGCCGGGGCGCGCCCAGCGGTCGCCCCCGCGGCGGTTGTACTCCGGGTAGAGCGAGCGGCCCTTCCCCGCCCCGCCGCCGCCGCCGCGCCTCAGAAGCAGCGCCGCCCCGACCGCGCCGGCGGTCAGCCCCGCCAGGCCGGCCAGCGCGCCGAGCCACCGCCGCCCGCGTCTCTCGCCCGCGCCGCCCTTCAAATCCGACACCTCGCCCGCGCCAGCGCGGCGCGCGCCTAACACAGCGGCTCTAGCTTCTCGCTGACGATGGGCAGGCCGCTCAGCGACTTCTCGGCGTTGATGGCCGTGTAGTGCTGCCACTCGTCGGGCACCTTGTCCTCGGCGAAGATGGCCTCGACGGGGCACTCGGGGACGCAGGCGTCGCAGTCGATGCAGGTCTCGGGGTTGATCCACACGGCGGTGTCGTCCAGGTGGAAAGCCTCGACGGGGCAGACGACCACGCAGTCCGTGTAGCGGCAGTTCACACACGGTTCGCAAACGACATAAGTCATTACACAGAAGCCTCCTCGGAAATTTTATATGACGGCGGCGGCGCCGGAGGTTTTGGATTCTCTCCGCGGGTGCGGTGCGCCGGAAAACAAGGGGTGCACACCTCGGCGGATATATTAAGCACGAACGCGCGAGTTTTAAAAGTCCCGAGCGAAAGTTTTCGTTTTTTAGTTCTTCGCGCGCGAGGTCACCCGCCCCAGTCGGCGCGCGGGACTCCCGACGAGAAGTCGTAGAAGGCGAGGTCGGCGCCCGTCAGCATCTTCGTCAGCAGCACGATCTGCCCCGTGTGCGTCGAGAAGTGTTCGACGGCGTGGAAGACGGCGGCGAGCAGAGTCACGTCGAGCCCCTGCACGCGCCTGCGTTCGAGAAGCGCCGCGGGGTCGAGGCGCGCGAGCACCCCGTCGGCCTCCGCCACGGCCGCGCGCAGGGCCGCCAGCAGCCCATCGCGCGGGAGCTGCCTGCGCTCCGCGAACTCGCGGTCGCGCGCGCGCACGTCCTCGCGGCCGCCCGCGCCGCAGACGACCCACTGCCGCAGGTTCCCTTCGAGGTGCAGGATGAGGTTGCCGACGCTGTTCGAGCTTTCGGAAGCGCGCCACCAGACCTGCGCGTCCGTGAGGCGCTCGACGCAGCGCTCTATCTTCGGCAGGTAGTCGGCCGAGAGGTGCCGCCGCGCTTCCGCGACGAAGGCGCGCCCGGTCTCGTGCGTCATTCGCCGTCCGCCGGCCTGCGCTTGTGCTTGGCCTTGCGCTCGGCGGGGTGCACCCGGTCTTCCGGCTTGGAGCGCACGAGCGGGTGGCCGTGCGGCGAGGGCGACTTGCGCGCGGGGGCCGTGAGCGGCCGCTCCCCACGCCTGCCCGACTGCTTACTCGCGGTCTTCTTCATCGGGAGCCTCCGGGACTTCGGGCCTTCTGTAGCCGCGAATGCTATGCGCCCCGGCGCCCGCGTGTCAACGCCCGCGCGCACGAAGGCCGGGGGCTCTCGTCTGAGCCGCCCCGGCCGCCTCGTGTCGCGTCGAGCTGTAGTCTTGTCTTTGCGCGCCCCGCGGGAGTTCTGAGGAGAGTGCGGGAGGCGCGGGGAGAGTCTAAGCCTTGCTGGCCTGCGGCGTCGCGTCGGTGAAGAGCGTCTTGATGGCCTGCGCGGTCTCGGAGCGGCGCTTCTGCTGGAACTCGCTCACCCACTGCGAGACGGTGGCGACCATGTCGCGCGCGGCCTCCTTCGCGGACGTGCGTTCGGCGGCGACCTCGGGTGCCGGCTGTGCCTGACGATTCCTCTCGTCGCGCTTGATGACTTTAATCGGGATTCTCTTCTGCATGATGTTTATTCCGTCAACGTGTGACCTTGTTCGTTCTTGTAAGACGACGCGGCGGGCTCGAAAGTTCCGTTTTGTTCGAATACCGTCTGCCCGCCGGGCTCGCACGGAACGAAAAGCAAATCGAAGGCCACAGCCTCAGGCACAAAGTCCAAAGACTGCGCCGGCCGCTAGTCGTGAGACCGTCGCAATAAAACTTTGACATCTCAGGCCGGCTGGCCATACCTGCGCGAGGTTTTGCAGGGAGCTTCCGTGGGAACACCTTAACAGATGCTCGGGCGCGGCGCCCTGTTGCCTGAACGATTTGGGCGCCGCCGCCTCCCTTTTCGGCGACCGCGCCGCAACGACCCCGAACAGGCGCGCCGCCCGCGTGCCCTCTTTGCGAACAGCGCGGCCTCGCCGCCGCCCGTTCGCAGAATGCCAAGCCCGACCCGCGCGCGCGCTCTTTGCCAAAAACCTTGCGCCGCTCCGCCCGACGCCTCGGACGACCGGCCGACGCGTCCCGCGCGCCAAAAATCACACGCGAACGCTAACGAGTGCGCCGCCCACACACGTCACGACGGCGCGCGCGAAGCTGGCATGTGCGTTGCCCTTCCGCTGGACGATGATCGTGAGCGAACTCTTCATCATCTATCTCGCGGCGGCGGCGCCCTTCGGCGTGTCGCGCTTCCTCTCCGAGAAGGCGGGCGGCGCGGGCAACCGGCCGGCGCTCCTGAAGGGCGCCTTCGCCGCGCTCGCCTGGCCCTACGCATCGCTCAAGCGGCTGCTCGCGCGCGACGCGTCTGCGCGTCAGGGCGTGAACGAGTCACGCGAAGTCGGCGCGCCTGACCCGCAGCGGGTCGAGCGCGTGAAGCGCGCGGCCGTGGGCGCGTTGCGCGCCGTCGAAGACCTGCTCGAAGACTCGCGCGGGCTCTGCGGCGAAGACGCGCGGCACGCGCTCTTCGCGGCGCGCGAGTGCGTCGAGCGTTACGCCGGGCTGGCGCTGGCCGCCCGGCACGCGAGCCCGGAGGCGCGCCCGACGGCGCGTGAGATGGAGCTGTGCCGCATCGCCGGGCGCGGCGGCGACGACCTGCTCGTCGCGGGTCGCTGCGTCCACCGCCGCAACGTCACGCGGCTCGTAGCGCATCGCGGGCGCGCGAGCGCGGAACTCATTCAGGCGCTCGCGGCCGTGTGCGACCTCGCGCGCCGCGCCGGCGTGCCGGAGGAAGAGTCACGCGCGGGCGGCGCCGGGCGGATTCCCGAGGCGCTCGCGGCCGCGCTCGCGCGCGCATCCGAGCTGCCGGCCTGCTTCGACGACCGTGAGACCGCGGCCGGCGTGGCGCGCCTGTCGGAGGCCGTGCATGAGCGCGCCGCCCGCGCCCACGCCGCCGAAGGAGAAGAACCATGTACGACACAGGCGGTTCCCACAGCGTTTGCCACCTCGCCGCTCCGGACGAAGGCGTCGCACGGAGGCTGAGCTGGCTCAAGTTCGAACTCTCGCCCGACACGCAGCGCCGCAGGCTCCTCTTCGAGCAGGAGCAGCGCCGCACGCTCTCGATGCTCCGGCCGCGCACGACCGCGGAGGCGTACCGCAGCTTCGGGATGTTCCTCGGTCTGCTCCCGCCCCTCGCGCTCTTCGGCCGCTTCCTGCTGGGGCTGTCCGGGGATGACGAGATGCGTTGGGTCGCGGCCGGGGTCTGCCTGTTGATGAACCTCATCTGCTGTCTGGTCGGGCGCAAGTTCGGCGGCTTCCTCGGGCGCAAGTGGGGCGACCCGCGCGCCCACGGCCTGCCCGCGCTCCTCGTCGCCCCGTTCCTGATGGCGCTGCTGTGGGGCGTCGTCACGGGCGCGGCCGGGGGCGCGGTCGTGGTCCTCTTCGGCGCCGTCTTCGGCGTCTTCGTCGCCGTCCCCGTGGCGCTCGCGGCCTTCCCCGCCTTCGCCTTTCTCCACCGGCTGCTCTCGCACGGTGGTATGATTGAGGAGCGCCAGCTCCGGCCGCTCGCCTTCTGCGTCCCACTGACGGCGGCGGCCGCGATCCTGAGCCCCTGGCTCAGGTAGACAGTAGACAGCAGGCTCCGCCCTGCGGGGCTGACTGCTACCAAGTGAATAGCTGGCCGCGAAAGTTCCCTACTGTCTACTGTCTACTGTCTACTGTCTACTTCCCCGATGCTTCTCGCGCTGCTGCTGCTCTCGCTCTTCACGCTCGTGCTGCTCGGCTTCTACGTCTTCGTGGCCGCGCCGCGCAGCCGCGGGCACCAGACGTTCGCGGCCTTCATCGCCTGCCTCGCGCTGTGGACGGTCAACGACATCGTGATGTGGGGGTTCGGCGGCGGGCGCCGGCTCGCGGCGTGGTGGGCCGGGGCGAGCTTCGCGCTCGCGCTGCTGTTGCAGCTCGCGTTCGTCGTCTTCGCGTGGGTCTTCCCAGAGAACGCGGAGGTGCCCGCGCGGCGCGCGGCCGTCCTCTTCGCGCCCGGCCTGGTGCTCGTGCCGGCGGCGCTCGCCGGGATGATGTGGAGCGGCATCGAGTTCGACGGCTCCGACTTCAGGATTCGACTCACGCCGCTCGCCTACGCCTTCGGCCTCTACATCTACGGGCTGTTCGCCTACGGCTTCGCGCTGCTCGCGGCCAAGTGGCGGCGCTACCGCGGGAGCCTCTGGGGCAAGCAGCTCGGCGCGATACTGGTCGCGCTCGTGGTGACGGCGACGCTGAAGACGGCGGCCAACATCGTGCTCCCGCTGGCGGGCGTCTACACGCTGCTGCCGGTCGGCTCGGTCTTCGTCCTCGTCGGCGCGGTCATCTACGCCTACGCCATCACGAACTTCCAGCTCTTCTCCATCCAGTCGGCGCTCGACCAGTTCCGCCTCTTCCCCATCGCGTACAAGGTGGCCTTCTCCATCGCCGCGGTCGCGGTCTTGAGCTTCGCGCTCTTCCAGATACCCATCGTCTGGTGGAGCTTCGCCGACCACACGGCCGAAGCCTGGAAGCGCTACCTCGTCTTCAGCGTCATCACGGCCCTCGTCCCGAACCTCCTGCTGGTCGCGCTCGTCATCCGCGTCATCTCGCGCCCGCTGCGGCGGCTGACCGAGGCGGCCGTGGACGTGGCCGGCGGCGCCTACGGCACGCAGGTCGAGCTGGAGAGCAACGACGAGGTCGGCCTGCTCGCCGACTCCTTCAACGAGATGAGCCGCAAGATGGCCGAGGACATCGAGCGGCTGCGCGCCTTGAACGAGCACCTCGTCCGCACAGAGAAGCTGGCCGCCGCGGGCGCGCTCGCCGCCGGCGTCGCGCACGAGGTCAACAACCCGCTGGCCTCCATCTCCTCGCTCATACAGATCCTCCAGTCGCGCCCGCCGGGGCGCGGGGACGAGGCCGAGACGCGCGAGATGCTCCGCCTGGCCTCGACGCAGATCGAGCGCATCTCGCAGGTCTTGCGCGACCTGATGGACTTCGCGCGCCAGCGACCGCCCGAGCGCGCGCCCTTAGACCTCGCGCGCGTCGTGGAGTCCAGCCTCCGGCTCGCCGCCTTCGACCGCGGCTTCAAGCGGCTGCGCGTCTCGGCGGACTTCGACGCGCGCGCCCCGAAGGTGTGGGCCGACGCCGACCAGTTGCAGCAGGTCTTCCTCAACCTGCTCCTGAACGCGCGCGACGCGATGCCGGAGGGCGGCGACCTCCGCGTCCGGCTCTCGCCCGGCGCGCAGGCCGACGAGGCCGTCGTCGAGTTCTCGGACACGGGGCACGGCATCCCGGCCGACGTGCTGCCGCGCGTCTTCGACCCGTTCTTCACGACGAAGGGCGCGGGGCGCGGCACGGGCCTCGGGCTCGCGGTCTGCTACGCCATCGTGACGGCGCACGGCGGGCGCATCGAGGCCCGCCCCGGCGAGGGCGGGCGCGGGACGGCCGTCCGCGTCTCGCTCCCCGCGGGGGCGCCCGCCGGGCTTGCGCACGCGCACGCGCCCGTGCAGACTTCCACGGCGGGCGGCCTCTAAAGGATTCGAGATTTCGGGTCTGAGATTTGAAATGACCAGACGATGTTCAGCCGACGCATAGACGAAGAGCTTGAGCTGCGCCCCCCGGACGAGCGCTTCGCGGAGGAGCTGACGGCGCTCGTGCGGCGCGACCTCGCGCACCTGCGCCCGTGGATGCCGTGGGCGACGGAGCGCTACTCGGTCGAGGACGCGCGCGAGTTCATACGCCGCCAGATACGCCAGTACGCCGAGGACATGGGCTTCGCCACGCTCATCTTCTCCGGCGGCCGCGTGGCGGGGAGCATCGGCTACAACAACATAGACTGGGCGAACCGCAAGACCGACATCGGCTACTGGCTCGGCGCGGCCTACCAGGGGCGCGGGCTCATGACGCGCTCGTGCCGCGCGCTGGTCGGGCACGCCTTCGGAGAACTCCGCCTCAACCGCGTGGAGATATACTGCGCCGTCGCCAACGTCCGCAGCCGCCGCATCCCCGAGCGGCTCGGCTTCGCGCAGGAGGGCACGCACCGCCAGGCCGAGTGGGTGCACGACCACTTCAAAGACCTCGTCTCCTACTCGATGCTCGCCGCCGAGTGGAAGGAGAAAGGACAGTAGTCAGTAGTCAGTAGTCAGTAGGCTCCGCCTGACGGGCGCTTACACCGACATCCGAACGATTCAGCCGAAGGAGGATTTCTACTGACTACTGTCTACTGACTACTGTCTACTTCATTCCTATGAACACACAGCCGCTCATACTCGTCGCCGAGGACGAAGACCTGATGCGCGCCATCGTCTCGCGCCTGCTCGAAGAGGCGGGCTACCGCGTCGCGGCCGTGGCCTCGGCCGAGGAGGCGCTGGAAGCCTTCGCCGCCGAGGACGTCTCCGTCACGCTCACCGACATCCGCATGTCGGGGATGGACGGGCTCGCGCTGCTCGACCGCGTCAAGGACATCGACCCCGAGGCGCTCGTCGTCGTGATGACCGCATACTCGTCCGTCGACTCCGCCGTCTCGGCGCTGCGCAAGGGCGCGTACGACTACGTCACCAAGCCCTTCGTCAACGAAGACCTCCTGCAATCGGTCAAGAACGCCCTGCGGCAGCGCGAGCTTTTCCGCGAGAACCGCGCGCTGCGCCGCGAGCTGGACAGGCGCTACAGCTTCTCGGAGATCATCGGCACCAGCGAGGCTTTGCAGCAGGTCTTCCGGCTCGTCGAGAAGGTCGCCGCGACGAACACCAACATCCTCGTCTACGGCGAGTCGGGCACGGGCAAGGAGCTGGTCGCGCGCGCCATCCACCACAACAGCCCGCGCGCCGACCGCCCCTTCGTCGCCATCAACTGCGGCGCGCTCCCCGAGACGCTTCTGGAGAGCGAACTCTTCGGCCACACGAAGGGGGCCTTCACCGGCGCCACGCAGGCGCGCCCCGGGCTCTTCCGCTCGGCCGAGGGCGGCACCGTTTTTCTGGACGAGATAGGCGAGATCAGCCAGGCGCTACAGGTGAGGCTCCTGCGCGCCGTGCAGGAGCACGAGGTGACGCCGCTCGGCTCGTCGGCGCCCGCGCGCTTCGACGCGCGCATCATCTGCGCGACCAACAGGGATTTGGAGCGCGAGGTGTCGGAGGGGCGCTTCCGCGAAGACCTCTTCTACCGCCTCAACGTCATCGAGGTGCACCTGCCCCCCTTGCGCGAGCGGCGCGAGGACATCCCCCTGCTCGCGCGCCACTTCGTCAAGCGCACCGCACGCGAGCAGGGGCAGGACGAGAAGCCCATCGAGCCGGCCGCCATGACCGCGCTCATCAACCACAACTGGCCCGGCAACGTCCGCGAACTCCAGAACGCCATCGAGCGCGCCTTCACGCTGAGCGGCGCGGCGATTGACGCCGACAGCCTCCCCCCGCGGGTGCGCGCCGCCGCGGGCAGCCACCCGGCCGTCCTCGACCCCGACGGCCTCCGCCCCACGCTCGAAGAGGTCGAGCGCCGCTACATCCTCGACACCCTCGCCTCCGTCAACCAGGACAAGGCCCGCGCCGCCAACGTCCTCGGCATAGACCTCTCCACCCTCTACAGGAAGTTAAAGAGATACGACGCGGTGTGAGCCGGCCGCGCGGCGGTTACGGCGTCGGCACATGCCGAAATTTATTCGGCATACCGTGGAAGGAATTCCCGTGAGGTCTTGCGGCCCGGGCCCGCGTGAAAAAAGGCGGCGCGGGAGGGCCGAGCGCTTCGGCCCTCCCGCGCCGCCTTCTTCTTCGAGGCGGGCGCTAGTCCTTCTTGCCGCCGAACATGCCGCCGAGGCCGCCGAGCACGTCGCCGGCCGCG
>DASVWB010000254.1:0-38252 GCA_036389815.1 Pyrinomonadaceae bacterium | reverse complement strand
GTGGAGGTCCGTCAGCGCGAGGCCGGGGTCGTTCGCCGCGGTGCGCGCGTGGCTGCTCTCGATGAAGTTGATCATGTCTGTGAACCACTGACCCTGCGACCCGGCGCCCGTCGACGTGACGTCCGCGTCGGTCTTGCCCGTCCCCAACTCTCCGATGAAGACGGGGGCCTGCGTGTAGCCCGTGTGCCCGGTGTTGCCCCACGGGTACGAGGCGTGTCCGGGCCAGACGGGGTTGACGCCGCCCGCGAGGTTGGGGAAGACCCAGAACTTCTTCCAGATGTCCGCGAGGCTCGAAGCGGAGCACCCGCTGCGGTAGCAGGTCGAGGCGTTGAACCACGCCTGCTGGAACTCTACGGGGCCGTAGTCGTGCCCCGAATAGACCAACTGGTTATTCACCGCCGGCCCGAGCCCCGAAGCACTCCCGCCCGCGTTGAGCACGACGGGCGCGCCCGGGTTGGCCGCGTTGCCGTTGACGCCCATGAGGTTCCCGCCCCACCAGTACCAGTCGTAAGGGCCGGCGGCCATCGTGCCCGCGGCCGTCGGGTAGGTGCTCACGCCCTCGACGAAGATGAGCGGGTACTCCCAGCCGCGCGTCTGCGCGTCGCCGAGCATGGTGTCTCCGGCGCGCTCGGCCGCGAGCCGCCAGTCCTTGCAGGTCGAGGTGGCGACGCAGGCGGGCGCGAACGGGTTCGGGTTCGGGTTCGTCTTCGGGTCGATGCCGTCGCCGCTGCCCCACGTACCGCCGTCGAGGTAGGCCGTGCGCGAAGGCGTGTGCGGCTCGTTGCGCAGGTCGTAGCCGAGAATAATCGGCAGGCCGTCCGAGGCGTAGTAGTTGACGGTCACGGTGTCGGCCGCGCCCAGGGTCTGCTGTATGCCGTGCGCCCAGCGCTGCACGCTCACCCAGTCGTCAATCCACTTGCGCTCGGTGTAGGCGTTCTTGCCCGAGACGTAGTACCAGAGGCCGTTGGCCTCGGCGGAGTTGCCGGCCTCCGAGCGGTGGTTGTCGAGGATGACGTGGAGGCCGCGCGAGCCGGCGTAGTTGACGATGAGCGCGAGGATGTCGCGCGCGTGCTTGCCCTTGCACGTGGCGCACGCGCTCTGCGTGTTGGCGTTCGGGATGGGGTTCAGCTCCCACATCGCGTTGGAGAAGGGGATGCGGATG
This sequence comes from Pyrinomonadaceae bacterium, assembly GCA_036389815.1. Lineage (GTDB taxonomy): Bacteria > Acidobacteriota > Blastocatellia > Pyrinomonadales > Pyrinomonadaceae > QHXN01. The sequence continues at coordinate 37,090 of DASVWB010000254.1, read as the reverse complement.
GTGTTGAAGCCGTACTGCCTGATCTGGTCGACGACCGCCGTGTAGTCCTTCGAGTAGAGGCCGTGGGCGATGTTGTCCGAGGTCTCGAAGCCGTACCAGTTGATGCCGGAGATGCGGAACTCCGCGCCGCTCGGCGCGACGATCTTATTGCCGCTCGTCGTCCAGCCGGCCGCGGCCGGCGCGCACGCGCAGAGCAGGAGCAGGCAGGCGGCGCCGAGGCTGCGCAGCCGACTGTGTGCGAGGCTGATGTGCATTTTTGTTCCCTCCGCCGTCCCGAAAGGACGGGCCAGTGACCGGAAAATTTGAGAGGTTGCGGGGAGGGGCATCATATCCCGGTTCGGTCATTAGTCAATAGTTAAGTTAGGATAGGCGGACTCGAATAAACAGGGAGGGCGTGCGTGTGTCGAAGGAAGAGACGTGGGGGATGACCGAGGAGGAGATGCGCGGGCGCGTCGTCAAGCTCGCGTTCGGCGGCGACGAGGGGCGCTTCCGCGAGTTCGTCGAGGCCGTGCGCGGGGCCGTCCCCCGCGGGACGACCGTCGTGCTGCGCGGCAGCTCCGTCACGGGCGAGCGCTACGACGACGGCGCGCCCTTCGACGCCGACGGCCCCGGCACGAGCGACCTCGACCTCACCCTCGTCGGCACGGAGATACTCGGCGAGTACATCCTCGACGGCTTCTATCTGCCCGGCGTCCACACGAAGCCCTTGAGCGACAAGGACCCGGACATCGCGCCCAACCTCATACCCTTGCGCGAGCGCTTGCAGAAGATGGTCGGCCGTCCCGTCAACATCCAGGCCACGCGCGACATCTGGATGCGGCTGCGCGGCGACTGGCTCGGCCAGCCCTACCTGACACTCATCGGCGAGGTGGGCAAGAGCGAATGACGGCGCTGCGGCTGCTGAGCTACAACATCCGCTACGGCGGCGCGGGGCGCGAGGCGCACATCGCCGCCTCGATACGCGAGGCCGACCCGGACATCGTCGTGCTACAGGAGGCGACGCAGCCGCGCGTCGTCGAACGCCTCGCGGCCGAGACGGGCTTGCGGACTTGGGCGGCGCACCCGGGCAACTCGCTGGCCTTCCTGAGCCGCGCGCCCGTCGCCCGGCACGAGTGGCACAGGCCGCGCGGCTCGCGCAGGCACTTCATCGAGGTGGAGGTCGGGGGGACGGGCCTGCGCATCTACGGCGTGCACCTGAGCGCGGTGCACTCGTTCTGGACGGAGCGGCGGCGCATGCGCGAGCTGCGCGCGATGCTCGCGTGGGTCGAGACGCGGAAGGGCGACCTGCACGTCTTCGCCGGCGACTTCAACACGCTCGCGCCGGGCGAGCTGCTCGACGCGGCCCGGCTGCCGCCGCGGCTGCGCCCGCTCGTCTGGCTGAGCGGCGGGCGCGTCAGCTACCAGACGATTCCCATCATGCTCGCCGCCGGCTACTTCGACGCCTTCCGCCAACTGCACCCGAAAGACCCCGGCCACACCTTCCCGACCTGGGACCCGCACGTCCGCCTCGACTTCGTCTTCCTCCCGCGCGGCTCCGAAGGGCGGCTCTCCGAATGCCGCGTGATGCCGCTGACGCAGACCGTCAAGGACGCCTCCGACCACCTGCCGCTGCTCGCCACACTGAACATTTAAGTGAGCCGCCGGCGGATTAAGCTCCGCGGTCGCGCGCCGGTTTTGATAAAGTAGCGCGCATGGTGTGTGCGCGGGAGAAGTTTGCGGCGGTCGCGGCGTTTGTCGTCTTCGCGCTCTCAGCCTGTCCCGCCGAGGCTCACGCGGGTCAGAGGGCGAGGCGGCGGCCGGCCGCGGCGGGGAAGGGGAGCGCGCCCGCCAAGGGGAAGGAGGCCGCGCCGCCCGAAACCGAACTCTCGCGGCTGCGCGGGCAGCTCGTGGAGGCGACGCGCGAGTACAAGTTAAGCCTCGAACAACTGCTCGTGCTCTACGACAAGGAGGTGAAGCGGGCCGACGACCGCGTCGTCAAGACCCGCGAGCTGCACCAGGCCGGCCTCGTCTCGAAGCGCGAGCTTGAGCGCGACGAGGAGGCCGCCCGCGCGGCGCGCGCGAAGGTCGCCGCCGTCGAGGGGCAGTTGAAGAACGCGGACGTGCAGATAGCCGAGACGCTGGTCGAGGCCGAGGCAGAGGAGGCCGCGGCGAAGGCGCTCGCGCAGGAGCAGGCGCGGGCGAAGGCGACGCGTCGCCCCCCCGGCGGCTTAGTCACCACGACCGCCTACATACGCTACGGCGGCACGCGCGCGTGGTCGCTCTCGGAGGCGGGCGCGGTCATGCAGTTCTTCACGCAGAGCTTCAGACGCCAGCTCCCCGTCAGCTCCTTCGGCCAGTCGCCCGTGCACGACCGCTGGGGCTACGCGCACCACAACGCGATGGACGTGGGCGTGAGCCCCGACAGCGCCGAGGGGCGCGCGCTGATGGACTACCTGCGCGCCTCCGGCATCCCCTTCACGGCCTTCCGCTTCGCCATCCCCGGCACCGCCACCGGCCCGCACATACACGTCGGCCGCCCTTCACACAAGATGGCCCCGCGTTGAGGAAACGGGTCGGTACTACCCGCGGTGGCGGGGCCGGCAACGCGGAAGTAGGAACGCTGAGCGATGAGCCGGTAAGGGGCACGGTTCCAACCGTGCCCCCTTTTTTCGTCCGGGCGTGGGTTGCTACCTGATCCGGAACTGCGTCGTGTAGACGTAGGGGTCTGAGCCGACGTGTTGCCGGCCGCCCCGGCGACGAAAGGGATTGCGAGAGCGGCGGCGCCGAGCGGCGCGGCGCACAGAAGGAGCGCCTGAAAGCTTTCATCGTCACTTCCCTGTTTTAACCTTTCTGCTATCATCGGCACAAACCCGAACAATTCAGGTCTTCGAGTACAGGGGGAATTCACACATGCGACGCCTGCTCGCCTGCTCCGCCGCCGCCGTTCTGCTCCTCGGCGCCCCGCAGCTTTACACGCCTGCGCCGTCCGATGCGGCCGCGCAGTCCCGCGCCGGACGGCGTGCGCGCGCGGGGGCGGCCCGCGCCGTCGGCTGGGATGCAATGCCCGCCATACTCGCGCGCATACGGCCGCCGCGCTTCCCCGCGCGCGACTTCCCCATCACGGACTTCGGCGCGCGCGAAGGGGGCGACTTCGACAACACGGAGGCCATCCGCAAGGCCGTCGAAGCTTGCAGCCGTTCGGGCGGCGGGCGCGTCGTCGTCCCCGCGGGCGTCTTCCTGACGGGCCCCGTTCACCTGAAGAGCAACGTCAACCTGCACGTCTCCGAGGGCGCGACGCTCAGGTTCAGCACCGACCCGGAGAAGTACCTGCCGGCCGTCTACACGCGCTGGGAGGGGACGGAGCTGATGAACTACTCGCCGCTCATCTACGCCTTCGGGCAGCAGAACATCGCCGTCACGGGCAAGGGCACGCTCGACGGCGGCGCCTCGGACGAGAACTGGTGGGCCTGGGCGCGCAGGCGCGGCGGCGAGCCCGCGCAGGCCGCCCCCGACGTCAGACGGCTGCGCGAGATGGGCAACACGGGCATCCCCGTCGCGCGGCGCGTCTTCGGGCGCGGCCACTTCCTGCGCCCGCCCTTCATCGAGCCCTACCGCTGCAAGAACGTCCTCATCGAAGGCGTGCGCATCGTCCGCTCGCCCTTCTGGGAGATTCACCCGACGCTCTCCGAGAACGTCACCGTCCGCGGCGTTGACATCTACAGCCACGGCCCGAACAACGACGGCTGCGACCCCGAGTCCTCGAAGGACGTGCTCATCGAGGACTGCACGTTCGACACGGGCGACGACTGCATCGCCATCAAGTCCGGGCGCGACGATGACGGCCGCCGCGTCGGCGTCGCCTCGGAGAACATCGTCGTGCGCAACTGCACGATGAAGGACGGGCACGGCGGCGTCGTCATCGGCAGCGAGATTTCGGGCGACTGCCGCAACGTCTTCGTCGAGGACTGCCGGATGGACAGCCCGAACCTCGACCGCGCCTTGCGCTTCAAGTCGAACGCCATCCGCGGCGGCGTGCTGGAGAACGTCTTCATGCGCAACGTCGAGGTCGGCCGCGTCGCGGAGGCCGTGCTCACCATCGACATGCTCTACGACACGGGCGCGCGCGGCCCTTACAAGCCCGTCGTGCGCAACGTCGAGATCGAGAACGTCAACAGCAGGTCGAGCCCGCGCGTGATGTGGGTCGTCGGCTTCCCCGGCGTGACCATCGACCGAATACGCTTCCGCAACTGCACCTTCCGCGGCGTCGAGGCGGCCGAAGTCCTCAACAGCGCCGGCTCGTTCAGCTTCGAGAACGTCACCATCGAGCCGGCGAAGCGCGGGCGCAGCCTCAACTCGCCGCAGGCGGCGCAATGAAGGGGGAAGGTGAAGGGATGTTCGGAAGAATCGCGGGCGGCGTGAGTTTAACGGCCGGCGGGGCGCTTCTCGCGCTCGCCTTCGTCATCGCCGGGGCCGGCCGGGCGTACGCCGCGCCGGTCGAGCTGGTCGTCGCCGCGGACGGGAGCGCGAAGTACAGGACGGTGCAGGAGGCCGTGATGGCCGTGCCCGCGGGCACGGCCGACAGCCCCATCGTCATCCGCATCAGGCCGGGCACCTACAGGGAGCTTGTCTACGTCCAGCGCGAGAAGCGTTTCTTCAAGCTCCTGGGCGAGGACGCGGCGCGCACCGTCATCACCTACGACCTGAACGCGAATCTGAAGGGGCTCGACGGCAAGCCCATCGGCACGTTCCGCACGCCGACCGTGCAGGTAGACGCCGAGGACTTCACGGCCGAGAACATCACCTTCGAGAACTCCGCGGGGCCGGTCGGGCAGGCGCTCGCCGTGCGCGTGGACGGCGACCGCGCGGTCTTCCGCAAATGCCGCTTCCTCGGCTGGCAGGACACGGTCTTCATCAACCGCGGCCGCCACTACTTCGAGAACTGCTACATCACGGGCCACGTTGACTTCATCTTCGGCGGCGCGACGGCCTTCTTCGAGCGCTGCCACATCCACGCCCTCGGGGACGGCTACCTGACGGCCGCCTCGACGCCCGACACGCAAGCCTTCGGCTTCGTCTTCCGCGGCTGCCGCGTCACGGGGGCGTCGCCCGAGGTCAGAACCTACCTCGGCCGCCCCTGGCGCGCGCACTCGGCCGTGGCCTTCCTCGACACGGAGATGTCTGAGGTCGTCCGCCCGGAGGGCTGGCACAACTGGAACTTCCCCGAGCGCGAGAAGACCGTCCGCTACGCCGAGTACGGGAGCACGGGGCCGGGCGGGCGCGCGGACGCGCGCGTCGCGTGGGCGCGGCGGCTGTCGAAGTCGGAGGCGAAGAACATCACGCCGGAGAAGGTGCTCGCCGGCGCGGACGGCTGGAACCCTTCGACGGGCAAGTTCCGGACGCGTTAACGAACATGAGAAGACTGCTGTTTGCCCTGTGCCTCCTGCCGGCGTTCGCCGCTGCCGCGCCGGCGAAGGGGCCGGTCACCGTCCACCTCGCGGGCGATTCGACGATGGCGGAGAAGCTGCCCGAGAAGCGCCCCGAGACCGGCTGGGGCGAGATGCTCCAGAAGCACTTCCGCGCCGACCGCGTGCGCGTGTTGAACCACGCGAAGAACGGCCGCAGCACGCGCCTCTTCATCGAGCAGGGGCTCTGGCGGGGGCTGCTCGACTCGCTGAAGGAGGGCGACTACGTCTTCATACAGTTCGGGCACAACGACAGCGCGAAGGACAAGCCCGACCGCTACACGCCGCCCGAGGACTACCGCGCCAACCTCGTGCGCTTCGTCAAGGAGGCGCGCGGGCGCGGGGCGACGCCGGTGCTGTTCACGCCCGTCATGCGCCGCAAGTTCACGAAGGAGGGCGCCTTCGTAGACCAGCACGGCGTCTACCCCGGCATCGTCCGCGAGGTCGCCGCAGAGCTTCGCGTTCCGCTCGTAGACATGCACCGCAAGAGCGAGCGCCTGCTCGTCGGCTACGGCCCCGAAGAGTCGCGCAAGCTCTTCCTGCAACTGAAGGCGGGCGAGCACGCGAACTACCCGAACGGCATCGAAGACAACACGCACTTCAACCCGCTCGGCGCGGAGCTGATGGCCGGGCTCGCCGTCGAGGGCATACACGAACAGAAGCTCGGCCTGGCGAAGTATCTCTTGAAGGAGGCACGGAGGGAGAAATGAGGAACCGGTACGTCGTGAGTTTCATGCTTTGCGCTTCACTGCTCTGCTGCGCGGCGGCGTCGGCGGGCGTCGGCGCGTCGGGCTCTGCGTTCGCGGGTGCGCGGGGCGCTCAGGCCGCCGCGGCCGCGTACACGGCGACCGTCAAGCGCGACGAGGCGCGCTTCACGTTCCCCGCGCCGCAGCGCGCCGTGTGGCGGTGGCGCAGGAGCGAGACGAAGGAGCGGGCGCGGGAGTACGAGATGAGCGTGCGTGTGAAGAACGGGGGGCAGGAGTACTCCTTCGGCTACTACCTCTGGAAGTTCCCGGGCGCGACGGAGCGCCGCGGCGGCCTCTCCGAACTCATCGACGCCGGGCAGGAGAGCCTCTTCGAGCGCTCGACGCCGGGGCGCATGACGGTCATCAGGGACGCGGGCGTGGAGGTGCGGCACGACGGCGAGCGCGTCATCATCACCGTCAAGGGGCGCAAGAACGTGGAGCGCCTCTTCTCGGCGCGGCCCGCCGAAGTCACCTTCGAGACCGTGGTGCCCGAAGCCACGCCGGTCTCGCAGGCCGTCCCCGTCACGTACGAGAACTGAGTCGGCTGCTCTACGCTACGGCTTCGGGCGCTGCTCGGGCGGGACGTTCTCGTAGATGGCTTCGGGCTTCTGGTAGCCGTCTTTGACGACCGTCTCCATGATGTTGTTCCTGTCCACCACGACCGGCTCCAGCAGGATGGAGGGCACGTCCACGCTGCCGTTGTTAACGGCGGCGCGCGTCTCGACCTTCTCGCCGCGGGCGAGCGCGACCGCCGCCTCGGCGGCCCGGCGCGCGAGCAGATGGACGGGCTTGTAGACGGTCATCGCCTGCGTCCCGGCGACGATGCGCTGGAGCGCGGCGAGGTCTGCGTCCTGACCCGAGACGAGCACCTTGCCGGCGAGCCTCTGCACCTCAAGCGCGGAGACGGCGCCGCCCGCCGTCGCGTCGTTCGAGGCGACGACGGCCGCCACCTGGTTGCCCGACTTCGTCAGCGCGTCCTCCGTGATGCGCAGTGCCTCGCTCGCCAGCCAGTCCTTCGCCCACTGGTCGGAGACGACCTGGATGTCGCCGCGCTCGCGCGCCGGCCCGATGACGTTCATCTGACCCTTGCGGAAGAGGAGCGCGTTGTTGTCCGTGGGCGCGCCGCCGATGAGCACGTAGTTGCCTTTGGGCGCGCGCTCAAGCAGGTAGCGCGCCTGCATCTCGCCGACCTTCTCGTTGTCGAAGGAGACGTAGAGGGCGGGCTCGCTGCTGCGTATGAGCCGGTCGTAGGAGACGACGGGGACGCCGCGCGCTTTGGCCGACTGGACGATGGTGGCGGCGACCTCGCCGTTGTGCGGGATGACGACGAGGACGTTCACGCCCTGCGTCAGCAGGCTCTCGGCCTGCTGCATCTGCACGCGGTCGTCGCCGTTGGCGGAGAGCACGCTCACCTCCGCGCCCAACTCCTTCGCGCGCGCGACGAAGAGGTCGCGGTCGCGCTGCCAGCGCTCCTCCTTGAGCGTGTCCATCGAGAGCCCGATGCGCACGGGGCCGCTCTGGCCCGCGCCGCCGCCCGCCCGCTGCGTCTGCTGCGGATTCTGCACGCAAGCGGCGGCGAACAGCGCGAGGAGAACGAAGGCGGCCGCGGCCGCGCGCGAAAGTCTGAGCTTTTTCATTGTCGTATCGTGCATGAGCGTGTGAGAAGGTTTGAACCACAGAGACACGGAGATACAGCTAAGAGCAGTCTCGAATTTCAAATTTGAGATTTGAAATTCTTAAAGCCGTATCCGTGTGGTTCAGACGTCTCGCGCTACTCGAACCGGAACCAGTCGAAGTCGGCGTAGCCGAACTCGCGCGCGCGGCCGACGCGGGTGGCGAAGAGGCCGACCTTCGCGCCTATCCAGCGCCCCTGCCGCGCCGTGAACGGCTCGCCGACGGGTCTGAAACTCTTCCCGTCCTCGCTGTAGCTGAAGGCGCAGACCGCGCCGCCCGAAACTTTAACACGGAGGAAGAAGGTGTTCGACTTCAGTGGGAGCGCGGCGCCCTCGCGCTCGGCGCCGCCCTTGTCGGCGTCCTTGCAGACGGCCTGCGAGACGTAGAGACCTTCCGGCCTCTTCTTCACGGAGAGGTGCGCGTAGTCGAGCCCCATCACGAGGAGCCCCGCCTGCTCTCCGTCGCCGCGCGGCGTGAAGGTGACTCTGGTCGTCGCCGTGAACTCGGGCGCGGGGAACTTTTGCAGCAGGAGGTTCGGCACGTCCCAGAGGTTCCTGTGCCCCTCCGGGAGCGGCGTGTTGAAGACGCGGAGGTAGCCGAGCGGCCCCGAGGGGAAGGCCCAGTTCGGCTGCGGGTTCGCGTGCCACTGCCACTGGAGGCCGAGGCCGGGCGCGTCGAACTCGTCGGAGTCCGGCGGCGTGGCGGCGGGCCACGCCCGCCCGACGTTCGGCTTCCTGAACTTCAAGACCGGCTCGCCCGTCCCGTCGCCGTCCGGGTCGGCGCCCATCACCGGCCAGTCGTTCACCCACCTCATTGGCTGGAGGTGCACGACGCGCCCGTACGCCCCCTTGTCCTGAAAGTGCAGGAACCACGACTCGCCCGTCTGCGTCTCGACCCACGCGCCCTGGTGCGGCCCGTTGACCGGCGTGCGGCCCTGCGCGAGCACGCGCCTCTCTTCGTAAGGCCCGTAGACGTTCTTCGAGCGCAGCGCCAACTGCCAGCCGGTCTCGACGCCGCCGGCCGGCGCGAAGATGTAGTAGAAGCCGCCGCGCTTGTAGAACTTCGGCCCCTCGACCGTCGGGTTGCGTTCGTGGCCGTCGAAGACGAGCACGCCGTCGTCAAGCAGGCGCGTCCCGTCCGGCGTCATGCGGCTGACGACGAGGATGCTCTTGAGGCCGGAGCGGCTGGCGGCGACGCCCGTCACGAGGTACGCGCGCCCGTCGTCGTCCCACAGCGGGCACGGGTCGATCCAGCCCTTCGCCTCTTTGACGAGGACGGGCTCGGACCAGGGGCCGGCCGCGTCCTTCGCCTTGACGAGGTAGATGCCGCGGTCGGGGTCGGGGTAGTAGATGTAGAACTGGCCCGCGTGGTGGCGGATGGCGGGGGCCCAGACGCCGTTGCCGTGCTGCGGCCTGTCGAAGAGGTCGAAGGGCGGCTGGCGCGCGAGCGCGTAGCCGACGACCGACCAGTTGACGAGGTCTTTCGAGTGCAGGACGGGCAGCCCCGGCGCGGCGTTGAAGCTCGACGCAGTCATGTAGAAGTCTTCGCCGACGCGCACTGCGTCCGGGTCGGAGAAGTCCGCGTGGATGACTGGGTTCCTGTACGTGCCGTCGCCGTTGTCGGCCACCCAGACCTTCGAGACCGGCCCGCCAGACACGACGCCTCCCGTCGAACTCTGCGCCCGCGCGCAGACGCAGCAGGCGGCGAGCGCGACGAGGGCCACGCCGTATCTGACTGAAGTCCTGCCGAGTCTCATGCGGGCGGAGTATAAATCAGGAGGGATTGAACTACGCAGACGCGGGGGCGCGGCTTTAATTTCAAATTTCAAATTTGAGATTTCAAATTCTTTTAGCCCTTCAGCCCGCCAGCACGTCCGGCAGTATCAGCGAACGGACGTTCGGGTGGACGCGGAGCCAGAGCCCCGGGTTCTCGTCGAGCTGGCGCGCGCGCTCCGAGGGGTCTTCCGACATCTCCTCATCCAGCAGGCGGCGGTAGCTCGCGGGCTTGGCCGGCGCGGTCGAGGCGTCCACGACCGACTGCACGATGCGGCGCGCGCCGAGGATGGCCGCCGGCCCAAGCGTCAGGATGTGCGTCGCGGCGCGGCACTCGGCCTCGTCCTCGGGCGTGACGTGGCTCCCGCCGGCTTTGAACTTGCCGACGTGGTGTTCGAGGATGCTCGCCGAGATGGGGATGACGCCGGCCACGTCGCCCGCGGCCGCGCCCGAGCCCGGCTTGATGTAGGCGAGGTGAGAGGCCGCGCCCGCCTCCGGCCCCATGCCGAGGAAGAAGATGTCAATGCCGCCCAGCGCTTCGAGCTTACACAGGTACTCCGCGAGCCCGCCTTCGAGGTCGGCCGTGTCGGTGCGCATCGGCGTGAAGCTCTTCACCTTGCGGAAGAACGCCTCGCCGAGCAGCCGCTCGAAGTCGCGCACGAAGCTCAGGCCGTTGTCCATGCGCATCGGCGCGAGCGCGTCCTGCGTGAAGACGTGCAGGCGCGCGAGCAGCCTGTCGGCCGCGGTCGTCTTCGCTATCTCAGCGACGCGCTTGTACATCGCCTGCGCGCCGCGCCCGCCGAGCAGGATGATGACGAGGTCGCCCTCCTTCTCGCGCGCAGCGCGCTCGATCTCATCCCACTGCGCGCGCCCGACCGCCTCCTCCGTCGGGAGGACTTCGTATGCCAGCGTGCGAACCTGTAAGGCTTCGGCCGGGGCGCCGTCGCGGCTCAGCCAGACGTTTTGGCCGACGACCCTTCTGACGTAATTGCTCATCTTCGCTGTAGACAAAACATCCCCCGCTTCCCTGACCGGCACGGCTGCTCGGGACGAGCGCGGGCGGCCTTCGTCGGGAGAGTCGCCCGGATTGATTCTGTTGAGTGGTTAGACCACTTAAGTATTTCGCGGAGGTTGTTTATCACACATTCGAAAGGTAAAGCAAGGGCTAAGGGAATGAAGTGGAGATTTCGGCTGGATAATCTCGTCGGATTTTGAAGTTGGGCTTGACAGTCGTCGCGCAGTGGTGTTAGACAATAATCGCCATCCGGTTAATTGGTCATACCTTCTTAGGTGCGTTTTAACTCGGCCGGCTGTCTCATCGCGCAGACCGGCGGCGCTCAAAAACTGTTAGAGAACACCCCGCGCGGCTTTGCATGCAGACCGTCCGGCGACGGCCCGCGACCGAAGCCGCCGGCTTGCGGCACGAAATGGATAAGAGGGCGGAGATAGAAGAGAAGACCGGCAGGCTCGCGCGCCTGCTCGCGGCCGAAGGCTTGGGCGGCGTGCTGCTCGGCTCGCAGCCGAACTTCGCGTGGCTGACGGCGGGCGGGACGAACGGCGTTGACCAGAGCCGCGAGCAGGGCGCGTGCGCGCTCCTCGTGCGCGCCGACGGCCGCCGCTTCGTGCTCGCCAGCCGCATCGAGATGGCGCGCATACTCGAAGAGGAGCTGGCCGGCACGGACTTCGAGCCCGTCGAGTTCGGCTGGGAAGAGGAGAAGGCTTCGCCGACGTTCCTCGCCGACCGCGCGGCCTCGCTCCTTCGAGCTGGGGGCGCGCTCGGGGCAGACCTCCCCTTCGGCCCCGGCGCGAAGGTTATAGAGGGCGTGGTGGCGCGCTGCCGCTACAGGCTGACGGAGCCGGAGCTTGAGAGGTTCGGGCGTGTCGGGCGCGACGCGGGCGAGGCCGTCGGCGAGGTCGCGAGGTCGCTTGAGCCGGGGTTGAAGGAGTCGGAAGTTGCGCGTCGCATGGGCGACGCGCTGGCTGCGCGTGGCTTGCGCCCGGTCGTGACGCTGGTCGCGGCGGACGAGCGCATAGGCAAATTCCGCCACCCCGTCCCGACCGAGAAAGCATGGGCGCGTGCCGTCCTGCTCGTCACCTGCGCGCGCCGCGGCGGCCTCGTCGCTTCGCTCTCGCGCGTGGTCTGCGCGGGCGAGGTGCCGTCTGAGTTGCGGCGGCGCACCGTCGCGGCGGCGCGCGTTCACGCGCGCCTGCTCGCGGCGACGCGGCCGGGCGCGCTCGGCTCGGAACTCTACGGCGTGGCGGCGGGTGCGTACGCCGCGGAAGGCTTCGCGGGCGAAGAGCGCCTGCACCACCAGGGGGGCGCCTGCGGCTACCGCACGCGCGACTGGGTGGCGCACCCCGCGAGCGGCGAAGTCGTCGAGCCCCGCCAGGCTTTCGCGTGGAACCCGACGGTGACGGGCTCGAAGGTGGAAGAGACTTGCGTCGTCACGGACGGCGGTGTAAAGGTTATCACCACAACCCCCGTCTGGCCGCAGATAGAGACCCACGTCGAAGGGCGCGTATACGTGTCCCCGGACGTGCTGCCGCTCTGACGCCGAAGAGAACCCGACGAAGTCTTCCTATCAAACAACCGAGAGGTTAGAACATGTCCGAAATCGGAAAGATAGTCGAGGACGTGGCACGCCCGAAGTCGGAGGCGGAGGCCACGCCGGGCGCGGCGGGCGCGAGCGCGACGGGCGCGGCCGTGGCCGCGGCCGAGGGGGCGAACACGCGCGTCGGCCGCCACCGCTGGGTCATCTGCGCGCTCCTCTTCTTCGCGACGACGGTCAACTACGTAGACCGCCTCGTCTTCGGCTTCCTCGGCCCGGAGCTGCGCAAGCCCGAGCACTTCAACTGGACGCCGCAGCAGCTCACGGACATCCTCTTCTGGTTCGAGGTCGCATACGCCATCGGCCTCCTCGGCGCCGGGCGCGTGCTCGACTGGATCGGGACGCGCATCGGCTACGCGGTTTCGCTCACGGCCTGGAGCCTCGCCTCCATCCTGCACGCCTTCATGGGCTCGGTCATGGGCTTCAGCGTCGCGCGCTTCCTGCTGGGGCTCGGCGAGTCGGGCAACTTCCCCGCCGCGATTAAGACGACCGCCGAGTGGTTCCCGAAGAAGGAGCGCGCGCTCGCCACGGGCATCTTCAACGCCGGGTCGAACGTCGGCGCCATCATCGCGCCGCTCGCCGTGCCGTGGCTCTACATAAACTGGGGCTGGCAGTGGTCTTTCATCATGACGGGCGCGCTCGGCCTCATCTGGCTCATCTTCTGGTTCGCCTTCTACCACCTCCCGCACGAACACCCGAAGATCAGCCGAGAAGAACTGGCCTACATCCAGTCCGACCCGCCCGAGCCGACCGTCAAGGTGCCGTGGCTGCGGCTGCTCCCGCACAGGCAGACGTGGGCCTTCGTCTTCGCGAAGTTCGCCACCGACTCCATCTGGCGCTGGTACCTCTACCTGCTGCCGCTCTTCTTCGCGCAGGTCTTCAAGCTCGACATCAAGAACTTCGGCCCGCCCTTCGTCGTCATCTACGTGCTCGCGGACGTGGGCAGTATCGGCGGAGGCTGGCTCTCCTCCGCGCTCATCAAGGGCGGGCGCTCGGTCAACTTCGGCCGCAAGGTCGCGCTCCTCGTGTGCGCGCTCTGCGTCGTGCCCGTCTCGCTGGTCACGCAGCTCTCGAACATGTGGGTGGCGGTGTTTCTAGTGGGGCTCGCGGCGGCGGCGCATCAGGGCTGGTCGGCCAACCTGTTCACGACAGCCTCGGACATGTTCCCGAAGCAGGCGGTGGGCTCGGTCGTGGGGTTGGGCGGGATGGCGGGCGCGGTGGGCGCGATGCTCATCCTGAAGCTGACGGGGTGGCTGCTCGGCGACAACCCGGACGCGTCGTCCTTCGCGCCGCTCTTCATCATCGCGGGGTCGGCCTACGTCGTCTCGCTGATCGTCATACACGCGCTGGTGCCGCGGCTCCAGCCGGCGCGGGTGACAGCAGAGGCGTAGCGGGGAGGGCGGCTCTTTTAGTGGACGCCGCCCCCGTTGTTACCCTCCGGGCCGTTCGCGCCGGAGCCGTTCGCGCCGCCCTGCGCCTCTGACTCCCAGCCGCGTTGCGCCATCACGAGGTGCGCGTGCATGGCCTCGCGTGCGGCCTCGGGGTTGCGCTCGCGTATGGCGCGGTAGATGTGACGGTGCATCTCGGCCGACTCCTTGAGGTCTGTGGCGCGCTTGACCGTCTTGATGCGCGTGTCGAAGAGGATGGTCGCCACCATGTTCATCAAAGAGGTCAGGATGCGGTTGCCGGAGGCGCCCGCAATCGTCTGGTGGAAGCGCACGTCGTGGACGAGGAACTGCTCCGGGTCGTCGAGCGACGCGAACATCCCCGTGATCTCCTCGGCCATCGAAGCCATCTGCTCGCCGGTGGCGCGCTCGGCGGCGAGCCCGGCGACGGCCATCTCCAGAGACATGCGCGCCTCGAACATCTCGGCCGTGGTGAAGCCGTGGAGCGAGGCCATCAGGCGCAGCGGGCTGCTGTCGAGCGAGGGCGGGCCGTCCGACTTGACGACGAAGGTGCCCGCGCCCTGCCGCGACTGCAAGACGCCGACGGCCGCGAGCGAGCGGATGCCTGCGCGCAGCGTGGGGCGGCTGACGCCGAGCAGCTTGGCGAGGTCGCGCTCCGGCGGGAGGCGGTCGCCGGGGCGCAGCTCGCCGCGGTGGATCATCTCGCGCAACTGCGCGATGACCTCCTCGGAGGTCGTGCCGCGGTGCGCGGGGTCTATGGTCTTGAAGATGTCGTTGCTCAAATCGGTCATACCATTGCTCCGGTTAATATTATTAATTGACCACGGCTGCGAGGGTTCGCAGCTCTCGGAAAACTCAAAGCTGAAGGCGGCGCGTCAAAGCTCCTGCATTCTAATCGTTTTTCGTCAACCTTGTCGAGTGTTTTCTTACGCATCGGAGGAGGTAAAGGTTTTACCATTCGTCAGAGCTTTGGTTTTTAGCGAGGAATTGGCAGAACGAATTGCGCCGAATTGGTCAGGGGCGCGGCTCATAAAAACCTTTTGGTGAAAAGCGCGCGGGCGGGTTTTTAAATACGACAGAGGGTTTACGGAGGGTCTTCAGTTGAGATTAACGGCGTCGGCGATACTCGCCTTCTTAATCATTCTCGGCCCCGCACCGAGCGCACGCGGGCAGGCCGCCGCTCCGCTCTCGGAGCGCATGGCGGCCACGGTCATGCGCGTCTGGAAGGACGCGGTGACGACCGACCCGACGAAGCCGGACAAGTGGGCTTACGAGCAGGGCGTCGCGCTCAAGGGGATGGAGGCCGTCTGGCTCAACACGGGCGACGGCCGCTACTTCAAGTACATCCAGCGTGTCGTAGACCGCTACGTCGGGGACGACGGCACCATCAGGACTTACAAGCCGTCCGACTACAACATCGACAACGTGATGTCGGGGCGCAGCCTGCTCACGCTCTACAAGGTGACGGGGCAGGAGAAGTACAGGAAGGCGGCCGCCTCCTTGCGCGAACAGTTGCGGACGCACCCGCGCACGACCGAGGGCGGCTTCTGGCACAAGAAGGTCTACCCGTCGCAGATGTGGCTCGACGGGCTCTACATGGGCGAGCCGTTCTACGCCGAGTACGCCGCGGCCTTCGGCGAGCCGGAGGCGTTCGACGACATCGCCAAACAGTTCATCCTGATGGAGCGCCACTCGCGCGACGAGAAGACGGGGCTGCTCTACCACGGCTGGGACGAGTCGCGCCAGCAGCGCTGGGCCGACAAGGCCACGGGTCGCTCGCCGCACTTCTGGGGGCGCGCGATGGGCTGGTACGCGATGGCGCTCGTGGACACGCTCGAATACTTTCCGAAAGACCACCCGAAGCGCGCCGAACTGCTCGCCATCCTCGGCCGGCTGGCGGCGGCCGTCGGGAAGGTGCAGGAGCCGAAGTCCGGCCTCTGGTGGCAGGTGTTGGACAGGGGCGGCGCGAAGGGCAACTACCTTGAGGCGTCGGCCTCCGCGATGTTCGTCTACGCGCTGGCGAAGGCGACGCGCCTCGGCTACCTGCCCGAGTCGTACTTCAAGGTCGCGCAGAGGGGCTTCGCCGGGCTGGGGCGGCAGTTCGTCGAGGAGGCCGAAGGCGGCGGCGTCAACTTCACGGGCACGGTCAGCGTCGCCGGGCTCGGCGGGAACCCGTACCGCGACGGCAGCTACGAGTACTACCTGAGCGAGAAGGTCGTGACCAACGACCCGAAGGGCGTCGGCGCGTTCCTGATGGCGACGGCCGAGATGGAGGCCGCCGCCGCCGGGCGACCGGGCCGCGGCAAGACCGTGCTGCTCGACGACTACTTCAACCACGAGGTGAAGAAGGACGGGACGGTCTGGCACTACAAGTGGGACGAGATGCCGAACCCGGGCTTCTACGTCTGGGGCCACGTCTTCCGCAACCTCGGCGCGCGCACCGAAACACTGAGCGCGGCGCCGACGGCGCAGAACCTTCGCGGCGCCGCCGTCTACATCGTCGTAGACCCTGACACGAAGGAGGAGACCGAGAGCCCGCACTTCGTCGAGCCCGCGCACGTCAACGCGGTCGCCGACTGGGTGAAGTCGGGCGGCGTGCTCGTGCTGATGGGCAACGACGCGGGCAACGCCGAGTTCGACCGCTTCAACGAGCTGGCGCGCGCCTTCGGCGTCCGGTTCAACAAGGACAGCCGGAACCGCGTACAGGGCAGCAACTTCGTCGAGGGCAAAGTCGAGGTGCCCGCCGGGCACGCGATCTTCAAGACGGCGCGCGAGCTTTACCTGAAGGAGATTTCCACGCTGACCCTCTCGAAGCCGGCCGGGGCCGTGCTCACGCACGACGGCTACAACGTGATGGCCGTCGCGAAGTACGGGCGCGGCAGGGTCTTCGCCGTCGGCGACCCGTGGCTCTATAACGAGTACGTTGACGGCCGGAAGCTCCCGCCCGAGTTCGACAACTACGAGGCCGCGAAGGACCTCGCCGCATGGCTGCTCGGGCGCGGCCGCTGAAGGTCTCTATGCGCAAGCTCGGCTGGGGACTCATCGGGTGCGGTGACATCGCGCGCAAGCGGGTGGCCGCGGCGCTGCGCGACTCTGAAGGCTGCGAGCTTGTCGCCGTCAGCCGCGCGGACGCCTCGCGCGCCGAAGCCTTCGCGCGTGAGTTCGGCGCGCGGCGCTGGCAC
Organism: Pyrinomonadaceae bacterium; assembly: GCA_036389815.1. GTDB lineage: Bacteria > Acidobacteriota > Blastocatellia > Pyrinomonadales > Pyrinomonadaceae > QHXN01. The sequence continues at coordinate 20,260 of DASVWB010000254.1, read as the reverse complement.
GCCGGCTGGCGTGAGCTGGTTCACGACCCGGAGGTCGAGGCCGTCTACGTCGCCACGCCCGTACACCTTCACGCGGAGCAGGCGGTCGCGGCCGCCGAGGCGGGCAAGCACGTACTCTGCGAGAAGCCGATGGCTTTGACGGTCGCGGAGTGCGAGCGCATGAACGCGGCGGCGGAGTCGAACGGCGTGCGGCTCGGCGTCGCGTACTACAGGCGCTTCTACCCCACGGTCGCGCGCGTCAAAGAGATTATCGAGTCGGGCGAGATAGGCTCGCCCGTCATCGCGCAGGCCAACGCCTTCGAGTACTTCGAGCCGGGCCCTGAACACCCGCGCCGCTGGCTGGTCGAGAAGGGGCGCGCGGGCGGCGGGCCGATGTTCGACTTCGGCTGCCACCGCATCGAAGTGCTGCTCGACCTCTTCGGGCCGGTTCAAAGTGTCAGGGCGCGCGCGGGCAACGTCCTCTTCCGGCGCGAGGTCGAGGACACGGCCGTCGCGCTCTTCGAGTTCGCGCGCGGCACGCAGGCCACACTCTGCGTCACGCACGCCGCGCGCGAGCCGCAGGACACGCTGGAGGTCTTCGGGAGCCTCGGCTCCGTCCGCGTCGAAGTGCTGAACGAGGGGACGTTGAGGGTTCGGACGGCCGCCGGCGAGCGATTCGAGTCGCACCCGCCGCACGCGAACTTTCACCGACCGCTGGTCGAAGACTTCGCGCGCGCGGTCGTCGAAGCGCGTGCGCCGCGCGTTGACGGGCGCGCCGGTCAGGCGGTTTCGGAAGTTTTAGAGTCTATCTACGAGGGAGGGAGCCGTAATCATGAAGGAACGCGTTTTTAAAGTCGCATCAGCTTTATGCATGGTCGCAGCCGCGGCGGCCGGCGCCCCGGCGCAGACGACGGCCGGCGGCCCGACGACGACGCCGCGCGGGCCGAGCAGCCCCGTCAGGCCGTTCGTGTTGACGACGGCGCAGTCGGTGGACGAAGCGGTGCGCAGGCTCCACCCCGAGAACAAGACCGAGGAGTTAATAGGCGGCGAGGGCATGGAGCTGCGCGTCGCCATCCAGCACGAGGCGGGACGGCCCGCGCCCGCGGCCGAGATTCACGACGCGTCGGACGACGTTTACTACGTGCTCGAAGGGGCGGCGACGCTCACGCTCGGCGGGAAGCTGGAAGCGCCGAAGGAGGTCGAGCCGGGCGAGTGGCGCGGCCCGCGCATCGAGGGCGGCCAGAGCTTCGACGTGAAGAAGGGCGACCTCGTCGTCGTCCCGCGCGGCACGCCGCACATGCGCAGCACCGCCGGCAAGGACTTCGCCATGATACTCATCAAGGTCTTCGACAAGCCCCTGCCCGCGCCGAAACGCACGACCGAGGCGAAGCCGCAGAAGCCCTAACGCTCCCGGCACTGTTGTCTACATCTGCACCGCCTAATGCGGCTCCACCAGGTAGAGGTCGCGGCCGGCGCGCTCGACGACGAGCGTGTCGGGGTCGCCGTCGTAGTCCTCGCGGCGGAAGGTGCGGTGATCCATGAAGCCGAGGTTGACGCGGCGGCAGGTGGCCTCGTCGAGCGCGGAGGCCATCGTGATGCGGTAGCGCGGGACGACGAGCCCCGCCGCGTCGCGCGAGCCGGCGTAGGAGACGTGCGCGAGGTGCGCGGCGACGGCGAGGTTCGAGCGCAGCTCGGTCGAGAGCGCGACCATCTCGCGGACGCGGTCGATGGGCGCGTAGCCGTACTTCTCAATCAGCAGCCCGTGCGTCTCGGAGATGGCGCGCAGGTGCGGCGCGTAGATGATCAGCTCGCCGCCCTCCTCGATGATGCCGCCGAGCTTGTAGCTCGCCTTCCCGCCGACCCACAGCTCGTCGTAGTGCTCGTCGAGGAGCGCGACGACCCGCCCGTACTTGCGCCCCGTGTAGCGTATGTGCACCTGGCGGCTGACCTCGGCCGCCCGGCGGAGGGCGCCGCGGAAGTCGCCGCAGAAGAGCGCGTGCGTGCGCAGACGCCCGTCGTCGCCGCGCGTGACGACGGTGTTGAGCGAGACGACGCGCGCGGGGACGAGGTCTGCGGCGGCCTCGATCATGTGGCGCGTCGGCGTCTCGACGCGGCCGATGATGTTCTCGATGGAGGCGAGCGCGCCGAGCCAGTGGGTGGCGTGCGTCAGGTTGGGGCCGGCGACGCCGGGGAAGAAGTACTTCGCGCCGCCGGCGAAGCCCGCGACCTCGTGCGGCACGGTCGCGCCGAAGACGAGCACGGTGTCGTACCGACCCGGCGCGAGCAGGCGGTTGAGGTTGACCTTCACGGCCTCTCTGATGAGGCCGTGCGTCAGCTCGCTCACGCGCTCGGCGGAGAGTTCGCCGAGGTCAACCAGCTCCTCGGGGCGGTTCCACTGGTGGTCGAAGATGCTGCCGAGCAGCGGGAGCGGCGAGCCGCCGGAGAGGCCGACCTTGGCGCGCTTCTCCGCCTCGGTCATGGGCATGTGCGTGCCCTGCGCGACGAGCGCGTCGAACTTGGCGGCGCCGCGCCCGGAGAGAATCTCGGCGGCGAAAGGAAAAAGGACGTCCGTGTTGTCGTCGCGCGTCTTGTCGGGGATGATGGCAAGGACGCGCGCGCCGGGGCCGACGGAGAGCAGCGCCTGTTCGAGTATCTCGCGCAACTCGGCGGGCGAGAGGTCGAGTTCGGGCGCGCCCTTCCCCGTGACGGTTGGCGCGGGCCTGGTGCTCATAAATTAAAATTCCCCCCTGTACGAATCAGGTCAGTCCCGCCCGCTCCCGCGCGCGGCGCTGACCATTATTCTACCTCTGAATGCGCGCGGAGCCGCCCTTCGCAAACGCGCGCACCTGCTCGACCGTGGCCATCGTGGTGTCGCCGGGGAAGGTCGTCAAAAGCGCGCCGTGCGCCCAGCCGAGCTTGAGCGCCTCCTCGGGCGACTCGCCCGCGAGCAGGCCGTAGAAGAAGCCCGAGGCGAAGCCGTCGCCGCCGCCGACGCGGTCGAGCACGTCGAGTTCCGCCGTCGGCGAGACGTAGGTCTCGCCGTTGACCCACGCGACCGCGCCCCAACTGTGGCGGTTCGTCGTGTGCACCTCGCGCAAGGTCGTCGCCACTATCTTGACCTGCGGGTGCTTCTTCACCACGCGGTCTATCATGCCGAAGAAGGCGCTGGGGTCGAGCTTCGAGGTCTTCGACACGTCCTGCCCCGGGACGCCGAGCCCCTTCTGCAAGTCCTCCTCGTTGCCGACGAGCACGTCGACGTTCTCGACGATGCGCGCCACGGTCTCGACCGCGCGCCCCTCGCCGCCCGAAATCTTCCAGAGCTTCTCGCGGAAGTTGAGGTCGAACGAGGTGACGGCGCCGGCGGCCTTCGCCGCCTTCATGCCCTCGACGATCACCTCGGCCGTCGTCTCCGAGAGCGCGGCGAAGATGCCGCCCGAGTGGAACCAGCGGACGCCGCCCCTGAATATCTCATTCCAGTTGAAGTCGCCGGGTTTCAACTGCGCGGCGGCCTCGTTCGAGCGGTTGTAGAAGACGACGGGGGCGCGCACGCCGTGGCCGCGGTCGCTGTAGACGGCGGCGATGTTGGGGCCGCGCACGCCGTCGTGCTCGAACCACTTGTAGAAGGGGCGGACGCCCATCGCGCGGACGCGCTCTTGCACCAGCTCTCCGATGGGGTAGTTGACCATCGCCGAGACGATGCCGGTGTCGAGGCGGAAGCAGTCGGCGAGGTTGGCGGCGCAGTTGAACTCGCCGCCCGAGACGTGGATGTCGCAGCCCGTGGCCTTGCGGAAGGGGATGACGCCGGGGTCTATGCGGTGGACGAGCGCGCCCAAAGAGACGAAGTCCAGCGCCCCGCCCTTTTGAATGTTCAGACCGTTACTCATCTTTTCGATTCTCCGAGGTATTAGGATTGAGTCATTTGGTCATTTGTTCACCGATTCATTGAAGAGAAGAACCAATGAATCGATGAGCCGATGAATCAACGACTCAATTTCTTAAACTCCGCCGAAGGCCGAGAAGCCGCCGTCCACAGGCACCACGACGCCGGTGACGAAGCCGGACGCGGGCGAGAGCAGCCACAAGAGCGTCCCCAGCAAATCTTCGGGCTCGCCGAAGCGACCCATCGGCGTGTGCGCGATGATACTTTGGCCGCGCGCGGTCAGCCCGCCCGTCTCCTTGTCGGTCAAAAGAAACCTGTTCTGCTCGGTGAGGAAGAAGCCGGGCGCGATGGCGTTGACGCGGATGCGCGGGCCGTACTCCTGCGCGAGGTGCACGGCGAGCCACTGCGTGAAGCTGTTGACGCCGGCCTTCGCGGCCGAGTAGCCGAGCACGCGCGTCAGCGGGCGGATGGCGCTCATCGAGGAGACGTTGAGGACGACGCCCTCCTTCTGCTCGGCCATCACGCGGCCGAAGACCTGGCTCGGGATGATGGTGCCGAGCATGTTGAGGTCGAAGACGAAGCGCAGCGCGTCTTCGGGCAGGTCGAAGAAGCCCTGGTCGGGGCGCGTCGTCGCGCCCGGGTGGTTGCCGCCCGCGCCGTTGAGCAGGCAGTCCACGCGGCCGAACTCGTGCACGACCTCCTCGGCCGCGCCGCGCAAAGCGGCCGCGTCGAGCACGTCGGCCGCGAAGACGGCCGCGCGCCCCGGCCCGCCTAGTGACGCGACCTGCGGCTCGGCCTTCTCGCGGTTGCGCGCGACGAGCGCGACGCTCGCGCCGCACCCGACGAGCGCGCGCACCATCGCCTGCCCGAGCACGCCCGTCCCGCCCGTGACGACCACCGTGCGCCCGGTGAAGTCGTACATCCTCGTCAACTCAGCCAGATTCATCTTCCGCCCCTTACCAATTTGAGATTTGAAATTTCAAATCGTCCTAGTCGCCGCCGGCGCCGGCGGCCGCCTCCGCGCCGATGAAGAGCGGGCGGATGTGGCGGTCGAAGAGGTTCTCGGTGACGTTGCGGCCGACGACCCCTTCGTTCTCCCTGAGCAGGTTCAGGTAGCGGTCGCCCATCTTCGCCGCGACCTTGTAGCCGACGTGGAGGAGCTGGCGCAAGGAAGGGTTGTAGAGCGCGTTCGTCCGGTCGTGGCGGAGCGCGCCGACGTACTGCTCCGAAGTCCAGCCCCCGACCTCTTCGGCCGCGGGGAGCTTCGAGCGGTCGATGTCGATGACGGTCGCATAGGGCGCGCAGAGCGCGTCGATGTCTGCGAGCGCCTTCGCGTATATCTCCTTCGCCAGCCTCAGCCCCTCGCCGCCCGCCTCGGCCAGCCCGATGACCTCTTCGAGCCAGGTCGTGCCCGCGGTCTTGACGTGGATGCCCGCGCCGGTGCGCGCGAGCGCCTTGCGGATGGGCTCGTAGATGGAGAACTTGTCGCTCCCCGAGTGGACGCTGAGCTTGAGGTTCGGCGGCAGCTCGTAAGCGCCGACGGCGTGCGCGATGACGGCGATGTCCTCGTCGAACTCCTTCTCGAACTGCGCCACGTCGCCGACGTAGTCCACGCCCTTGTTGAAGCGCCCCGTAAACTTCGGCGCGACGGTCTGCGCCGGAATCCCCTCGTCGGCGATGGCGGCGAGGATGACGAGCAGCTCGGGCGGCGTCTGCGGCGTGTCGGTCTCGTCCATCGAGACCTCGGCGATGAAGTTGCCCTCGCCCTTGGCGGAAGCGACGTGCCGGTAGATGCGGCCGGCGTCCTGCACGGCGCGGAGGAACTTGCGCGCGATGCGCTCAATCTCCTCGCGCGTGGTCTCGAAGGGCTCGCGGATGCCCGGAATCTCGATGCGGCCGACGAGTTCGGAGTGGCGCCCGAGGAAGGCCGAAACGTCCTCGTCCGGCGCGGGCTGGCCGATGGAGTCGGCAACGTCGAGCGTGTAGAAGTCGCTCGACCCGATGAAGTCGTCCACGGTGTCGAGCCGTATGTGGTCGGCGTCGACGTGGAAGGGCTTCGACCAGCCGAGTTCCCTGACGGCCTCTTCGGCCGCGGCCAGCACGCTCGCCGGCCGGGAGCCGACGATGCCGTGCTCGCGGAAAGACTTGTTCCAGACGGGCGCGACGGCGACGCCCTGCTCCGCGGCGCGCACGCACGCGCGCAACTGCGCCTTCGCCTGTTGCGCGAACCTGTCACCCATCCCGAAAGAGAATTTCTCCAACTTCAAACCGTTGCTCATCGCTCTCTCCTTAAATGAAAAGCCAACTCATCATTTCACGTAGGCGGCGAGCGCCGGCTCGACCTTCTTCAACTCGTCGGCGACGACGCGGCCGAAGACCTCGCTCCCCTTCTCGCCGAGGTGCGTGTAGTCCATCTCCTGCCCGCCCTTGCCGTCCGGCTTCATCTTGCCGAGTTCGTCGCTCGCCCTGCGCCCCATCCTGTCTACGAGCGCGATGCTCAAGGCGTGGAGGTCGATGAGCGGCACGCGCTTCTCGGCCGCGACGCGCTTGACGGCGTCGGCGTAAGGGAAGAGGTCGGAATCAACGCGGTCGTCCTTGCCGAAGCGCCGGCGCGTGAGCGAGGTGACGAGGATCGGCTTCGCCCCGGCGGCGCGCGCCTCGTCCACGTAGCGCGCCATGTTGGCGGCGTAGGTCGTCGCGGGGTCTGTCTCGCGCTCGGGGCCTTTGCCCGGCATGTCGTTGTGGCCGAACTGTATGAGGACGTAGTCGCCCTTCTGCTCAAGCGCCTTCTTCCACCAGCCCTCGGCCGCGTAGGACTTCGAGCTGCGGCCGTTCTTCGCGAGGTTTACGACCTCCACGTCCGGGGAGACGAAGCGCTTGAAGCCGGGGCCCCAGCCGTCCGACTCGCCGACGGTCGAGTCGCCGACGAGCACTATCTTGACGCGCCCGCCGCCCGCGAGGTCTTCGACGAGCTTGCCGTTGACGCGCACGTTCTCAAGCACCATCCCCGAGACGTTTCGGACGACGCTCGGCCGCTCGACGTTCTCGAAGGTGCAGTCCGCGAGGCGCAGGCCGTAGACAGGGGCGTTCGCGAACCCCTGCACGTCGAGCGCGTGGCGGCTCTTGCCGCTCTTCAGGTTCGAGACGACGAGGTCGCGGACGACGGGCGTGAACCTGCCCTTCTCGCCCTCCTCGTAGTTGAAGTCCACGGTGAGCACGGCGTGCGCCACCTGCCCGACGGTGATGTTGCGGAAGTAGATGTGTTCGAGCAGGCCGCCGCGCACGGCGTTGTTCTTGAAGCGGAGCGCGTGGTCGAGGTTCGGGCTGTCCATCCGGCAGTCTTCGGCGAAGAGGTAGCGCACGCCGCCGGAGATTTCGCTCCCCACCGTGACGCCGCCGTGCCCGTCCTTCATCTGGCAGCGGCGGATGACGATGTTCTCGGAAGGGATGTTGAGGCGGCGGCCGTCGGCGTTGCGGCCGGACTTGACCGCGATGCAGTCGTCGCCGGTGTCGAAGGTGCAGTCCTCGATGAGCACGTCGCGGCACGACTCTGGGTCGCAGCCGTCGTTGTTCGGGCCGTGGCTCTGGATGCGGACGCCGCGGACGGTGACGTTCGTGCAGAGCACGGGGTTCAGCTCCCACATAGGGGAGTTGACGACGCGGACGCCTTCGATGAGGACGTTCTGGCAGCGGTAGGGCTGGACGAACTGCGGGCGCAGGTAGCTGCCCTCGCCGAAGACGCGCTCCGCGACGGGCGCGCCGCGCTCGACCATCTCGGAGAGCGCGTTGCGGGCCTTCGTCTGGTTCGGCTCGCCCTTCTTCCAGCCGTGCTGCGGCTGACCCTTCCAGAGCCACCAGTGCTCGTCGTCGCTGTTGCCGTCGAGCGTGCCCGCGCCGGTGACGGCGATGTTCTTCTGCTCGAAGGCGTAGACGAACGGCGAGTAGCCCATCAACTCCATGCCCTCCCAGCGCGTGAAGACGGGCGGGAGGTACGCCTTCGGGTCTTGTATGAACCTGACGGTCGCGCCTTCCGAGACGTGCAGGTTGACGTTGCTTAGAAGATGAATCGGGCCGGTGAGGAAGACTCCGGCGGGGACGACGACGCGCCCGCCTCCCGCCTTGTTGCAGGCGGCGACGGCCTTGCGGAAGGCTTCGGTGCAGTCGGTCTTTCCGTCGCCGGCCGCGCCGTACTTCGTCAGCACGAAGTCGCGCTTCGGGAACGCGGGCGGCTTGATGCGCTTCAGAATCTCGGGCACGCGCGCCCAGGGGTCGGGCGCCGCCGCGGCCGGGCCCGTCTGCGTTTGTGTGAAGGCGCGCGCCAGCGCCTCGCCCCCGTTCAGATGATTCAGGAGGAGCGCGCCGGCGCCGCCGGCCAGAGTCTGCTTGATGAAATCACGCCTGTCTGACATCGCTTATTTAGCCTGCTCGCCCGGCTGACCCTTCACGCCCTTCTGCCACGCCGGGTAATCCTTGTTCAGAAGCTTCGCCGGCTCTTCCGTGTACCAGCCGTAGCCGTTGCGCCGCTCGGGCTCGATCTCCATGACGCTGTAGCGGACTATCTGGTCGCGCCCCTCGAAGACGGGGCGGTTGGTGCCGATCTCGTAGAAGCGCGCCCAGATGGGGGGCGCCTCGGGGTCTTTGACGGCCGTGCGCTCGAAGCCGCCGGGCTGCGAAGGGTCGCGGCGCTCGACCCAGCGGAGGCCGCTGACCTGCGCGGCCCTGAACCAGGCGATGGCCGACTCGACGGCCTCGACCACACGCGGGTCGGGTCGCTCGACGCCCATCAGGAAGCGCGTGACGCCGACGCTCTCCTTGGAGGCGAGCGAGACGGGCTCGAACTTGCGCGCCGGCGCGGGCGCGAGCGTGACCTCGTCGTGCTGCGCGCCCCACGCCGTGAGGCGGCCTTCGACGCGCACCTGCGTCTTCAGGATGCACTCGACGCCGCGCCCGACGGCCCTTTCGGACTTGAGGCGGCGCGGTTCGTCCACGAACAGGTAGGCGGGCTTCTTCTGCGCCACGCCGCGGAGCAGTTCGAGGACGCCGACCATCGCGCCGTCGTTGTAGGTGATGTGCGTGTAGTAGCCCTTCCGCAGCGGGAAGTACTGCGGCCAGCCGCCGTTCTCGTACTGCGCGGCGAGCAGGTAGTCGAGACCTTTCAGGAAAGCCTCGCGGTGCCGTTCGAGCCTCTGCGCCGTGTAGACGCGCGCGAGGTATTCGAGCTGCGTGAAGGTCGCGCCGTTGTCGATGGTCGCGGAGCGCTCGTCGCCGGCCTCGCCCTTCTCCTTGAGAATCTCGGCCCGCCGCTTCTCGTCGAGCGGGGCGGCCATGTCGATGTTCTTGGGCCAGCCGCCCACGTCGCGCTGGTAGGCGAGCAGGTTGTCGGCGACGCGCGCGGCCTCGGGCGAAGCGAACCACTCGGGCTTCTGCCTGAGGAGCCCTTCGCCCCACTTGACGGCGGCCTGCGGCTTCGCCGCCTGCGGGGGCTGCGCCTGCCGGTCTTGCGCGCGCGCCGAGGCCGCGAAGGCCGCGAGGGCGAGCGCGAGGGCGGCGCGTGCTGCGGTTAATCTATTCAACCGTTCGGACTCCTGAATGGCTTTGATTAAATACCCGAATGACAAGGCCGCCTAAACGCGAGCCGCCCTCGGGCTGGAAGCCTTGGGGGCGGCTCGCGGGGGTTTAAGGGCGGGCGGCCCCGGTCGTCGGGGCCGCCCGCCGTCAAAGCGCTTAGAAGGTGAACTTCGCGCCGAGCTGGATGTCGCGCGGGTTGTTGCGCTGCGACGTGACGAAGCCGAAGGCCCCGTTCGGCGACGTGAGCCCGCCGGGGTTCAGGCCGATGCCGCTGCCGAAGTAGGCGTGGTTGAAAGCGTTGATGGCCTCGGCGCGCACCTGGAGGCGCTTGCCCTCGCCCACCTGGAAGTTCTTCGTGAGCGAGAGGTTCGCGATGGAGTACGGCTGGTTGCGCAGGTTGTCGAGCGTCGTCGGCACGTTGCGCAGGCCGAAGGTGGCGTTGACGGTGTAGAGCCGCGGGGCGGTGGGCCCGTTGACGTTGTAGACGGCCGGGATGTCGATGCCGTACTTCTGCCCCGAGCCGTTGCTCTCGCCGACGCGCGCGCGCAGGTCGCGCGGGTCGCCCTCGAAGAAGAGGTTGTTGTTGAGCTGGAAGGGCTCGCCGCTCTGCCACTCGTAGGTGCCGTTGACCTGCCAGCCGCCGATGAGGGCGTCGAGCACGCGGTTCATGTCGCCGCCGAACGCCTTGCCGCGGCCGATGGGCAGCACCCACGTCTCGGCGAAGGTGAAGCGGTGCGGGCGGTCGGCGATGGAGACGCGATCCTCAAGCTCGGTGTCCGAGGGGTTGAGGTAGTTGATGCGCTCGCGCAGCCGCGAGTAGGTGTAGCTCATCGTCAGGCTGAAGTCGCGCGAGAAGCGCTTGTTGGCCTGCGTCTGGAGCGCGTTGTAGCGGTTCGTGCCGTTGTACTCCTGCACGAAGACGGCCAGCGGCAGGCCGTTGGTGCCGGTGAACTGCGGGAACCGGACGAGGGTGGCCGCGCGCGTGATGGTCGCCTGGGTGTTGAGCAGGCTGCTCGCGGGCAGACGGCCGAGGAACGGGTTGGCGACCTGGACGTTGAGGTTCGTGTTGGCGAGGTTCGCGCTCGCGTCGTCGGCGCCGAGGAACTGGCGCGGGACGAAGTTGATGTTGCGGTTGACCGACTGGTCGTAGCCCCACGACGAGACGAAGTTCGCCTCGACGACGAAGTCGCCGGGCAGCTCGCGCTGGAAGCCCACGACCATGCGCGCGAACTTCGCGTTCTTGCGCTCGACGGGGATGAGCGGGGCGTCGGACGCGCCGAGCGCCACGCCCGTGTTCGTCAGCAGGCCGAGGCTCGCGCCCTGCGGCTCAAGCAGGCTCGCGGAGCCGCCGGGGAACGGGTTGGTCAGCGTGTAGAGGAACGACGCGCCGTTGTTGGTCGTGATGGGGTTCGCCGAGCCGGTGGCGAAGCCGGCCTGGAGCGGCGCCTCGACCTGGAAGGGCGCCATGAAGATGCCGAAGCCGCCGCGCAGCACCGTCTTGTCGTTGAGCTGGTAGGCGGCGCCGACGCGCGGCTGCCAGTTGGTCTTGTCGGCGTCCCAGATGGCGCGGTTGTTCTCGTCGGCGAAGGTGATGCCGCCGACGACGCGGAAGTTAGCAGGGTCGGCAAGGAAGGCGCGGTTCGCGGCCGACTGCGCGTTGAAGGTCGTCGTGTAGGCGGCGCGGACGGCGTCGTTGACCGGGGTCGGCGTCGTCAGGTCGAAGCCGCGCTGGATGCGGTTGAAGCGCTCGGTGAGCCCCGTCTCCAGCTCGTAGCGGAAGCCGAGGTTGAGCGTGAGCTTCGGCGTGACGCGCCAGTCGTCCTGGAAGAAGAGGCCGTGGTAGTGCTGCTGCACCGAGTAGGACTGCGGGTTGTCGATGGTGCTCGACGTGGGCAGGCCGAGGATGAACTGCGCGATGTCGCGGCCGTAGGCGCCGCGCGTGGCCGCGTTGGAGTTCGAGGCCGGCGCCGTGAAGTCGCCCGTGAAGGTGAACTGCCCGCCCTGGTAGTTGTTGGTGATGAAGTTCTCGCGCGTGTTGCGGTAGTCGTAGCCGTAGCGCATGGTGTGGTTGCCCATGAGCTGCGTGACGGTCGGCTGGACGGCGCCCATCATGAAGGGGCGCGTGCGGCCGGCGTTCCAGTCGGAGCGCTGCGCGCCGAGCGTCGAGCGCGTGTTGCGCGTCGCGTCGAGGTTCGTGATGATGAAGCGCGGGATGTACTGGTAGCCGCGCATCGCGTTGATCGTCGACGCCGCGAAGCCGAGCGAGGCCGGGTCGAACGAGGCCCCCGGGTAGCGGAACTGCTCGAAGCGGTTGAAGCTCAGGCGCACGTCGAGCACCGTCGAGTTCGTCAGCGTGTTGGTGTAGTCGACGCTGCCGCCGTCGTTGGTGCGGTCCTCGAAGCCGGCCGTGACGGGGAAGTCGTTGACCACGCCGAAGGCGTCCTGCCGGTTCTCGGGGTTGTAGCTGTGGAAGTACTTGCCGAAGATTGACTGGCGGTCGCTGATGCGGTGGTCGATGCGGGTCAGCCACGCGCGGTAGTTCTGCACGCGGTTCTGGTTCGCGAAGAAGTTGTTCTGGAGGCCGCCCGTCCCCTGCCCCGGCGTGTTCGGCAGCGGGTAGTACTGGAGCGCGGCGAGCGCCACGGGGTTGAGCAGCGCCGTCGGGATGACGTTGCAGGTCGGGAAGGCCGCGGTCACGGCGCCCGAGGTCGGGCAGCCGAAGGAGCGGCGCGTCACCGTGCCGTTGGTCGCCACCGTCCGGTCGAACGGGTTGAAGACGACGACGTTGTTCGGGTCGGCGATGTTGTTCGGGTTGACGATCAGCTCCGAGAAGTCGCCGGTGCGCATGCGCGCCGTCGGCACCGTCAGGAGCTGCGGCTCCGCGATGTTGTCCTTCAGCCGCTCGTAGGTCGTGAAGAAGAAGGTGCGGTCGCGGCCGTTGTACATGCCCGGCAGGACGACGGGGCCGCCGAGGACGCCGCCGAAGCGGTGGTACGTGCGCTCGGGCTTGTCCTGGCCGGCGCGGTTGGCGAAGAAGTTGTTCGCCGTGCGGCTGCGGTCGCGGTTGAAGTACCAGGCCGAGCCGTGGAGGCCGTTAGTCCCGCTCTTGACGGCGACGTTGACGGTCGCGCCGGCCGAGTAGCCCTGCTGCGCGTCGAACTGGCTGGTCTGGACCTTGAACTCCTGCACGGCGTCCGACGGGGGCGAGAAGCCCACGCCGCCGTCGAAGGCGTAGTTGGGCGAGCCGTCGAGCGTGATCTGGTTCGAGCCCGTCGCGCCGTTGGTGCGGAAGGCGGCGAGGTTGCCGTTCGAGGTCGGCCCGATGAACTGTGGGTTGCCGGTGTAGGAGACGCCGGGCGCGAGCGTGGCGAGCTGGTAAGCGGTGCCCTCGGCCAGCGGCAGCTCCGCAATCTGCTGCGTGCTGATGGTCGTGCCGGTCGAGACCGAGCCGGTTTCGAGCACGGGCGCGGAGGCGACCGTCGTTACAGTCTCGCCCACGCCCGTCACGGACACCGGCACGTCGAGCGTCAGCCTGTCGGCCACGCGAATCTCGATGTTCTCGCGCGTCGTGGTGGCGAAGCCCTGTGCGTTGACGGTCAGCGTGTACTTCCCGGGGTTGAGCAGCGGGAAGCTGTAGGCGCCCTCCTCGTTGGTCGTAACCGTGTTGGCGACGTTGGTCTCCACGTTCCTGATCTCAACGGTCGCCCCGGGGAGCGCCGCCCCGTTCGGGTCGGTCACGGTGCCGGTCAGCGAGCCGCGGAACTCCTGCGCGCCCGCCGCGCCGAACGCGAGCAGGAGCAGCAGTACGGCGGTCAGGCCACGGCTGATTGCGTACTTACTCATCTCTTTCTTCCTTTTCTGATTATCAGCGGTTGAACGGCAACGCGCTCGTGCGTCCAAAACAAGGGGTCTGGTTTTGCCGTTCGCCGAAAAGGAGTTTCGGTCGGCGGCGCGCATACGGAATAACTGACGGACGGGTCGGGCATCTCGCGCTGCCCCTGCCGAGCCCTGCACGGGCCGGGGGCAGAAAACGCGTCGCACTCTTCAAACAGACTGCGCTTCGAGAGTGCTTTCAAAAGGACGATTCCGGTCTCGGCATATCAACTTGATGGTTTTACCAATTAACCGTGTACGGAAATCCTGACCTAGCTTGCTGCTTATAAGTTCGAAGAGGTCTCAACAAGAAAGCGTGGCAGATTTTCTATGAATCCAAGCTTTTTGTCAAGTTCATTTATAACCAATCGTAGAAATAATCCCCTAAGGGTCTTACCAATTAACTCAGACACGCTAATAGAGGAAATATTTTTGAGTCGACATTTGATGCGGGAATCCCAGCCTTCGTTCTAGTCCTCCCGCGCAGAAAAAGTATTTCGACTGCCTAACAAATTTATCCCCCTCCATATCGCCTCCGCGCCTCCCGGCATGGTCGTCACACTCAACTCCCTCCGCCATCGGCGGTTGAATATTTGCTTCCGGAAACCTCCGCACACAGGAGTGGACGGCCCGGCCAGAACGCTTCTCGACGACACTTGACAATAATCGTTATAACGACTATTATGTCCGGCATGGGTTCGAAGCTTCAGGAAGAGTTGCAGCAGCGCAAGCCCTTCGGCAGCCCGGAGGAGGAGGTCTACCTCAACATCCTGCGCACGGCCGAGGCGCTGACGTGGGGGATCGCGGAGACTCTGAAGGGCGCCGACCTGACGCCGGCGCAGTACAACGTCCTGCGCATACTGCGCGGCGCGGGCAAAGAGGGCGCCACCTGCGGCCAGATCAGCGAGCGGATGGTGACGAAGGATTCCGACATCACGCGGCTGCTCGAACGGCTCGACGCGCGCGGGCTCATCACGCGCTCGCGCGACGGGCAGGACAGGCGCTTCATCACCGTCAGGATTACGGCCGCCGGCCTCCGCCTTCTGTCCGGCCTCGACGAACCGATAGCGGAGTGCCACCGGAAGCAGATAGGGCATCTCGGCAAGGATCGCCTGTCCTCGCTCGGCAAACTGCTCGAAGTCGCCCGCGGGCCGAAGAGCTGAAAATTTTTTGTCCGAATAATCGTTGTAACGAGTAGCTGAAATGGACGTGAACAATAAAAACGGCGGAGGGGTGGACGCCGGAATCTTCCCCGCGGTGTTCGTCTCGCACGGTGCGCCGACGCTGGCCGTCGAGGAGAACGACACGACGGAGTTCCTCAGGAGGCTGGGCGGAGGACTCGGCCGGCCGCGGGCCGTCCTCTGCGTCTCGGCGCATTGGAACACGATGACGCCGACGGTGTGTGCCGCGGAGAGGCCCGAGACGATTCATGACTTCGGCGGCTTCCCCGAAGAGCTTTATCGCATACGCTACGCCGCGCCGGGCGCGCCCGCGCTGGCCGCCAGAGTCGCGGGCCTTCTCGACGCTTCGGGGCTCGTCTGTGCCGTCTCGCGGGAGCGCGGCCTGGATCACGGCGCGTGGGTTCCGCTCCGGCTGATGTACCCTTCGGCCGACGTGCCCGTGGCGCAGCTTTCGATCCAGCCGCAGCAGGACCCCGCGTATCACCTCCGGCTCGGCCGCGCCCTCGCCCCCCTGCGCACGGAGGGCGTGCTCGTGCTGGCGACCGGGAGCGTCACACACAACCTCGCAAGGCTGGGCGCGGGCGGCGCGCCGCCCGAATGGGCGCGGGAGTTCGAGGAGTGGCTTCACGGAAAGGTGACGGGCGGCGCCGTCGAAGACCTGCTCGATTACCGCCGGCTCGCGCCCCACGCGCAGACGGCGCACCCGACCGACGAGCACCTGCTCCCGCTCTTCGTCGCGCTGGGCGCGGGCGGTGACGCCGACACCTCGCGCGGGCGGAGCCTGCACAGGGGCTGGACGGTTGGCAGTCTGAGCATGGCCGCATACAGTTTCGGCCCGGCTCCTTTAAATATAGGATAGAGAAAAACAAGGAGAGACTGATGACAAGACGGAACTCGTTTTACGCGGCCTGGACGCCCCGCCTCCTGAGCCTCCTGCGGATAGTCGCCGCCTTCATGTTGATGGCGCACGGGGCGCAGAAACTCTTCGGCTTCATGGCGCCCCCGGGCATGCCGGCCATCCCCGCCCTCTCGCAGATGTGGGTCGGGGGCGTGCTGGAGTTCTTCGGCGGGCTGCTCCTTTTGCTGGGTCTGTTCACGCGGCCGGTGGCCTTCATCCTCTCTGGCATGCTGGCCGTTGCCTACTTCCAGGTGCACGCGTGGACGGGCTACCAGAAGTCCGGACTTGCGGGCGCGCTGTGGCCGATCAAGAACGGTGGCGAGTTGGCCGTGCTCTACTGCTTCGTCTTCCTCTTCCTCGCGGTCGCCGGCGGCGGCGCGTGGAGCCTCGACCGTCTGCGCGGGCGCGGTCGCACGTACGAATGAAAGTTTACGGGGCCGCGTAGGGCGGGAGGGCGCCGGGCCGGTTCGGGCCGCGGCGCCTTCACAGTTCCGGCGACCGGCGGCGGATAAACGTAGCATCGTAATTGATTGATGTCTCTTGGGGCGCCGTGCGTGGAGAGCGGTTTATGGTGTGGGAGTGTCTTTCGCGCGGGAAGCCCTTTGCAGGTAGTAACCGATGATGAGCGCGGTCGAACCTTCATAGTCGTTCACGCCGGATTTGATACGGTTGGCGCGCAGATAGAGATCGTTGAAGCGCTGGCTGAGCGCGCCCGCGGCGCCCGCGGCCCTAGCCCAGAAGAGAGCCGCCCGGCGCGAGTCTTCCCTGAAGCCGGGGCCGAGCTGCTTGGCCAACTCCCTCGCCTTTTCGGGCTCAACCCTGTAAAGCTCCGCCAGCACGCCGAGGCCGCCGCGGTACCCGGAGTAACGGACGAACGGGTCGCGCGAGTTCACGCAGACGAGGTAAGCCACGAAGTTTGCTTCTGACTCGCGCGCCACACCGCGCTGGTGCGCCATCTCATGAGCCAGAGAGAAAGGCTGCTGGAAGTCGGGCGCGTCCGCGTTGTAGTTCGGCTCTCCCGTGTACGGGAAATAGATGCCGCTTATCCCGAGGCGCGTCAGGAGCCCGGAGGCGTAGACGGGTTTCGGCCGGGCGAACTCGCCACGCGGCAACAGCGTCAGGTCTGTCGTCGTGTCGAAAGATTCTTTTAAGAGTGCCTTGACCTCGTCTGCACCAGGAATGGCGCGCTCTTCCGAGTGAGCCTTAAGGTAGTTCGAATTCACGCCCCGGACGATCTCGGCGCCTATCGCCTCAAGTTCACGGGCTTCAGCCGTCTTCTTCTCGTAACCGAGAAGCTCGAAGAGGAGCGGCCGCTGGTAGTTGAATCCGAAGGTGATTAAGAAAGACCACAAGACGGCCGTCACGACCCACGCGACAAATCTGAACCCCGCGCGAATAAGCCGAATCTTGTCGCCCCTGCCAAGGAAGGTTTGAGCGCAGAATCTCCCGGAAAGGAAGAGGGCCACGCCCAATAGTATGTAGACGAGAACCTCACCCGTCGAGAAGCTGAAAATTCTACTGAAGGAGCAGAGCGCCGCGAGGAGCCTGGGATAGAGAAGGCGCGCGTAAAAGCGTTCAGTTGACCAAGGAGCCAGAGCCGCCAATCCTTGCAGGAGGACCCCCAACAGCGTCACTGTCAAAGGCAACCAGAGGTCTCGCACCAAAGATTTCAACCAACGCACAAAATCAAAAGCTCTCTGCCCGAGCCTCGACGCCCTTCCCCCCGAAATCTCTGCATTACTCTTATTCCCCACCAAGACCATTTAATCCAGACCTCACAGCCTGAGCATAACAGTAACAATATAACTATCAGAGCGCGAGTCTGATAAATTCACCCTCCAAAAACCGGCTTTGCCTAACAATTCAGAAAAGCGTGCATAAAGGATGGTAATTACTCATTCATGCACCGGTTATGCACCATTTAATGAATTGTTAGGCAAAGCCCCAAAAACCAATATTAAAAAGAGCAACTAAGCTTATACAATAGCCAATTTCATAACAAACCTAAATTACAGCTTCTAGAAATGTGCCCTTATCGGACGCACGACTGTTGATTAAATGAGCTGATTTCTGTGGGATACCGATGTTTTATCAGAGGAGTATACCCGTTTAAATGGATCATCAGTCAACGATAACAATGGCATGACCCACTGTGTTTGGTTTTATTCGCAGTTCAACCATTGAGAAGCTGAAGCTGTAATGGCCGGTACTGGTGAGAGTAAAATGAGTTACTAAAGCGCAAGGTGTTTACACTTGGCGCATGTAATGCCCGGTCTTATTTTCCCCTCTCTATGTAGGCATATCCCCTTCTCTTGCTTAAACCAAATCAAAACAAAATATATTGACTTCTTTGCCTGCTTTTTGTATCTTCCCGCACTAATTCCGTGGAGGTCACCATGAACAGTGGACACAGACCCGACGACCTGATTCGTACTACCGAAGCCCGCAAGCTGCTCGGCGTGAGTACCGTGAAGATGACGCAACTCATCAAGCACGGAGTCTTTACGGTCTACGAAGATCTGCTGGATCGCCGCGTCAAGCTCATCAGCCGTGCAGAGGTAGAAGCCCTGAAGCACAGGAGCGTGAAAGCCGCATGAAGACCATTGCCATCGCCAATCAGAAGGGGGGGGTCGGCAAGACCACGACAGCCTGTAACCTTGCGGCGGGATTGGCCATACGGGGCTTTAAGACGCTGCTCGTCGACCTAGACAGTCAGTGCAACACCACGTATACCTATCTCGACCCGGCGATGATTCAGACCACGCTCGCCGACGTCCTGGTCGGTCATCAGGAACGGCTCCCTGTCATCGACTCGATTTACGAAACCCACATAGAGAACCTTGACATCGCCCCCTCCCATATCCGTCTGGCGATGCTGGAGAGAGCTGTGCAGATAGAAGAGCAGTACCGCGTAAAGGATTCTCTGGAATCACTTTCCGGCTACGACTTTGCTCTGATCGACTGTCCGCCGAGCCTGGGGATGACTCTCACACAGGCTCTTTTAGCCAGTTCCCACGTGATCGTGCCCATCGCCGCGCAGTACTATCCCCTGGAGGGCGTGGTCGACCTGGCCAGCACCATCCAAGCGACGAAGAGGCCGAACCCTTCACTCTCCATCCTCGGCTATCTGATGACAGCCTTCGATATCCGCACGAGCATCAGCCGAGAGGCGCTGGCGAAGGTTCAGGAGATGTTTGGCGACCTCGTGTTTGAAACGATTATCCGAAATAACACAAAACTTCAGACGGCCCCCGCCTACCGCAAGAGCATTTACGAGCACGCGCCGGACAGCCACGGCAGCAAAGATTATGACGCCTTAACCGAGGAAGTGTTGCAAAGGCTGGAGATGAGCAGCGCCCTGCGGGTCGTCAAGGAGGCGAACAGATGACCGATCCCAAGGAGAAAAGTAAGCTTGGGGTGCCAACACGCACCCCACAGAAAAAGACCAGTTCGGGGATGTTCGACAATCTTCGTCCTCTCCCCCATCCGATTGAAGAGATTTTAGGGCTTACGAACTCGACCCAACCCGACCCAACCCAACCCGACGCTACCCAACCCGACCCGTCCCAACCCAGCCCAACCCAGCCCAAATCATCCGTAAACCAGGTGAGTGCGGCTCCCACGCGCGATTTTAATAAGAGAGCAAATAGCATTGACCGCGATGCGATGCCGAAGGGACACTTCCCCGGCACCAGTTACAAACTCTACAACGCTCTCTACCAGCGTACGCGCGGCGCCGTCGTCCCCGTCCGGACGATACAGGCGACCAAGCGCGAACTGATGGAATGGTCGAATATTAGAAGTAAGAACACCATCGCAGTCAACCTGCAGATTCTTCTTGCTAACGGTTGGATTAGTCGGAATATTGAGATTGGGGATCATGGCGGCTCCGTCTATGAAATCTATACGCCGGAAGAGGTATTTAACTCAACCCAACCCAACCCAACCCAAGATATCCCAACCCAACCCGTCCCAACCCAGAAATTGGGTCTAGACCCAACCCAGCAACTGGGTTGGGTTGGGTTGGGTAAAGTGATTGAAAACAAAGACACTTCCGCCAATCCTAAGACTTCTTTTAAGACTAATACTGAGAGAGATGATGATGAGGCTCTCGCCATTTTTGTCGCCACAATAAAAAAGGTCGCGAAGGACATTACGGGCAGAGAACTATCGCCGACAGAATCTTCACGCTGGGGGGAAGTGGCAGATGTGCTGACAACGGAACTAAAAATTGCCGCGGGGCGGACCACGATCTCCAGCGTACCCGCCTTTCTCGCCGAGCATCTACGCAGGCGGCTCTGGAAAAAGGAGAAGCGGCAACTCGATGACGAAAGCAGGGAACTGACGACGAACCCAGCTCTAAAGGTGAACGCTGCAGAATGTCCGGACTGCTTCGGGACCGGCATGTGGTACCCGGGAGGCTTCGAAAAGGGCGTCGCCCGCTGCCGACACGAGAAACTGGTGCCGGACGAATCAAAGCAGAATGAATAACTTACAGGGACAAGAAACCCCGCACCTGTCTTCTAATTCGCCCTTACATAGTTCTGAGCCTTACCTTTGCTTGCCCCCGCATATCTGCTATTAGAAGTCAAAGCTCAACCTATCCAACAGCTTACGGTGCAGAGCAAATTTAAGTAAGGGAGATAGGTGTGGGTCTCTGCGAGGCTGGCGTAGAGCGCCTTGCGCATGCCCTTCGGGAAGTCTTGCGTCGTCAGGAACTGGCCGACGCATTTCTCTCCCAGGGCGAGGTTTCACGGTGGAGTGGTAGGCGGAGGCAGGGGCAGACCGGCGGCGGCCGCCCCGCCCGCCCTCATCTCCGCCCCCCGCCTGCGGCCTCGCCCGCCCGACTCGCGTGCGCCCCGCCGGAGCCGTCGGGTCGAG
>DASVWB010000253.1:0-2115 GCA_036389815.1 Pyrinomonadaceae bacterium | reverse complement strand
CCGACCGTCACGCCGCCGCCGACGTAGCCCGAGGGCGGGGTGAACTCGACGTTGTCGATGGCGCGGCGGACGCGCGTGGCGCTGCCCGTCAGCCCGAGTTCGAGCGTGGCGTCGCCGGTGAAGGTGAGCACGGCCACCTCGTCCTTGCGCGCGCGGATGACGGTGTCGACGAAGCGCTGCGCGGCCGACTTCTCCTCGGGGAGCGTGCGCTCCTGCGAGGCCGACACGTCGATGAGGATGGCGAGCGAGAGCGGGCGGTCGGTCTCGCGCTGGAAGGTGAAGACCTTCTGCTCGACGCCGTCTTCGAGCAGGCGGATGTCCTCCTGCTTGAGCGAGGTGACGAAGCGCTTGTTCTTGTCGACGGCCGTGAAGAGCACGTTCGTCAGGTCGGTCTCGACCCGCTCCACGTCGTCGTCGTCGAGCGGCACGTCCGGCCGCTGCGCGGCGGGCGGCGGCGTCTGCCGCGGCGCGGGCTGCTGCGGCTGCGACTGCTGCCGACGCGCGCTCGCCCCCCCGCCCCCGAACCCGACCGCGGCCGCGAGCGCCAGCACCACGGCGGCCGCGAATCTCTTGTGGCTTAACATCTCTTCCCCCGGTGATGGGCGATGAGCGATGAGTGATAAGAAGGAAGAGGAGCGGCCTCGACTTCCCTCTTCACCCACCGCTCACCGCCCATCACTTTCTTATCAAATCCCTGTCCGCCGTGTAGCCGCGCTTGGCGTTGATCTTGTACTTCTCGGCGCCGACGACGCGGACTTCGATGCGGCGCTCGCTCCCGTCGAAGGGCGGGTCGGGGCGGTAGGTGAGGAGGTACTGCGAGCGCAGCTCCTCGCCGATCTTCTTGAAGGCGCGCTCGAGCGCCAGCATGTCGCCGGTGTAGAAGGAGCGCCCGCCCGTCTCGTCGGCCAGCTTCTGCAGCTCCTTGTCGCCCGCGTCCTTGACGGTGCCGGCCTCGACGCCGGGGACGGCGCTGCCCGTGAACCCGCCCTTGGTCGAGATGGCGAAGATGATGGTGTCGGTCTTCTGCGCCATGGCGATGGCGTCGTCGATGCGCGCGCGGCTGTAGGTGTCGTCGCCGTCGGTGATGACGACGAGCGCGCGGCGCGGGCTCGCCACGCTCCGCATCTTCTCGTCGCAGAACTGCCAGATGGCGTCGAAGAGCGAGGTCTGCGTGCCCGGCTTCTTCACGCCGTCGATGGCGCGCTCCAGCAGGTCGAGGTTCCGTGTGAAGTCCTGCCGGAGTTTGACCTCGTCGTCGAAGGTGACGAAGGCGGCGTGATCTTTGCGCGTGCGCGTGACGGTGTAGAGGAAGTTCTTGGCCGCCTCCTTCTCGAACCCGAGCTTGCCCGAGGTCGAGCTCGACGTGTCCATCAGGACGCCGATGTAGACGGGCAGCTTCTCCAGCTCGCGTATCTCGCCGAGGAAGTCGAACTGGACGGGGCGCTTGTCCTCGAAGACCTGAAAGTTGTCGCGCGTCAGGCCGACGACGGGCACGCCCTTCTTGTCGAGCACGGTGACGGGGACGCGGACGACGCGCGCCGTGACGGCGCCCTCGATGTCGTCGGCCGGCGTCGGGGTCTGGCGCGGCGCGGCGGCCGGCGGCGCGGGCTGCTGCGGAGGCGGCGGCGCGGCGCGGCGCGCGGAGGCCGCCGCCGCGCCGAGGGCGCAGGCCAGCAGGGTGAACGAAATCCAGAGTCTCGCGATTCTCATAGGCGGATGAAGGGGAGCGCGGGTGAATCTACAAAGGGTCCTTCGGCCGACTCCGAGCACCCCTTTCGATGCCCCCGGCCGGCGCTGTCGTTGCTTCCCACTTGCCCGACAGTATAAAGCAAGTGGGCAGCGAGCAGTGAGCAGTGAGCGGAGGGAGCGGCCTTACTCCAGCGCCTCAAGGAATTCGGCGAGTTCCGGCGGGAGCGGCGCGGTGAAGCCGAGCCACTCGCCGGTCGAGGGGTGGTGGAAGCCCAGCCGCTCGGCGTGGAGGAACTGGCGGCCGAGGGCCTTGATGCGCGCGCGCAACTGCGGGCCGGCGACCGTGTTGTCGCGGCCGGCGCCGTAGGTCTCGTCGCCGACCACGGGGTACTTGAGCCACGCGAGGTGGACGCGTATCTGGTGCGT
>DASVWB010000252.1:0-7422 GCA_036389815.1 Pyrinomonadaceae bacterium | reverse complement strand
GATTACCTACGTGTTACTCACCCGTGCGCCACTCTACTCGGCCCCCGAAGGGGCCTTTCGCGTTCGACTTGCATGTCTGAGGCACGCCGCCAGCGTTGATTCTGAGCCAGGATCAAACTCTCGTTTGTATCTCTGGAACATCATCGAAACTGGTTAATGTATCCGATGATGACTCTTGCGAGTTTTGAAGCAGAGCTTTATCGCTCCGCATCGCCCTCAAAGGTCATCTCTTGGGACACGCTCTATCTAGTTTTCAAAGATCGCTTTCTCTTCAACCGAATCCTGACTTAGATGCGCCGGACTCGTTTCAGTTGCCTTCAGCCGACGCTTTGTCGTCTCAAGGAAACGGTGACTTTACTTCAAGCCATTCACTTTGTCAAGCGCGTCAGAGTTTGATGCGCCCCGCAACCTTCAGTTGCCTTGCGCCTCCGCCTTTTTCTTCGCCGCGGGCTCAAATCTCGAACGCGGAAGGCATTGGATGCGTCCGCCAAGACGCCGTTGCCTGTGCTTTCGAGGCGAGCCCGAGCGCCGATTTCGGCCGATGAAACAGCCGCTCCCTCTCACGAAGTGCTGAAAGAGAAGCGGCTCGTCAAACGCGCTCTTTATGACCTGACTGTCAACCGCCTTGTCTCAAGGCAAGGGAGCATTATAAAGATTCCGTTTCGTTTGTCAACTGCCCGCGGCAAAAAATTTCACGCGCGGGACAATCCGCGGAAAATTCGCAAATTTCCCCGGAAAAACGCGTTCCCTCGCTCACCGCGGCTTGTTGCTCTTGGGGAGGTCGCCGAGGCCCTCGACCTTTAGTAGCCCCCGCTCATTGGTGTAGGTCTTAAATTTGACGTCCCTCATCTGGCCGTCCCCTTGGACGCGCACGGTGAAGGTCTTCGTGTCGCCTTTCCCTTCTATCCGGAGGGGCAGATATCCCCTCACGTCCGGGCTGCGGTAGGCCGTGTAGTGCTCCTGCCTGTCCTTGTCGTAGCCGAGGACGTAGATGCGGTCGAAATCCGGCGAGTCGGGGCCGTTGGCGTCGGGGGTGCTGCTCTTCTCAAGAATCACCCAGCTCCCCGGGCGAGCCTCTTTGGCGGCGTCTTTGTCCTTCGCCGCCGACTGCTGCGCCGCGGGCTCTTCGCCGTCGAGCCGCTGCCACGCGACGAACTCGCGCCCGGTACGGTAGAAGATGATGTCGCTCGGGACGGTCAGTTCGACCTGCTTGCCGAAGACCCACCCGGCCGGCGCGGGCGAAATCGAGGGCGGGAGGCGCACCTTGTACCAAAGCTCGTCCACCTCCTCGGGCTCTTTCTGCTCGCCCTTCTCGCGCCTGCGCGTCGAGTTCCCCTGCGGGGCGGCGCCGGCCTTCGGCACGTCGTCGCTCTCGGTCGTCTCCAGCGACTTCGGGCGCGGGACGCGCTTCCAGCCCATGATGTCGAAGCGCGAGCCGGTTTCGAGCTTGAAGAGGATGTTGTCGTTGCCGCTGCGGTCGGGCGAGAAGCGGATGTTTGTGCTGGCGCGCAGCTGGCCGGAGGCCTGCGGCGGGATGTCGCCGTCCTCGCGCGCGAGCCGGCGCGAGCGCTCGATCATCTCGTGAGAGATGACGTTGCGCGCCTCTATCCAGCCCTCGACGGGCTCGGCGTCGCGCGTGCGCACGTGGAGCCAGCGCTCCCCCGTGTCGGGGACGGTGACGGAGTCCATGATGTCCAACTCGTCGCCGCGCACGACCTCTTTGAGGTCTGCGGCGACGACGGCTGTCGAACTCCTCACCTGCGCCCTGCGCGCGATGACGGCGCCCATCTCTTCCTTGCCGGCGAGCGTGCTGCACGCGCACGCGGTGAATAAAAGGAGGAGGGTGGAAGCTAACTTGATGGACTTCATTTCTCGGTCGAAGGCTTAGGATTCTGAAACGGCGGAGAGCGAAACGGCCGCGGCGCGGCGCGCCTGAATGTGTTCGCGCGAGATCATCTCGGGACGCCCTTTCTCAAACGCTCGTGGAGTTTCCGCGACTCCGCGTCCGGGCCGGCATTGTAACCCAATTTGCGGAGCAACTCCCGCTGGGAAGAGTCGGCCGCGGCCGCGACGCCGACGTGCGTGCGCGCGCCGCCCGGCCTGACCTCCAGCCCGAGCGGGCCGAGCAGCGCGGGCAGCGTTATCTCCGACGCCCCTTCCACGTAGCGCTCGACGAAGCCCCGCATCTCGCCCGCGCCGGCGAGGGCTTCGACGACGGCGCGCCCGCCGTCCTCGCGCCGCTCGCCGCGCCCGTAGCGGCGGAACAGTCCGCGGTAGACTTCGACCAGCGAACTCTTCCCGCCCGTCTGCCGCATGAGCGTGAGGTCGTAGAGGAAGGCGACGAGCATCCCCTTGTGGTAGACGAGGGCGGAGCCGCCCGACCAGCGGCGCTGCGAAGCCTCCGGCAGCGAGACCTCCTTCGCGCCCCGCGCGGCCCTGTACGAGTCGTAGGCACGGCCGAGCGCGTCGAGGTAGTCGTCGAATCTCAACTGGCCGCGCCGGACCGCGGTGCGCACGGCGACGTAGTTGGTAAAGCCCTCGTAGAACCAGCCGTACTCGCCGCCGAGCCCGAGCCCGTTCGGCACCCAGAGGTGAAACAACTCGTGCGTGAGAGCGCCGTCGAGCTGCGCGCGCGCGGCCGGCTTTGAGGGGAGCCTTCCGGAGAGCAGCACGACGGTCGCGCCGCGCGTCTCCGCGTTCCAGAGATTCCCCGCCGCGCCCTGCTGCGGCAGCGGGAGGAGCACGAGCAGCGGCCTTCCCGGCGGAGCGCCGCCCGCCGTCTCCTGGTGGAGTTTGAGAATCTCCCCGGCCGACTCCGCGGCCTCCTCGTCCGAGAAGGCCCAGTCGCCCGCCGCCGCGAGCGTGAAGCTCATCGAGCCGGCGCGGCCGCGGCGCTCCCGCAGGTCGCGGCCGACGGCGAAGACGGCGCGCTCCGCGTCCGTGACGTTGAAGACGCCCCCCGCGTTCTTCTCTTCCGCGGCCGAGACCGACCAGCCGGGCGGGAGACTCAGTTCGACCCGCGCGTTCGAGACCGGCAGGGGCAGCAGGTCGCCGGGCATGAGAAGGCCGCGGTCGGCCGTCAGCCACGAGACGTGCGAAGAGTCCGAGACGAAGGCCGGCGGGTCGAGCCTCATCTCATAGGAGAAGCGCGAGGCGGGCCCCGCGGCCGTGAACTCGCCGGGCGCGAGTTTTTTGACGGTCACCTCTGCGCCGGCCTCGTCGGACAGTGAAAGTTTCTCGACGCGTTCGGCCAGCCCTGCCGCGCTCCCGTAGAAGTTGAGGAACGACCACGCGGTCGAGCCGCCCTCCCTCCGGCCCTCGACGCGGACGCGCGCGGGGCTCGCGGAGACGACTTTTATCTTCACGTCGAGCGCTTGGGCGGACGCCTCCCGGCTAAGACAGACGAAAGCCAGCAGCGCAAGGCAGGAACTAAAGAGGACGTGTGAGAGCCGTGAGCCGGCTTCCCTTCCGCGACGCGGTTTGTGCCTTTGAAGATTCGACATTCGCCGGCTGGCATTTAACCACATTTCCGCCGCGAGAGCCGTAAGGGCTGAGGACACGTCCTCAGCCCTTACGGAATGTCGCCCGCGCCTCGCCTGACTCGCCCGCTCAGAAGTAGCGGATCGTATACGTGAACCGCAGCCCGCGGCCGACCTCGGGCGCGAGGTCTTTGATGAACGAGAGGTGGTTGCGGTAGAGGCGGTCGCCGAGGTTGAAGGCGTTGACCGAGAAGATTTGCGCGTAGTGTGGGCGCGCGACGGTGTAGGAGGCCGTCAGGTCGAAGAGCGCGTAGCCGGCCGTCCGCGTCTCGGTCGGGAAGATGCGATCCTGGTCTTTGACGAAGGTCGCCTCGGGCCTGAAGTCAAAGTTCTTGTAGCGCCAGTCGAGCCCGACGCGCGCGCGCATCGGCGGGATGCGCGGCAGCGGCGTCCCCGTCTCCTTCAGCTCGGCGCGCACATAGTCGTACCCGAGGTTGACCCAGAGGTCTTCGCGCGGCGAGAAGTCGAAGCTCAGCTCCGTGCCCGTGAAGCGGCTGTCGGCTTGGTCGTAAGCGGCCTCGACCAAGTTCTCCTCGATGTTCCCGGTGGGCGCGAGGAAGACGAAGTCCCTGATGTTGTAGTAGTAGAAGTTCGCCGCGCCGCGCACGCGCTTCGAGTCGTGGCGGAGCGAGAGGTCGAGCCCGTCGTTCACCTCGGGCCCGAGCAGCGGGTTGCCGATCTCGAAAGTCAGGTTCCCGACGTGCGGCCCGTTGTTGTAAAGCTCTTCGAGCGCGGGCGCGCGGTACGAGTGCGTGTAGTTGGCGACGAACGCGCCGTTCGCCCACAGGCCGACGCGCGCGCCGGCCGCGCCCGAGAAGCCGGTGAAAGAGCGGTCGAGCGCGCCCTCGGGGTTGTACCCGTTGTGCTCGACGCGGCCGCCGAGCTGGAACCTGACGCGCTCGAAGTCTACCTCTTCGAGGCCGAAGACGGCGAAGTTGTTCTGAATCGTCGGCGGCGCGAGCGCCTCGGCGCCGACCGACTCGAAGTCGCGGCGGAAGCCCGCGAAGCCCCAACTGCCGGAGAAGCGCCCGGTCTTGTGCTGGTCGAAGACGCCGCGGTAGAGGAAGTTCTTGTTGCTGAAGTGCGTGCCGACCTCCCCGCCCTCAAGCTCGTCGTGCGCGTAGTCGCTGTAGTCGAGCGTCAGGCGGAAGCCGTTGACGAAGCCGCCGAGGTCGCGCCAGCCGCCGTTGAACTTGAAGTCGTGGCGGCGCGCCTTGATGGACACGTCCGAGCCCAACTCCTCGCCGCCCGACTCGAAGAACGAGGCGAACGGGATGCCGTAGCGGCGCCGGTCGTAAGAGTAGGTGAAGCTGGCGAAGCCCTTGTCGCCGTAGCGGCCGAGGCCGAGCAGGCCGTTGCCGTCGCGCGTGAAGGACTGCTCGACGCGGCCGAGCGGCGTGTCGTAGTCGCCCGTGCGCTGGAGCGTGCCGTTGCCCCAGAACATCCACTTGCCCGTGCCGTATTCGACGCCGCCGCTCGCGCCGCCCTGGTTGTTCGCCGTCCCGCCGACGCCCGTGAAGTAGCCGCGCCAGCCCTCGTGCGCGTAGTCGTGCCCCGTGACGGCGTTGACGACGCCGCCCGTCGCGCTGCTGCCGTAGAGCAGCGTCGCCGGGCCTTTGACGACTTCGAGGCGTTCGAGCGAGAGCACGTCCACGGGCTCAGCGTGGTCGGCCGACTGCGAGGCGAGTGACCCCGTGGAGGCGCCGTCCTGCGTCACGAGCACGCGGTCGCCGTCGAAGCCGCGCACGACCGGGCGCGCCGAGCCCGGACCGAAGTTGCGCTTGGCGACGCCCGGCTCCCTGTCCAACACCTCGCCGATGGAGGTGTGTGCCTCCTGCGCGAGCCGGATGGAGTCCACGGTGTTGACCGACTGGAACGACTCGAAGACCGACTGCTCACTGCCCGTCGCCGTGACCGTCACCTCCTCGCGCAGCCCCGTCAGTTTCATACGGAAGTCGAGCGTCGCGGCGCCGCCCGCGGCGACCGTGACCGACTGCGTCTGGTCGGGGAAGCCCTCCATGTGTGCGAGGATGGTGTAGGTGCCCGGCGGGACGTTCTGGAACTCGAAGGCGCCGTCCTCGTCCGTCTCCGCCGAGCGCTTCAACTGCACGAGGTTGACGATGACGTTGTGCAGCGGCGTGCCGCCGTCGGCCAGCTTGATGGTGCCGCGCACCGTCCCGCCCGCCTGCTGGCCCTGCCCGAAGAGGCCGCCGGCGAAGGCCGGCACGTCGCCCGCCCTCGCGGGCAGGGCATGGAATAAGAGCGCCAGTGTCAAGACTGCCGCGAATCTCTGCCGCGTCATAAATACTCCTTAAACCTCTCGCGATGCGGCCGCCGAAGCCCGGCAGACCGGGCCCGGCTTTAGACGGCCGTCGCAAGTGGCATCTCGCCCGCCGTAACGTCGCGCCCTTCGAGGGCGGCGAGGCGCGCACTCCTAGTTTGTTAAAGTCGAATCAGGAGGATGGATTAAGCGGAGGGCGGCGCGCGTCCCCTCGGAGACTGCGCGCGCGAGGCGCGGGCTGATGCGTCGCGGGGCGCCGCGTAGTCACGCGGCTCGGCCGGCGGCGGGGCGACCGGGAGCGCCCCGTTCAAGGATTCCGAGACGAGGTTGCGTTGGAGCCGGCACAGGAGGCACTGCGTTTCGTCCCCCGCCAGCGGCGCGCCCCGGCCGCCCGAGTCGCCGCCGTCGAGCGAAGCCTGCGCGGGCTGCGCGCCGCCGACGGCCGCGCGGTGGAAGTGGGTCGTGCCGGCGACGAAGGCGTGCGCCGTCAGGACGAGCAGCAGCAGGCCCGCCGCCGCGCGCGACCGCATGACCAAACGCCCCAGCCTAAACGCCCTGTCTCCCAAGCTCGGTTAGATGTTATCCGCGGAAGAATCGTTCGGACGAACTATAGCACCGCGGCCATTTACGGTGAAGCCCGGACGCGGCGCAGTCGCGCCACGCGAAGGCCGGAACCCGCGGCCGCTTTTCCGCGTATTTTTTGAGGAAAAGGACAGGCGGAGCCGGTCTCGAACCCCGGGACTGCACGTTGACACGCCGCTCGCAGCGCCGATAGAATGTCTGCCCTGAACAAGGCGCGGGCGCACACTGACGGAGGAATCGGCCGTGACTCTCATCAAGCTCATCATCATCACGCTCGCCTTCATCATCGGGATTCTCTTCTTCGGCCGCTTCCTCTTCTAGACGGCCGGATGTCTTCCCCCGAACCGGCCGGCGACGCGCGCCGCAGCGCGAACCGACGCCTCCGCGCAGCCCTACTCGCGGCAACGGCTCTCGCCCTCCAGCTTCTCTCCTGCCACAGCAACGTCCGGGCACAGGAGCGCCCAACCGAGCCCCCTGAGAGTGAGGAGGTCGTCTCGATTCGCGCCGACCTGGTCGTCGTCCCCTTCTACGTCACGGACGGGCGAGGGCGGCGCGTCGCCGGACTCTCGAAGGAAGACTTCGCCGTGCGAGACAACGGCCGCCCCGTCGAGCCGAGCTACTTCGTCGCGGGCGCGGAGCGGGTCGGCCTCCTCTTCCTCCTCGACGCCTCGGGCAGCACGCGCGACATCGTGACGCGGCAGAGCGAGACGGCGCTGGCGCTCTTCTCCCGCTTCGGCGCGCGCTCGCGCGTCGCCGTCATGCAGTTCCGCGAAAGACCCGAGCCGACCGTGCCCTTCACGCGCGACCTCCGCGCCGCGCGCGCGGGCTTCCGCATCGCGGCGCTCCCCGACCGGCGCACGGCCATCTTTGACGCCGCACGCGAGAGCGTCCGCGCGTTCAAATCGGCCGCCGACGCGCGCGAGCGCCGCATCGTCGTCCTCGTCAGCGACGGCCTCGACACGGCGAGCGCGACGACGCCCGCCGGCGTCGTCGAAGAGGCGCGCGCGGCCGGCGTCTCCT
>DASVWB010000251.1:0-24521 GCA_036389815.1 Pyrinomonadaceae bacterium | reverse complement strand
GACGCCGTGCGTCGAGCGCACCATCGCGCCGGCGGGCCGAAGCTTCTCGAAGGTGAAGCCGGTGCCGCCGCCCGTCTGGTGGATGATGGCGGCGTCGGTCGCCGTCTTCATGATGCCGGCGATGGAGTCGGGCACGTCGAGCACGAAGCAGGCGGCGAGCTGCCCCGAGGGCTTGCCCGCGTTGACGAGGCAGGGGGTGTTCGGGACGAACTCGCGCCGCAGCATGATGCCGGCCATCGTCTGGTAGAACTCGTCGCGGCGGACGAGGTCGCCCTCGGCCTGCGAGACGTGGCCGACGACGCGGCGGACGATGTCCGACCACTCCTCGACGGGCTCGCCCTGCGGGTCCTTCAGGCTGTAGCGCTTGGCGATGACGCGGCGGGCGTTCAGTCCCAGCGTCCCTGCGGCGGCGGGCGCGGCGCCCGTGATCTCGAATGCGGAGGGGCTCCCCTGCGGTACGTTCGGCTCGACGACGGTGCTCATCTCTTCCTTCTTGCCTTTCCCGCGCTCGTGGGGGGCGCGAGGCGACGTTCTTAACGGGTCGAAAAAATTGCGGCGCCGGACTGCGCGCCGTCTCTCTTGTGCTCGGGTACTTCGCGGTTGGTCTGGACGGGAGGCGAAAAAGTCCCGGTGCGGCGGGGGCTCGGGATGGCCCCCGGCACTCGAAGACCGGCTCGTTCCAAACGGCGCGAAGAATACACCCGGCCGATTTGCTTGTCAAGAGTATAGCACAATATATTGGGCTAGTCTTTTTGACTGCTCACAATAGAGCGGGTTCTTTGAGGTTTTACGTGAGGTGCAGGGCGGCAGGTTTTCGGCCGCGAATCTGGGCTTTACACACGCCGCCCGGCCGTGCGCGCGCCGCGCGGCCGCCACACTATCTTGTGCCCGCGCCGGGGCCGGGCGGAGGCAGTACGCGGGGGCGGCTTTTCATCTAAGACACTCGGGCTTTTCCGACTCTCCGACGCAAGGGGTTCTATGACTTTCAACGGGACGCATGACGGCCGCCGCGACTCGCTCGTGAGGGCGACGGCCGCCGAAGGGCTCATACGCTGCATGTCGGCCGTGACGACGGACACGGTGGCCGAGGCGGCGCGCAGGCACGTGACGACGGGGACGGTGTCGGCGGCGCTCGGGCGGACGCTGACGGGCGCGCTGCTGCTCGGCGCGGGGCAGAAGGAGTTCGACCGCCTGACCGTGCAGGTCGAGTGCGACGGCCCCGTCCGCGGCATCACGGCCGAGACGAACGCGCACGGCCGCGTGCGCGGCTACGCGCGCGAGCCGCTGGCCGACGCGCCCCTGAACGCGCAGGGCAAGTTCGACGTGGGCGCCGTCGTCGGCTCCGGCATGCTCTACGTCACGTACGAGTCCGGCTTCGACATCGGGCTCTACCGCGAGCCGTACCGCGGGGCGGTGCCGCTCGTCTCGGGCGAGATAGGCGAGGACTTCGCCTACTACCTCGTGAAGTCTGAGCAGATACCTTCGGCGGTGATGCTGGGCGTGCTGGTGCGCGCCCGGGAGACGGGCGAGACGTTCGTCGAGGCGGCGGGCGGGCTGATGATTCAGGTGATGCCGGGCGCGGACGAGCGGGTCGTCGCCGCCATCGAGTCCACGGTGAGCCGGACGCCGCACACGACCGCCCTCATCCGCGAGGGCGCGACGCCGACCGACCTCCTGCGCATGGCGCTCGGCGAGGTGCCGTTCGATGTGCTCGAAGAGCGCGAGGTCGGCTTCGGCTGCACCTGCTCCTACGAGCGCGCGGCCTCTCTCGTCTCCTCCATCGACGGCGCGGAGCTGGAGTCGATGCTGCGCGAAGACCGCGGCGCCTCGCTCACCTGCCACTTCTGCAACGAGACCTACCGCATCGACGAGTCGGCTTTGGCGGAGATGGTCGAGCGGAGCCGCAACGGGCGCGTGTGACCGGCCCGAGGCCGCTCGACGAAGTCGCCGCCGTAGAAACGAAAGAGGCCGGACGGGGAGTCCGGCCTCTTTCGTTTTAAGTGACTCACTTCCCTACTTCGCCGAAGTAGTTCCGGAGGACGGGAGCAGGTCGAAGTTGCCTATCTCGCGGTTGTGGCTGTCGAGCACGCCCATCACGTCGGAGGTCTCTTCGAGCATCTGCTTGGTCATCGCGATGGAGTCGGAGAGCTGCTCGAAGTCGAGCGAGGAGACGCGCTCGGGCGTCGGCAACGTCACCACCTGGTCGTTGACGAGCCCGAAGAAGTTCTCGATTGACTGGAGCTGGCCTTCGACGAGCTTGACCGAGCGCTCAAGCTCGGAGAACTGCGCGAGCCGGCGCCTGAGTATCTCGACGTTGGCCTGCTGGATGCGGCGCGAGCGGTCGTCGGGCGCCGACTCGACCGAGCGCTCGGCCTGCGCGAGCTGGTTCTGCACGGCCTGCCGGTTGATGGAGCGCAGGTGGTGCTTGCGGCGGCGGTACACGTCGAGGAGGTCTACGAAGTCCTCCCAGCGCTGTTCGAGGCTGCGGATGTTGTTCGGCAGGTCTTTGGCGCCGGTGAACTTGACGTAGTTGTCGAAAATCTTGTTCTTGAGCCACTTCAGGTAGAGCACGGCCTCGCGCTCGCGCGGGTCGAAGCTCTCGATGAGGCGGTCGCGCTGCTTGCTGCGCAGCTCGGCGAGGCGCTTGCGGTTGCGGCCGTCCACGAGGCGCCGGTAGATGGAGCTGGCGGGCACCGTGGCCAGGTACGCGCCCTCGGCGACGAGCGCCGCGGCGAGCGGGATGGGCGACCAGGTGTAGGCCGCCGCCACGGCGAAACCGGCCATGCCCCAGAAGTTGGCGGGCTCCATCACCGCCTCTTTCAGGTATTCGAGACTGAGCTTTCTCTCCGCCATAAACTTCTTACTTCTTCGACGGCCGCCGACGCTTCGGGTAAAGGCTCAGGAGTTCGGCTCGCCCGAACCGGCGGGCAGCGCCGGCGCGCTCTTCTGCCCCTCGCCGAGCAGCCCCATCCCGCGCTTGTATTCGGCCAGCTTGTCCTGGAGCTGCATGTCCATCGCCTCGCGCTCGATCTCCTGCATCTGCGTGTCGACGCCCGAGGTGCCCAGTTGCAGCTTGGCCTCGGCGGTCGCGGCGCGGCGGTCGATCTTCTCGCGCATCTCGTTGAAGGTCGAGGCGTCGTCGCCGATCTGGAACGACGACATCGTCTGCGCGAGCTGCTCCTGGAGCTTGGCCTGCTTCGACTGGTTGATGAGCTGCATCGCCTCGGCGCTGCGGCGCTGCATCTGGAGGATGTAGTTGTCGCGGGCCTTCCTCGCCTGCTCGGATGCGCGGGCGGCGTGGTCGAGTTGCTGGCCGGTCTTCGAGAGGTCGAGCTGCGCCTGCTGGAGCTGCCCGATGTAGGCCGTCGCGATGTCGTCGCGGTTCATCTTGATGGCGGCCTTGATCTTCGAGTCGAGGTCGACGACCTGCTCCTCCAGGCGCTCCTTGTTCTTCGCCAGCAGCCGCTCGGTGGCCATCACCTGCGCGACCGAGTTGTTCAGCTCCGGCACGCGGTCGCGCATGTCGCGGATGGTCTGCTGGAGTATCAGCTCGGGGTCTTCGGTCTTCTCGATGATGCCGCCGAACATCGCGCGCAGAGAGCGCTTCAGCCTCGCCCAGACTCCCATCTTCTTTTCAGCCTCCGAACCCCCGGGCCCCGCGCCGCGAGGGGTGCTCGCAAATCCTTCCGCCCCGAACCTTTCAAAGCAGCCGGCCGGGCCGCAGACATTGTACGTAAGCCCGCGCCGCCGGGTTCACCTTCCCTCTTCTGCGCCGGAACCCTCTCTCGGACGCGAGTATAACAGGACTCGCGCGCCGCTCGCCAGAGGAACCGCGATAGCCAGTAGACGGTAGACAGTAGACAGTAGACAGTAGAAAACCCTTGGTAGTCCGCGCGCCCGGTGCGGCCGGCGACTAGCGGAGATTACTGACTACTGACTACTGTCTACTGGCTACTTCCGATGTCTCGGCGGTAGTGCATGCCGTCGAAGCGGACGCGGGCGGCGGAGTCGTAGCAGCGCGCGAGGGCTTCTTCGAGAGTCGCGCCCGTGGCGGTGACGCCGAGGACACGGCCGCCGGCCGTCACGAACGGGCCGCCCGCGGCGCGCGAAGTGCCGGCGTGGAAGATTTGCGCGCCGGGGACGGACGCCGCGTCCTCCAGCCCCTCGATGCGCGCGCCCGCCTCGGGGCGCTCGGGGTAGCCGCGGGCGGCCAGCACGACGCAGGCCGAAGCCTCTTCGCTCCACCCGACGGGCACGGAGCCCAGCCCGCCGCGCGCGACCGCGCCGAAGATTTCCGAGAGGTCGGAGCGCAGGCGGACGAGGATGGCCTGCGTCTCCGGGTCGCCGAAGCGCACGTTGTATTCGAGCACGCGCGGGCCTTCGGCCGTGAGCATCAGCCCGACGAAGAGCACGCCGCGGAAGTCGAGCCCGTCGGCGCGCGCGCCTTCCAGAGTCGGCTCGACCACCTCGCGGACGCAGCGCGCGAGCGTCTCTTCGTCGAGCACGTCCGGCGCGGTGACGGCCCCCATGCCGCCCGTGTTCGGGCCCGTGTCGCTCTCGCCGACGCGCTTGTGGTCGCGCGCGGGCGGCATCAGGCGGTAGTCACGCCCGTCCGTCCACAGCAGCAGCGAAGCCTCGCGCCCGGCGAGCGCCTCTTCGATGACCAACAGCCCGGCGGCGGCGCCGACGCGCCCGCCCTCCATCATCTCGTTGACGGCCGCCTCGGCCTCGGCGCGTGTGCGCGCCACGACGACGCCCTTGCCGGCCGCGAGCCCGTCGGCCTTGACGACCACGGGAGAGTCCACGCCGCCGAACTCGCCGCCGCCGAGAATCTCGCGCGCCTCCGCGACTGAAGCGGCGACGCGGTGGCGCGCGGTCGGGACGCGGTGGCGCAGCATGAAGTCCTTCGCAAAAGCCTTGCTCGATTCGAGCCGCGCGGCCTCGCGCCCGGGGCCGGCGACGGCCAGGCGGCGGCGCGCGAACTCGTCGGCGAGCCCCGCGGCGAGCGGCGACTCGCCGCCCGGGATGGTCAATTCAATCCCCTCGCGCTCGGCGAAGTCTGCGAGCGCGCGCACGTCCGTGGCGCCGATTGGAATCAACTCCGCCGAGTCGGCGATGCCGGCGTTGCCGGGCGCGCAGTAGACGCGCGGCGCCGAAGCCCCGCGCGCGAGCGTGCGGCAGAGCGCGTGCTCGCGCCCGCCCGAGCCGATGACAAGCACCTTCGAGGCCACGGCCAAACTCCGTTCGCGGTATTTGTTGTGTCGGACGAAAAACGCGCCGCGATGCTGTCACGCGTGGCGGGGGCTGTCAAGAGGGAGTAGACGGTAGACAGTAGACAGTAGACAGTAGAAAAACCTTGATAGTCCGCGCGCCCGGTGCGGCCGGCGACTAGCGGAGATTAATGCCTACTAACTACTGTCTACTGTCTACTGACTACTGTCTACTGTCTACTATCTACTGTCCATCCCGCCTGGTGAAACATTCTCTTAGCTCTTGACACATATTTGTGATACATGTACCGTGCTGAGTCACAGGCGGGTCGGAGGCCCCCCGAGGCCGTGAGGTTCACGGGGCCACGCATTCAATATTACCCTCGCAAGCAGCCCGCCGCCCCCTTCGCCGGGTCTACGCTCGAACGCGGTTCACCCGTAGCGCCCGCAGGTTCCAGAGGCTTACCGTCGGCCGTTCCCGCGCGGCGCGCACGGGGGTTTTCAAACGACAAGGATGGGCAAAATGTCACAGGTTCACACAGCAGAGGTTTCCCCTGCCGACGGCAAGGGGGAGTGGACTCCGGTGGAGACTGAGTTTGAGGACCGCACGATCCCGTGCGTTGACTGCGGCCAGGACTTCACCTGGACGGCGGGCGAGCAACTCTTCTTCCACGACAAGGGGTTAAAGAACGAGCCCAAGCGTTGCAAGCCCTGCAAGCAGGCGAAGAACGAGCGCCTCGCCGCCATCGCCGCCGCGCAGGCCACGGGCGTCCGCCAGCGCATAGAGGTCTCCGTGCAGTGCGCGCAGTGCGGGCAGCAGACGACCGTCCCGTTCTACCCGTCGCAGGGCCGCCCCGTCTACTGCCGCGTCTGCTTCCTCGGCGGCCGCCACCCCGACGGCGGCGACAGCTAACCGCGCCCGCCGCCACACGCGACACAACCCCGCCCGACCCCGCGCCCGCGCCAACGCGGGACACCCCTGTCTATACGAAGCGATTGATTCATTGATTCATCGAGTCATCTGTTCATTGCTCCTTCGGCTCGCCGGGCAATGAACAGATGACTCAATGACTCAATCCCCTCACCCGCCGACGTGGACGGCCGGCCGCCGCTCGGGGTCGTCCTCCACCTGCCGCAAGACCTCGTGCGTGGTCGGTGCGGTGTCGCCCTCGCCGAAGGCGATGTACTTGAGCAGGTACTTCAGCGGGTTGCCCTCGCTCCAGCCGAAGTAGACGTGGGGAATCTTCCCCGTCTGGTCGCGCAGGTAGAGCAGGAAGGCGGCGATGGCGTTCGGCACCGCCGGGCTCTCCGAGCGCAGCACGCGGTAGCCGTCCACGTCCACGCCGCGGACGTAGAGCACGCCCGAGAACTCGGAGGCGTCGCCGGGCGTGACCTCGAAGAAGAGGACGGGGTCGCGCGTCGGGATGTGGTTGTCCACCCTCTTCTCGCGCTCCTTGAAGCGGTACTCCGCGGCGTCTCCCGTGTCCCGCCGGTTCGCCACGATGCGGATCTCGCAGTTCTTCTCGATGAGGTCGTTGATGAACTCGCGCGCCGGCTCGTCGAGGTCTATCTTCTCCACCCGCAGCTCGGTCGTGCGCCAGACCCTCGACATGAACGAGGTGAAGACGATGGTCAGGATGAAGAACGAGGCGATCTTGATGCCCTCCGGCCTCTCGTGGACATTCTGCACGGTCGTGTAGAGGAAGACGAGCGCGATGGCTAGGAACGGCAGCCAGCGCTTGCCCCGCCGCCAGACGGAGAGCGTCACGGCGATGGCCGCCGAACTCATCAGAACGAGCACGCCCGTGGCGTACGCGCCGCCCTGCTTCTCCACGTCGGCCTCGAAGACGACGGTGACGGTGAAGGCGACGAGCGTGTAGATGAGGACGAGCGGGCGCTGCGCGAGCGCCCAGTCGGGCGCCATGCCGTAGCGCGGCAGGTAGCGCGGCACGATGTTCAAAAGCCCCGCCATCGCCGACGCGCCGGCGAACCAGAGGATGGAGATGGTGCTCAGGTCGTAGACGGTGCCGAAGAGGTCGCCGAAGTAGGTGTGCGCGAGGTAGGCCAGCGCGCGGCCGTACGCCTCGCCCCCCTCGTGCAGGCCGGGCGGCGGCGCGGCGAACTTCTCGGGCGCGATGAGGGTCGAGGTGACGACGCTGCTCGTAATCAGCATGACGCTCATAATGAGCGCGGCCGTCAGCAGGAGCTTGCGCGTGTTGCGCACGCGCCCCTTCGGGTTGTCGTGCGTGTCGCCGCGCTCGCCCTCGACCAGGGGCATCACGGCCACGCCCGTCTCGAAGCCCGAGAGGCCGAGCGCCAGTTTGGGAAAGAGCAGCAGCGCGATGCCGACCATCAGGAAGAGGTTCCCGTTGACGCCGATGCCGCCGACCCGCGCGCTCATCACCGCGCGCGTCCAGTTGCCCAGGGCCTCCGGGTGGACGAAGAACAGGTCGTAGAGCCCGCGGCCGATGACGACGAGGTTGAGCAGCAGGTAGGCGCCGACGAGCACGACGGCGAGCCCGATGGCCTCCTTGAACCCTTTCAGGAAGACGGCGCCGAGCAGCGCGATGAGGACGAGCGTGACCGCGATGCGGTGCGAGAGGAAGCCCGCGTACTGCTGCACGAACGGGTTCTCGATGACGTGGGCGGTGGCGTCGGCGGCCGAGAGCGTGATGGTGATGACGAAGTCGGTGGCGACGAAGCCGAGGAGCACGAGGACGAAGAGCTTCCCCTTCCAGCGCGACAGGAGGTGTTCGAGCATCGAGATGGAGCCCTCGCCGTGCGGCGACTCCGCGGCGACGCGGTTGTAGATGGGGAGCGCGCCGAAGAGCGTCAGGAGGACGAGGATGAGCGTGGCGATGGGCGAGAGGGCCCCGGCGGCGAGGAACGCGATGCCGGGCTGGTAGCCGAGCGTCGAGAAGTAGTCGACGCCCGTCAGGCACATCACCTGCCACCAGGCGTGCTGGTGGTGCTGCCCCTCGCGCTCGTGCGGGCCCTCCATCTCCTCGGAGCGCCCCTTGAGGAGCCACGACTTGAACCGCCCGCGCCCCGCCGCGCCACCCGTCAACGCCTTGGACATCTTCGAAGCACCCTCCGGTCTGTCAGCATCGGCCGCGCGAAACGAAAAAGGGCGCGGAGCAATACGCCCCGCGCCCCCGAAACTCCCGCGGCGGTGTCGCCCTCCCAATCGAGCCTGCGAGGTTAGCTGGCGGGCTCGGACTTGGAAGTGTCCTACGCGCGCGCCGGGCCGGGCTGCGGCCCCGCGCGCGATTCGCCCCGTGCCGCGCCCTGTGTCGCGCGGCGTTGGTTCCCCCGCGCCGCCCCTCTCACGCCAGGCAGTGCGCCGTGGGCGGCTTCGGCAGACAAGTTGTCAACGCGCGAATCTTACTCCCGGTGCGCGCCCGGGGCAAACCCTCCTCACCCGCCGACGTGGACGGCCGGCCGCCGCTCGGGGTCGTCCTCGACCTGCCGCAGAATCTCGCGCGTCACGGGCGCGGTGTCGCCCTCGCCGAAGGCGATGTAGCGGAGCAGGTACATCAAAGGGTTCCCCTCGCTCCAGCCGAAGTATACGTGCGGGAGCTTGCCCGTCGTGTCGCGCAGGTAGAGCATAAAGGCGGCAATGGCGTTCGGCACCGCGGGGCTCTCCGTCCGCAGCACGCGGTAGCCTTCGATGTCGCAGCCCGTCACCTTGAGCGCGCCCGAGAACTCGGAGGCGTCGCCCGGAGTCACCTCCAGGAAGAGGACGGGGTCGCGCGTCGGGATGTGGTTGTCCACCCTCTTCTCGCGCTCCTTGAAGCGGTACTCCGCGGCGTCTCCCGTGTCCCGCCGGTTCGCCACGATGCGGATCTCGCTGCCGTGCTCTATCAACTCGTTGATGTAGTCGCGCGCGGTCTCGTCGAGCACGACCTTCTCGACCCGCAGCTCGGTCGTGCGCCAGACTCGGGAGATGAGCGAGGTGAAGACGATGGAGCCGATGAAGAAGGAGGCGATCTTGATGCCCTCGGGCTGTTCGAGGACGTTGACGGCGGTCGTGTAGGCGAAGACGAGCGAGACGAGGACGAAGCCCCACCGCGCCGCCTCGCCGCGCCGCCACGCCGCCAGCGCCACGGCGACGGCGGCCGAGCCCATCAGCACCAGCACGCCGGTCGCGTAGGCCCCGGCCTGCGCGTCCACGTCGGCGCGGAAGAGCACCGTCACGACGAACGCGATGGCCACGTAGATGAGGACGAGCGGCCGCGTCACCTTGGCCCAGTTCGGGGCCATGCCGTAGCGCGGCAGGTAGCGCGGCACGATGTTGAGCAGGCCGGCGAGCGCCGACGCGCCCGCGAACCAGAGGATGGCGATGGTGCTCAGGTCGTAGGCCGTGCCGAAGATGTCGCCGAGGTATGTGTGCGCGAGGTAGGCCAGCGCGCGGCCGTTGGCCTTCCCCGGCTCCTGCCCGTCGAGCCCCTCGCGGAACTCCTCGGGCGGGATGAGGAGCGTCGTGACGAGGCTGCTCAGGATGAGCATGACGCTCATGACGAGCGCCGCGCTCATCAGCAGCTTGCGCGTGTTGCGGACGCGCCCCGCGGGGTTCTCGTAGGTGTCGCCCGGGTCGCCCTTGACGAGCGGCATGACCACGACGCCGGTCTCGAAGCCCGAGAGGCCGAGCGCCAGCTTCGGGAAGAGGAAGAGCGCGACGCCGACCATCATCAGCGGGCTCCCCTGCACGCGCGGGTGCGCCCAGAGCGCCGCGCCCCAGCGCGGGAAGACCTGCGGGTCGAGGAAGATGTGGTAGAAGCTGACGCCGATGGTGACGAGGTTCATCAAGAGGTAGACGGCGACGATGACGACGGCGAGCCCCATTGCCTCCTTGAAGCCCTTGAGGAAGACGGCGCCGAGCAGCGCGATGAGGACGAGCGTCACCGCCACGGGGTGCTTGAGCTGCGGCGCGTACTCGTGGACGTAAGGGTTCTCGATGATGTGCGCGGTGGCGTCGGCGGCCGAGAGCGTGACGGTGATGATGAAGCCCGTCGCCGCGAAGCCGAGGAGCGCGAGGACGAAGAGCTTCCCCTTCCAGCGCGAGAGCAGGCTCTCCAACATGGAGATGGAGCCGTCGCCGTGGGGGCTGGCCTCCGCCACGCGCTTGTACATCGGCAGCGCGCCGAAGAGCGTGAGCATGACGAGCACCA
The DNA here is from genome assembly GCA_036389815.1 of Pyrinomonadaceae bacterium. Taxonomy (GTDB): domain Bacteria; phylum Acidobacteriota; class Blastocatellia; order Pyrinomonadales; family Pyrinomonadaceae; genus QHXN01. Next base: position 14,140 of record DASVWB010000251.1, on the reverse strand, counting down.
GCGTCGCCAGCGGCGAGAGGGCCCCGGCGGCCATGTAGGCGATGCCGGGCTGGTAGCCGAGCGTCGAGAAGTAGTCGACGCCGGTCAGGCACATCACCTGCCACCAGGGGTGCGTCGGGTGCTGCCCCTCGCGCTCGTGCGGGCCCTCCATCTCCTGCGGCTGCCCCTTGAGCAGCCAGCGCCTGAGCCTGCCGACCTCCCTCTTCTTCTCGGCCTGCGGGATCGCCGTCTCGGCCATCTAAAGCCTCCCCCTCGCGGAGTCCTGCGTGGGGCGCGCGGGCCCCGCGCGCCTTCCGTACCTTCGCCATACGGTTCGGACTGTTTGCAAGCCCTGATTTGTACCAAACCGCCCCGCGCATGACAACTGAAAACAAGCACTGTCAAACGCCACGCCCGTGGGGGGTTAGATGGTAGACAGTAGACAGTAGACAGTAGACAGTAGGCTCCGCTAGTCGCCGGCCGCACCGAGCGCGCGGGCCGGTAAGGTTTTTCTACTGTCTACTGTCTACTGTCTACCGTCTACTCCCACTGCCTGCTGGCTACCGTCCACCAAATTGTGCTAAAGTCTGGAACCGTCAAGCCTTTGGCAGTGTCCTGAAGGGTGCAGTACCAGAGGCCGATAGCACTCTTCTTCCAGCCGCCGAACCAAACAAAGCTAAAGACGCCGACACGTCTCTACGCCTTCGCGCGGGCAAAAGGGCCGCATGAGTTCACGCTTGCATCAAGGTGACCCCGAGCAGGGCGGACGCGCGTCTAAAGGCGGGCCGCAGGGCGGGGTCGTCCACCTCTCGGAGGCGCGGCGCGCGCCGTCGGCCGCGCTTCCGCTCGAACGCCAGCTCGAAGAGACGCGCGAGCTGCTCGACCGCGGCCTGCCCTCGACGGCCGAGGCGCGGCTCCGCCACGTCATCGCGCAGGCGCGCCGCGACCCTGCGCTGCTCGCGCGCGCCCGCCACCTCCACTCCACCGCCCTCCAGGCCATGGGTCGCAACCGCGACGCGCTCGAAGCCGTCGAGATGTACGAGTCGCCCGACTCCGGGCGCGGCCTCGACGCCGAGACCTTCTCCGCCGTCCGCGTCCAGCTCGGCCTCTGCTACAACTACACGGGCGACCACCCGAAGGCCATCGCGCTCCTCCAGGCCGAGCTGCGCGTGGCGACCGAGCAGGGGGGCACGGACGCGCGCACGGGCAACGTCTACACGGCGCTCGCGCGCGTCTACCGCTCGATTAACGAGTACTCCATCGGGCGCGACCTCAACAACAAGGCGCTCGAACACTTCCGCCGCACGGGCGACTGGCGCGGCCTGGCCGACTGCTACTTCGGCCTGGGGATGGCCGACGCGCACGAGGGGCGCTGGGAGGCGACGCTGGAGCACTTCGAGCAGGCCATCCAGCTCATCGGCGACCGCCCCGCCCCCTTCCTGCTCGGGAAGATTTACTCGAACGCCGCCGGCGCCTACTGGTGGCTCCAGCGCCCGCACGAGGGCATCCGCGCGCTGGAGAAGGCCGTCGCCTACAACGAGCGCACCGAGCACAAGGGCAACGCCGTTAACGCCTACAACAACCTCGGCATCAACCTGATGATGACGGGCGACTGGGACCGCGCGCAGGCCGCCCTCAAGCGCGCGCTCGAACTGGTGATGGAGCTGGACGACCACCACGGCTCGGCCTCCATCGTCTTCGACTCGCTCGGCGAGCTGCGGATGCTGCGCGGCGACCTGGCCGAGGCGCGCGAGTACCTTGAGAGGGCGGTCGAGAACGGCGTCCGCAGCGGCAAGAAGTGGAACCTGTCGCAGGCGATGCGGACGCTGGCGCGCTGCTACATCCTGCTCGGGCTGGCCGACGAGGCGCTGGGCGTGTGCGGCGAGGTGCTGGAGCTGGCCGAGTCCATCGGCGACCACCGCGGCATCTGCGACGCCTGCATGCTGCTGGCCGAGACGCACCTCCTGCGCGGCGAGACCGAGGAGAGCGCGCAGTTCCTCGCGCGCGTCTCCGAGGAGACCGAGGCGACGACCAGCGACCTCGCCATCTCGGGCGAGTTGCAGCGCGTGCAGGGGCTGCTCGCGCTCGCGCGCGAGGACGCGCAGCTCGCCGTCCACCACTTCGGCCGCTGCCTCTCCATCTCGGAGATGCTCGGCGACCGCTACCGCACGGCGCGGGCGCACCACCTACTGGGGCGCGCCTACGCGGCGGCCGCGCAGCCCGAGCGCGCGCGCGAGCACCTCGGCCTCGCCGTCCACACCTTCGCCGAGCTGGGCGCGAAGCTCGACCTCGCGCGCGCAGAGGAGTCGGTCGAGGAGCTTGAGAGCCACGCGCCCGAGGAGCAGTTCGTCGAGCCGCCCGCGCCGGCGCAGCTCCTGACGCTGCGGCTGGCCGAGGCCGTCGCCTCGCGTGAGCTGCTGCTGAGGGAGCTGGCCGCGGTCGTCCACCAGGAGACGCGCGCCGCGCGCATCCTCGTCGCGGAGGCGGACGAGGAGGGGCACACGAAGGTCGTCGTCGCGCACGGCTACGACGCGGCGGAGTCGGCGGCCGTCGCCGCCGCGCTCGACCGCGCCTCGGACGACGAGGGGCGCGAGCGCTACGCCGCGGGCGCGGACGCGCGCCTCGTCACGCTCAAGCCCGCGAGCGCGCCGCCCGCCGTGCTGCTCATCGCGCCGCGCGCACTGAGCGTGCTGCCGGGCGGCGCGCCCTTCGAGCCGCTCTTAAAAGTGGTCGAGCTGGGGATGGACGTGTGCGCGCTGCGCGCGCGCGCGCGGACGGGCGGCGGGGCGCAGGCGCCCGACTCGCTGGCGGGCGCGAGCCTCATGCCCGGCTTCATACACTCCTCGCCCGCGATGACGCGGCTCGTCGAGGAGGTGCACAAGATACGCTCCTCGGACGTGACCGTGCTGATTACGGGCGAGTCGGGCACGGGCAAGGAGCTTGTGGCGCGCGCCATCCACGCGCTCTCCTCGCGCCGCAACAAGGTCTTCATCCCCTTCAACTGCACGGCCGTCCCGAAGGAACTCTCCGAAGGCTACCTCTTCGGCTACAGGCGCGGGGCCTTCACCGGCGCGGTCTCCGACTCGGCCGGCGTCATCCGCACGGCCGCGGGCGGCACGCTCTTCTTAGACGAGGTGGGCGACCTGCCCCTGGACGTGCAGCCGAAGCTCCTGAGGTTTTTGCAGGAGGGCGAGATTCAGCCGCTCGGCGAGCAGCGCCCGCAGAAGGTGGACGTGCGCATCATCGCCGCCACCAACACGGACCTCGAAGGGATGGTCGCCGACGGGCGCTTCCGCGAAGACCTCTACTACCGCCTGAACGTCATACGCCTGCGCGTGCCCCCTTTGCGCGAGCGCCGCTCGGAGATTCCGACCATCGTCAGCTACTACGTCAACCACTACGCGGCGAAGTTCGGCCGGCGCGACATACAGATCACGCCGCAGACCTTAGACCTCCTGATGGTCTGCGACTGGCCGGGCAACGTCCGCCAGCTCACCAACGAGATTCAGCGCATCGTGGCGCGCGCCGAGGACGGCACCGTCATCACGCCCGACCACCTCTCGCCCGAGCTGCGCCGCACCTCGCAGCCCGCGGCCGCGGCGGGCTCGCTGATGATGCCGGCGCCGGGGCTGGCGGCGGCCGCCGCCACGCAGGCCATCTCGCAGGGGCTCACGCTCGCCGACGCGATGGCGGAGCTTGAGCGGCGCATGATCGCCGAGGCCCTGCGCAAGCACAACGGCAACATCTCGCGCGCCGCGCGCGAACTCGGCCTCACGCGCCGCGGCCTCTACCTCAAACTCGGCCGCCACGACCTCAGCGCCAGCGCCTAAACGCCGACAAAAAAAGACGGATGCGACCGGGATAGCGGTCAGTACCGCCCGCGGTAGCGGGTGGTGTGTTGTGATACCCGCAGGAGATCGACGCGCTCGGCTCGAACCTCGACCTCTACGGCCCCGACAGCAACGAATACGAGGCCGTCGGCGGAACGCGCGACAGCGAACGCAAACGCTCCGCGAAGAAGACCCCGCCCGCCGCCTGAACGCCCCGGCCGGCTTCGGCCACAACCGAATGATTATTTAGACGCGCAGGCCAGGGCTCAGATGGCTTGTTTCAGGTTGAACTAAGGGAAGGCCCCGTTCCGATGGGGGCGGGGCTTTTCATTGCACTGTCGCTTATAGCCTACGCGCCGACTTGCCAAAGCTTCGATTTAAGAAGGATAGGGCGGCGCGGGGCGGCTCGCCGCGGGGCCTGTTGAGAAATTTTCGGGCGGCCTCTAAGATTGGGCTCATGCCATATAACCAGTTGTCACCCGAGGAGGAGTGGGTCATCGCCCACAAGGGCACGGAGAGGCCGTTCACCGGCGAGTACGAGACGCTGTATGCGCCCGGCACCTTCATCTGCCGGCGGTGCAACAACCCGCTCTATTCGGCGGAGGCCAAGTTCAAGTCCGGCTGCGGCTGGCCGAGTTTCGACGAGGAGTACGCGGGCGGCGTCGAGCGGCACAGGGACGCGGACGGGCGGCGCACCGAGATCGTCTGCGCGCACTGCGGCGGCCACCTGGGGCACGTCTTCGAGGGCGAAGGCTTCACGGAGAAGGACACGCGCCACTGCGTCAACTCTCTCTCCGTACGGTTCATCCCCGAAGGCCGGGAACTGCCGCCCGTGCTCGACGCCGACTGAAAGCCGGGGGCGGCCTCCGCGGCCCTTTCGGCACCGACGAAGCCTACGCAGGGTATGTGGCGAAGGGGCGGCACGGTAAGTGTCGCCCCTTCGTTTGCAGGAGTCCGTCGCCTTAGCCGGCAGCCCGACAGGTCTACTCGTCTTTGATGATGCTATGCAGCCGCTTCTCCGCGGGCTTCCTGTTAGGCTGAAGCCCCTTGTGCCTCTTTTGCAGCATGGCGATGAAGGTCTGGTGTTTGAGGCCGAGGATTCTTGCGGCCATCGTCACGCTCCCGCGCGCTTCCACCAGCGCCTGCCCGATCAGCCTGGCCTCTAACTCGTGAACCGCCCCGTAGAAGCTGAAGTTCTTTTCGTGTATCGCCGGGTCGGAGAGCCGCCGCATGACGACGCGTGCGCAGCCCAGAAGCCTTTCCCTGTCTTCGGCGTCCTGCGAGTCCTTCAGAAGCCTGTCCGCCTTCTGGTAAGCGTCGTAGACTTCGGCCGCGGGCAGGCGTTTGGCCGCGCCGTGCTCCTCTATCAGCGTGAGCATGGCCTGGCCGGCGCTTGCGAGCGCCCCGACGCCTTCGGCCACTTCCGCCGCCCGGCGCAGGACGTTGACGGAGGGCTCGTAAGCCCACAGACGGGCCCACACTACGCCCTGCACCGTGAGCGCGTCCGCCAGCAGGGCCGACGCGTCGCCGCGCTCCAAGGTCTTGAGTGCGCCCGCCAGCGTGCGGTCTGCCTCTACGTACTTAAGTTCGGCTATCAGCACGCGCGCCCTTGTCTCGTCCACCTGCGCGAGGCTCCCCGCGTCTCTCAGCCGGGTGAAGATGGACTGCGCCCGGTCCAGGTGCCGGTGGGCGTCGGCGTAGCGGCCGAGCTTGTAGAGCAGGAAGGCCAGATTGTTCTCTATGCGCGCGACGTACCTCTCGTGCCGCTCCTGCTCGAAGTGGTAGGCCGCCGCCGTGTATTCGATGATGGCGCGGTCTAAGTAATCCTGACGCCATTCCGCCGTGCCCAGCCTTCTCAACACGAGGGCGAGTTCGTTGTGGAAGCTTCCCCGCAAGCTGTGACTTGCGCCCTCGTCGAAGAGCGGGGTGGCGTCCGTGAGGAGGCGCAGCGAGTCGCTGTACCGGCCCGCCCAGGTCTCCACGATGGCGAGACGCAGGACCGTCTTCGCCTTCAGCGTCGCGTCTTCTTTAATCAGCGCGGAGGCGCTTTCAAGTATCGCCCGCGCCTCGTCATACGCGCCCTCCCGCCAGTAGCAGAGCGCGAGGTCGGAACGGGCCGCCGCGGCCCTGTTGGACTCGCCTAGCCTCTCGAAGAGCGCGGCGCTCTCACTGATAAGGTCTTTCGCGGCCTCCTGCGCGCCCTTCACCTTACCCAACCAACCGGAGAGCGCGCCCACCTGTAATAACACTTCCGCGGCCGTGCCCTCGCCCAACCCCTCTAAATTCGGCCGCTCGCCCTCGCCGGCCCACAACTCGCCTAGAGACTCGCGCGCCACTTCGTACTGCCCCGCGTGGATGAGGTCTGCCGTCACGCGGCAGCGGATCACGGCGCGTTCGTCCGTAGTCAATGAGGGGTTATCTAGTTCCTTCAGCCGCTCGTCTGCTAAATTCATGTGAGGTAACGCCTTCCTGTGCCTGTCAAATTTTTGACGCGCACGAAAAAACCGTCACACCCACGCGGGAGAGACGGTTCAACCATTCGACTATTCATCATCGGAAGAGAGAAAGAGCGATGCGAAAGACCCTGACGACCGTTGCGCTGTTACTTGCCCTGAGTTGCATAGCGTTCGGGGGCGAGATGAGCACCCCGCCTGCACCTCCGCCGCCGCCGGCACCCGCGAGCGCCGTGCAAAAGCCTACCGCCATAAATGAGGATACTACCAGGGCAGCCGAGACGCTGGCGCGAATCGCGCTCAACCTAGTCTCAAACTTGCTGTCTCTACTCTAAACCCGCGCCCCAATCTGACACTTAAAAGCTGCCATACGGCGGCAAGGGCTAAGTGTGCTTACTGTGAGCGGCGGAATGCGGGAGTGACGCCCACGGGCGGAAGAGTAACCCCACGCGACTTAGAAAGCAACAGATTTTGCGGCCCGCCAAGCTCTCTCGCCGACAATTCGTCAGCGGGACGTAAGTCCTTTATTCCCCGCGCGGGGACTTTTGAGGCAAGTTTAAGCACTTACGGGGCAAAACGGGGTTTTAAGGCAAAGCCCCGTAGGCTGGCTTTGCCTAAAAAGTGCCTTTTGCCCAAAAAGTAGGTAGGTTGCCCAAAAAGTGGGAAGGGCGGCGTGCGCTGTCCTCGCCAGCAAGCACGCCGCCCCGCAGCGCGTCCCGAGTGAGGGCGGGCGCGCTCAGGGGTACGCTGCCCTTACGCACCCCTGTTCCTAAGCAACGAGAATGCCCATGTGGTATCCTCCTTCCCGGTCTAGTCTTTGAAAATAAGGCAACGGTCGGATGCGTAGCTTGTGGCCTCAACCTCAAGGGAGTGGTGAGCGCCGCCGTTGAGCAAGAGAGGGCTCTACTCACGGCAGGACAGTTACGCACAGACATTCTAACCGGATATCCGGTTACAGGCAAGCCATATCTTGCGCCTTTAGGGGGTAACTCCTAATGGGCGAGAAGGCTCGCCAGAAGCCCGCGCGGCTGGCGGAAAAGCTATTACAGATTCGGGAGGCTTTAGGGCTGTCTCAGAATGAGTTAATCAGGCGTCTCGGCGTGGAACTGACTCAGAATAGAGTCTCGGATTATGAACGAGGGAACGGCGAACCGCCTTTGCCGTTGCTGTTGAGGTACGCGCGGGTAGCCGGGGTGTGTCTGGAAAGGCTCGTTGACGATAATCTCGACTTGCCGGAAGCCCTGCCCGCGAAGTCTCGGCACAGGCCGTAAAAAGAAAGAAGCGGCGAGCTACCCCTCGCCGCTTCTTTCCGGGTCGGGTCTGGATTCTACGGAGCCTCCACACCGGCGCAGGGGCCGCCAGTCGTATCGTGAACGCACCAGTTGTAGCAGAGCTTATCGTCGCCGCAATAGTCGGCGCAACATTTGCTTTCCAGCATCGCGGCCCCGTCGTCAGTCGCGGGCCCGTCGGCAGGGATGACGGCCAGTAACGTGACGAGCATCGCAAGCCAGACGAGTTTCTTTTTCATTGAAGACTCCTTTTGAGTGTAGAGGGTTGACAGGAGGCTGACGGAGGTTGAGGCCGTCAACTGTGGATCACCTTGCCCGCGCAGCTTAATTGTGGCTGCCGTCCTTGTCAATCTTTTACGCAACCTCTTTCCAGAACTTCGGCTTTAGGTTTAGTTCATACATGGACTGAATGAGGCAACAGATGTTGTGGCACAATACCTTGCACAACGCTTCGTTGATCTGTGCCCGCTCGGTCTTGCTCCGAAGGCTGTCTCCGAACTTCGCCTTTATCATGTGGAAGGTTGACTCAACATTAGAACGCTTGTGGTAGTTCTGCATGAAGCGTTCCTGATTGTAGGCGTAGAAGTGATACATGCGCTTGAACAGGTCGGATGACTTTGGAGCCTTGCCCGTGCTGTTGGCCTTGAACGGGATGTAAGGCATCGCGTGGTTATCAACCACGGTCTTGAGGTTGTTGCTAGAGAGATAAGCCTTATCGCCGCTCACTTGGCGCATGGTAAAGCCCTGCGCGGTCGTCTCGACTAGGGGCTTAAAGTATCGGCTGTCTGCGGCGTGCGCGTCCGTCACTTCTACCGCAGTAACCACGTTGGTTGTGACGCCGCACATGATGTGGATTTTAAGCCAGTCGCGGCGGTTCACCTGATTAGGAACCTTGTCCCCGAACTCCGTCCGCGCCTTGCCCCACTTGGCATCACTCCAACGCTTGAACACGCCCGTCGAGAGGCCGGACGAGTCGGCCGCGAAGTCCTGCTCTATCGAAGCCAGCGGCAAGGCGCTTTCCTCTATCAGCATTTGCAGGTAGGGCGTAAGCGCCTCGGATTCAAAGTAGTTGAAGATTGAGTTATAGCAGGGGAGGTTTTCGATGTAGCCCCGCGCGTGAGCGTCGCGAAGGTCTGTCATAAAGCGGCGGCCGGACACGGTAGAGTAGACCTTGAAGGCCATCGCAAAAATCATATCCTCGAAAGAGTGACGCGGGCGCCCCATCGTCTGCGCGGGGGAGCCGACGCCCTGCGCCAGTTGGTGAAGCAAGTAAAGAAAGATGCCCTTTTCCTTCGTCTGCGCCATGTTATAAGCCGGCCACTGTTGCGGGTAAGTCTTGCGCGAGACTTTCACCGTCTCAGTTACCGTGGTCTTAGTCGCGCCGCTCGCCTTAGTCTCCGTGACGGTCTTGCGCTCGCGCTCGACGGTGAACTCTACGGCGTATTGGTGTTTGCACTTGAACCCGGTAAATTCAAAATCGGGGCATGAGCAGGAGTTAGCGACGGGGTCAACCTTGTACTTCTTGCCGCCCGACTGAGAGGGGACTAAGTAGAGAGCGCCGCTCTTTTCGATTCTCGCCCTGTCCGCTATGTCGCGCCCTTTTGTTTCTCTGATACTCATGCTCTTGTACCTCGGATGTTTGTTCCGCCTTCGCATGAGTATATTATCTCAGATAATATGTTATGTCAAGTAATATATGGCTAGACATAACATATTATTTCTGATAGTATCCCCCTTATGGGTAAGGTCAAAAAGGTCGTTTGGTACTGGCTCTGTGAGCGTTGCGGGCACGAGTGGCCCCCGAAGGGCGAGGGCGAGCCGAAGTTCTGCCCGAAGTGTAAAAGCCCTTACTGGAACCGCCCGCGCCAGCAGCCGAAGGACGCCAAAACCTAATAGACTCTGCGCCCGAACCGTGATATAAATACACGTAGGGCGCGACGCCAAAAGCGTCGGTAAATAGGATGAGGCGACGGCGGGACTCGAACCCGCATCCCCGTGCCAGGGTTTACCGTTTACGAAACGGTTGCTTTATCCGTTAAGCTACGCCGCCACAAGTGGCCGCTCGTGTGAAGGGGTCTGGTAGCCGCCAGACCCCTTCTCTGTTACGACTTCTTTCTGCCTCTCTGTCCTTTCTTGCTCACAGCTTTCTTCGCCGCATCCTTGCGACTGCCTTTCTTCGCTTCCGTCGGCTTCTCTTGCTCGGTAGCCGAGTCAAGAGCAATCACGACGGTCGGCAGCAATAGCGCCGGGAACGGCCCCCGCCCGGTCACGGATGCTATCAACTCACGCGCGGATGAATACAGCACCGAAGCGGCGGTAGTCTTAAGCGCCTCCATCGCGCGCGCCATATCATCAACAGGCTGCTCCGCGTTTATCCTGAAGTATCCGACCAGCACGACCCGGAAGTCATACGGCATTTTTATTTCGGGCGCAGTCCGCGACTCAATTTCGACAACAGCCATCAGCCGGGTCGGCTCTTGCGGATTAGGGATTCCCCCGGCCCGCATGTTGACCGTCAAATCACCGGGGTCGAACCGCGCATCTAACTGAGGGTGAAGCCCCAACTGCAAAACGAGCGGCGGGTCTCCTCCGGGGAGAGACCTAGCGATGACGTGAAGCTCTCGGACGTAATAGCCCTCAAGCTGCAATGGGGATAGCTGCACAGGCATTATAGTTGCCCCTCACGATGCCACATCTTTTTTAGGCACGAACTGATTCAGCGAGACGCTCTTCGTATGAGCGATGCTCAAAACCTCCCAGGGCAGATTTTCTATGCCGGCGATGCTTTGACCCGGCCGCATGGTGCCGTGACGGCCTTTGGGGATTTGTACATAGCAATCGGCCAATCTCGGCGCGGCCTGAGACAGCCTTTGAATGTCCCACATGTCAAACGGACGGCCCGCCTTCTCCCAGCAAATACGGAATACGTCTGCGTTAACCGGCCCACGTTCGTTGTTAGGGTCGGCAGTATTCTCATAGGTCAGCAACGACACGCTGAGGCCGAGAGCGCGGGCTAGCCTGATTGCCGTGTCAAGCGAGATGTTGCCGGGGTCGTTGAAGATTTGCGAAATCCGGCCCTTGCTGATGCCTGCCGCCTTCGCCAATTTCGCCCTTGTCATGTTATTGAGAGTCGCCATCTTGCTCTGCAACTGCTCAACAAAATCCGAAGCGATGCTGTAGAGAAAATCTTCCGCGCTTCGCTCTGTCCAGTGGGTCGCGTTGTTCATTGCTTTTTGCCCTCTCCTGTTATGAATAAATCGGGGTCTTGTAGGGCCGCTATTACGTCCGGGTCTACCCGCATCTTCTCGGCGCGCGCTAACTCCGCAGTATCGGTACTCCACCGTTTCTTCTTGGCGTAGAGTATTAGCACGCACATCTCAAAATGGGGGTTCTCCCTCTTCGGCCGGCAGAGAAAGCCGTAAAGCCTTTCCCCTTCCGACACGTTCTTAAACACAAAGCATCCGGTATACTTGCCGTCGTGCTGGCTCTGATTCCAGCCGTGGAATCTATCATCGTTGTGGTGGCCGCCAAGCCAATAGTCAAAGCTCTTAAAGTGATACCTCTGCGCGCTCGCCTTCAACTTGTCGAAGGCAGCCTTGATGTCAACGTAAGACGCGGAGTGCTGCTCTAGGAAAGCAACCGCGCGCCGCGCGTGCTTCAACCCGGCCCATATTCTGATAGAGCAAGAGCTTCCCGCCACGTCAAACCACCCTTTGAATGAGAGTACGTAAACACGGGAGCAGTTTAATATATTAAACTGCTCCCGGTCAAGTTAGTTTTAAGTGGGATTCCGGCTCTTGCCCAAAAAGTCCTAATCCTGCCCAAAAAGTCGCCCCTCAGAGAGACTTTTTAGGCAAAGCACCGTAGGCTGGATACTTTGTTAACAGTGTATACGTGGTAGTCAGGTGGAGTTTGTGGGTTTTTGCTGGGGTTTTTGGGGTTTGCAAGTTTCTTTGCGAGGGTTGGATACGAGGTATCCAGGTGGGGGCTTGGGGGCGCGGCGCGGGGGTGCGGGGCGCTGGGGGCGTAAGTTGTTTGAAAAGCATGGTTTATGCTCTTTCCTTCGGGGCGGGGGTGGGTGGCACGTCGGTTGAACTAGGGAGGTTAGATCGTTGACAGGTTTCGTTAGAGTGAAGCGGCCTTGAACTCTTAAGTCCGGCTCTCACGCCGGGCACGAAACCTGTTAACGGTCTCCCGAAGTACCCCAAACACAGAAGGGCGGCTCCTAAATCCCCAGAACACGCGGGCAGGCGTGGGGGAGCCGTAGAAGGAAGGCTCAAAAATGTTGCGTCGAATCACAGTTTGCACAATCCTCCTGGCGCTCCTCAGCGTTTACATCTCCCCGCTCGCGGCCGGCGCCGCCGCGACCTCACCGAAGCAGAAGTCGCAGAAGCGCGCCGCCTCGAAGCTCGCCCCCGAGTTCGAGACGGTCGGCACGGCCGACGAGCTGGTGCGCGTCCTCATCCAGACCAAGGGCCGCCCGACGGCCGCGCACGGCGCCGCGGTCGAGTCCAAGGGCGGCGCGAAGGGGCGCGCCTTCCAGTCGCTCGACGTGATGACGGCGGTCGTCCCCCGCGGCTCGCTAGCATCGCTCGCCGCCCGCGAGGACGTGGCCTACATCTCTCCCGACCGCAAGGTCGGCGGCGCGATGGCCCTCACCCGCGAGGCGACCGGCGCGGCGCTCGCGCAGGCCGGCTTCCAGAACATGCCCGGCGTCACCGGCAAGGGCGTCGGCATCGCCATCGTGGACAGCGGCATCAGCACCTCGCACCCCGACTTCCTGAAGAACGGCAAGTCGCGCGTCGCGGCCGCGGTGGACTTCACCGGCGACGGCGCGGCCGTCAGCCGTAAGGGCATCCTCCTCGGCGACGCCATCCTCTTCGGCGACGGCATCCTGCTCGGCGACGGCGCCGACCGCGAAGGCCACGGCACGGGCGTGGCGGGCGTGGCGGCCGGCAACGGCGCGGCCTCCGCCGGCTACGGCACCAGCTTCACAGGCATCGCCCCCGAGGCTTCCCTCATCGACCTCAAGGTGCTCGACGACCACGGCGTCGGCACGACGAGCGCCGTCCTGGGCGCCATCGACTGGGCCATCAACAACCGCCAGCGCTACAACATCCGCGTGATGAACCTCTCCCTGGGCACGCCCGTCCGCGAGTCCTACCACACCGACCCGCTCTGCAAGGCCGTCGAGCGCGCGGTGCTCTCGGGGATAGTCGTCGTCGCCGCCGCCGGCAACAACGGCCACACCGACGAGATCATCGGCCGCAAGCCGAACGGCGACCCCATCTACCGCCCGGTCTTCGGCGCCATCGACAGCCCCGGCAACAGCCCCTACGCCATCACGGTCGGCGCCACGGACACGAACGGCACCGTCTCCCGCTCCGACGACTGGGTGGCGCAGTTCTCCTCGAAGGGGCCGACGGCCTTCGACCACCTGACGAAGCCCGAGCTGGTCGCGCCCGGCCGCGGCGTCGTCGCCGCGATGTCGCAGGAGAACCCGGCGACGGCCGCCGAGCGCCCCGACCGCGTGGCGCAGCCCACGGGCGCGGGCGCGCTCCAGAACGCCTACTACAAGTACTACGGCACCTCGTTCTCCGCGCCCGTCGTGAGCGGCACGGTCGCGCTGATGCTCGAAGCCAACCGCTCGCTGACGCCCGCGCTCGTCAAGGCCGCGCTCGTGCGGACGGCGAACGAACTGCCCGAGTCGCTCTTCGCCTCGAAGGGCGCGAGCGTGCTGACGCAGGGCGTCGGGCAGGTCAACGCGGCGGCCGCGGTCGAACTCGCCCGCGCCTTCGTGCCGAACGCCGACAAGCTGAAGGCCGGCCAGCAGGTGCTCCGCGCGGGCGCGAGCGTCTCCGGCTCCTTCCAGATAGGCGGCGAGACGGTCAGTACCTCCGGCCGCGTGATGTACGCCGACGGCGTGCTCTTCAACCAGAAGCCCGTCCTCATCAACGGCATCCTCCTCGGCGACGGCATCCTCCTCGGCGACGGGATTCTCCTTGGTGACGGCATCCTGCTGGGCGACGGGATACTCCTCGGCGACGGCATTCTCCTCGGCGACGGCACCACGCGCTCGAACCAGCACCCGCTCGGCAGCGGCATCCTGCTCGGCGACGGCATCATGTTCGGCGACGGGATTCTGCTGGGCGACGGCATCCTTCTGGGTGACGGCATCCTTCTGGGTGACGGAATCCTTCTGGGCGACGGGATACTCCTCGGCAACCACAGCCTGAGTGAGAACGGGATTCTGCTCGGCGACGGCATCCTCCTCGGCGACGGCATCCTGATGAGCGACGGCCGCGTCGTCAACGACGGTATCCTCCTCGGGAACGGCATCCTCCTCGGCAACGCCATCCTCTTCGGCGACGGCATCCTGCTCGGCGACGGAATCCTTCTGGGCGACGGAATCCTTCTGGGCGACGGGATACTCCTCGGCGACGGCATCCTTCTGGGTAACGGCATTCTGCTGGGTAACGGCATCCTTCTGGGTGACGGGATGCTACTGAGCGACGCGAAGAGCGTCTGAAGGCCGCGACAACTCGGCCACTGTTCCGACCCTCGCCGCGACGACCAGGCTGACGCGAGA
>DASVWB010000250.1:0-4841 GCA_036389815.1 Pyrinomonadaceae bacterium | reverse complement strand
AAGCGCCGCACCGAGTCCTCGGCGCTCACCGAGAACGAGCCCCGCGCCCTCGAAGGAGGGAACGGTTAAGACTTCGACATGCCCTTCCCCGCGCTCCAGCTGAACACGAACGACCCGGCCTTCTGGGTGCTGGTGGTCGTGGCCGTGTCGTTCGTGGTGATCGCCGCCGCGATGGTCTCGGTGGCGGTGCTGGCGGCGCGGGCGGTGCGGGCGGTGCGCAGCGTCGAGGTGAAGGTCGGGCCGCTGATGGAGCGCGTGTCGGCCGTCGCCGAGCAGGCGCAGGCCATCGCCGCGCAGGGGCGCGAGGTCGCCGAGCAGGTGACGGTCATGTCGGGCCACCTCTCGACGGCGACGCTCCACTTCTCGGAGTCGATGGCGCTCATCCGCGGCGAGGTCGCGGAACTCAAGGAGGTCGTCAGCCTCTCGGCCGAGACGGCGCGCGACAAGGTGGAGAAAATCAGTCATTCGATAGACCAGACGCACGAGCAACTGATGGTCACGACGAACTACGTCACGTCGCGCATCATCAACCCGGCGCGCGAGATCGCCGCGATTATGGCGGGGGTCAAGCGCGGCCTTGAGGTCATGCTGGCTCCCGCCCCGAAGCAGATCAACGAGTCATACGCGGAGGAGGAGATGTTCATCGGCTGAAACCGGAACGTCTTGACGGCGCAGCGAACGCGCCCGGGCCCTCCGCCTCTCGCGGAGAATAGCCCGGGCGCTTCAATTTTAAGTAGACAGTAGACAGTAGACAGTAGAAAAACAGCCTTCAATGAATCGACCCGGTGTCAGCGTCAACGTCGGTAAGGCGGAAGCCCTACTGTCTACTGTCTACTGTCTACTGTCTACTAATTTTGTTTTGCCCTTTGGCTGCGCTACTATCGAAATTCCGAGAAGGATGTGACGATTCATGTCTACACAGGCACCGCTTGAGCTGAAGAAGACCGTCAACCTGCCGAAGACCGGCTTCGCGCAGAAGGCCAACCTGGGGCAGTCGGAGCCCGCGCGTTTGCGCCGCTGGTCGGAGATGGGGCTCTACGAGATGATCCGCCGCTCGCGTCGGGGGCGCGAGCGCTTCATCCTCCACGACGGGCCGCCCTACGCCAACGCCGACATCCACCTCGGCACGGCGATGAACAAGATTCTCAAGGACATCGTCGTCAAGTCGCGCACGATGATGGGCTACGACTCCCCTTACGTCCCCGGCTACGACTGCCACGGCCTGCCCATCGAGCAGCACGTCGAGCGCGCGCTCGACAAGAAGGGCAAGAAGAAGAGTGACCTCTCGACCGAGAGCTTCCGCCGCGCCTGCCGCGAGCACGCGGCCGCGGCCCTGAAGAGCCAGACGCGCGACTTCCAGCGGCTAGGTATACTCGGCCTCTGGGAAGACCCGTACCTGACGATGTCGAACCACTACGAGGCGGAGACCGCCCGGCAGTTCGGCCGCTTCGTCGAGCGCGGCTACGTCTACAAGGGCGCGCGCCCCGTCTACTGGTGCATCCACGACCAGACGGCTTTGGCCGAGGCCGAGGTCGAGTACCGCGAGCACACTTCCCCGAGCGTCTACGTCAAGTTCCCGCTCGCCGAAGACTCGCTCGAAGCCAAGGCTTTCAAGCGCGAGATACTCGGCGACGACGACGACCCGCGCCGCGTCTTCTTCCTCATCTGGACGACGACGCCGTGGACGCTGCCGGCCAACCTCGGCATCGCCGTCAACCCGCAGTTCGAGTATGCCGCCGTCCTGAACGAGCAGAACGGCGAGGTCTACGTCGTCGCCGCCGAGCTGGTCTCGGCCGTCGCCGAGAAGTGCGACTTCGGCCGGCGCGAGGAGGCGGCGGGCGGGCTGGCCGAGGCCGCCGGGCTCGAACCGGAACGCGGGTACGTCGCGTGGGAGCCGCGGGTGCTCGCGCGCTTCCCCGGCTCGCGGCTCGAATATCTGGAGGCGCGCCACGCGTGGCTCGACCGCCCCTCGCTGCTCATGCTCGGCGACCACGTCACGCTCGGCGGCGAGGCCGACGCCGAGACGGAGCTCGACGTGCGCGAGGCGCGCGACCGGAAGGCGACGGGGAAGGCCGGCACGGGGCTCGTCCACACCGCCCCGGGGCACGGCCACGACGACTTCGTCATCGGCAAGGCTTACGGCCTCGACATCTACTGCCCCGTCGACAACGCCGGCCGCTTCACGCCCGAAGTGGAGGAGTTCGCCGGCCTCGGCGTCTTCAAGGCCAACCCGACCATCGTCGAGTTCCTGCGGGCGCGCGGCGCGCTGCTCTTCGCCGAGGAGTACGCGCACCGCTACCCGCACTGCTGGCGCTGCAAGAACCCCGTCATCTTCCGCGCGACGCCGCAGTGGTTCATCTCGCTCGACGCGGACGCGGGCGCGGGCGCGGCGGACGTGGTCGAGACCGACGAGGACGGCCGCGACCGGACGAACTTCACCGACGCCGAAGAGGACGCGCCGTCCTCGCTGCGCGCGGGCGCGCTGCGCGAGATAGAGCGCGTCGAGTGGGTGCCGGCGTGGGGCGCCGACCGCATGCGCAACATGCAGAAGGGGCGGCCCGACTGGTGCGTCTCGCGCCAGAGGGTGTGGGGCGTGCCCATCCCTGCCTTCTACTGCTCGTGCGGCGAGACGGTCGCCGACCGCGCGACGATTGACCACGTCGCCGACGTGTTCGAGCGCGAGACGACCGACGCGTGGTACAGGCGCGAGGCGCGCGAGCTTCTGCCCGAGGGCTTCGCCTGCCCGGGGTGCGGCGGCTCGGAGTTCACGAAGGAGACCGACATCCTCGACGTGTGGTTCGACAGCGGCGTCTCTTCGGTCGCGGTGCTGGAAGCCTACGACGGCCTGCGCTGGCCGGCGGACGTGTACCTCGAAGGCGGCGACCAGTTCCGCGGGTGGTTCAACTCCTCGCTGATGGTGGGGCTGGCCGCGCACGACCGCGCGCCCTACCGCGCCGTCGTCACGCACGGCTGGACGCTCGACGCGCAGGGGCGCGCGATGCACAAGTCGGCGGGCAACGCCGTCGCGCCCGAGGAGTTCGTGAAGGAGTCGGGCGCCGACATCCTGCGGCTGTGGGTCACCTCCTCCGACTACCGCGAGGACATGCGGTGCTCGCCGGAGATTCTCTCGCGCGTCGCCGACTCGTACCGCAAGATTCGCAACACGGCGCGCTTCGCGCTCGGCAACCTCGACGGCTTCGACCCCGGGCGCGACCGCGTGGCCTTAAGCGAGATGCGCGAGATAGACCGCTGGGCGCTGGCCGAGCTTGACCGTCTCGTCGAGCGCGCGGTCGAGGCGTACAGGGCTTACGACTTCCACGCGGTCTACCGCGCGCTCGACGCCTTCTGCACGGTGACGCTCTCGGCGCGCTACTTCGACATCATCAAGGACAGGCTCTACACGGCGGCGCCGAAGTCCGAGGCGCGGCGCTCGGCGCAGACGGCGCTCGACTACATCGCCGACGCCCTGGCGCGCCTGCTCGCGCCCGTGCTCTCCTTCACGGCGGACGAGATTTGGGAGAACCTGCCGGAGGTGAAGGCGCGCGCCGCGCAGGTAAGCGCCGGCGCTTCGGGCGCGGATGTCCCCGCCGCAGGTGCCGCGGCGGAAGGCGCGGGCGTTGACGAGGGCGGCGGCGTGCCGCCGTCGGTTCACGTGGCGGAGTTCCCCGTGGTGTTGAGCGTCGGGCGCGACGCGGGGCTGCCGGAGCGCTGGGCGCGGCTCTTCGAGGTGCGCGACGTGGTGCTGAGGGTTCTGGAGGAGGCGCGGACGGCGAAGCTCATCGGGAGCAGTCTCGAAGCGCACGTCCGGCTCGAAGCGAAGCGGAAGACGTTCGAGCTGCTGGAAGGCTACCGGGAGGAGCTGCGCTACGTCTTCATCGTCTCGCAGGTCTCGCTCGCGCTGCTCGAAGAGGAGGCCGGCGAGGAGGTGCGCGTGCGCGTCGCGCGCGCCGAGGGGCAGAAGTGCGAGCGGTGCTGGAACTACTCGACGCTCGTCGGCACCTTCACGCGCTACCAGACGGCGTGCGAGCGCTGCGTCGAGGCGCTGGCCGAGATCGAGGCCGAGGGGGGCGCGGCGTGAGCGCGCGGCAGGCGGGCGAGACGCCGCGCGGGCAGGGCGTGCGCTGGCGCGCGGCCTACCTCTTCGCCGCGCTCGCGCTCTACATGGCCGACCAGGCTTCGAAGGCGTGGGCGGTCAGCCGCCTGAAGGCGGGCGAGGTCGTGCGGGTCTGGGACGGCGTGTTGCAGTTCGGGTACGCAGAGAACCCGGGCATCGCCTTCGGGCAGTTGCAGGGGGGCGGGCAGTTCGGCCGCTGGATGCTGGCGACGCTCGCCGCGCTGGCGGTCGTCGGGCTGCTCGCATATTTCTTCCGGACGAAGCGGACGGACGACCGGCTGCTCGGCGCGCTCGCGCTCCTGCTCGCGGGCGTGGCCGGCAACCTGACCGACCGCGTGCGGCTCGGGCACGTCGTGGACTTCGTGGAGGTCTTCATCGGCTCGTACCAGTGGCCGAGCTTCAACGTCGCGGACGCGGCCATCTGCGCGGGCGCGGGGCTCCTCGCGCTCGACCTGATACTCGAAGGGCGGCGCGAGGGGCGCGAGGCGAAGGCCCGGCGCGGCGCGGAGGCCGCGACCGGCGGCGGGTGAGAATGTCGCGGGCGGCGCGGGGGTTTTATATGAGAACTCTGTGTCTTGGATTCGTAGGGCTCTTCCTCTTACACGGCGCTGCCGCCGCGCGGGCGCAGACGCCCCCGCAGACACCCGTGCCCGCGCGGACGCCGATTGTCGTTCAGGACCCGGCGCCCGCGCCGGCCCCGAAGCCGGCCCTGCCGCCTTCGCAGGCG
>DASVWB010000249.1:0-2657 GCA_036389815.1 Pyrinomonadaceae bacterium | reverse complement strand
CGGCACCGGCAGGGCGCGCCCCTGCGCGTCGAGCCTCGCGCCGAAGCGCATGTTCACGTCGTTCTGGAAGACGAGGACGAACTCGCGGAAGCTTGTGCCGTCGGGCTTGGTGACGGTGGCCTGCGCCCGCGTGTTCGCGTCCTCGATCCAGGTCGCGCCCAGCGGCTCGATGACGAGCGCGCCGACCGCGCCCTTGCCCGAGTGCTTGATGGGGTCGGACGAGGTGAGGTTGATGGCCCCGAACTCGACGGGCGTGGCCGTGCCGACGCCGGTGTCCGAGATGGAGAGGTCGCCGGCGTACCACTGGTAGGTCGCCTTACCCCCTCCGGGCTTGGCCGTCTGCACCGCGTTGAAGCCGACGTTGACGCCGTCGCTCCGGTTGACGTTGAAGTGCAGCAGTTGCGGGTGCAGGCCGACCTCGCCCGAGGGCGCGACGTTGTTGTTGTTGAACCGCTCCACGATCATCGGGAGCGTGTTGTAGCCGTCGAGGTCGGGCGGCCAGGTCGGCAGCCTGTTCGTGAGCGTCACCTCGATGCAGTCGCCCGCGTTGGCGCGCAGGACGAGCGGCTCGGGCCGGTCGGTCTTGAGCTTGCCGGTCAAGGGGTCGAGGTCGGAGTTGCGCACGAAGATGATGGCGGTCGGGTCGTGCAGCTTGCCGCCCACGTCGGCGCGCGGGTTGTAGACCAGCGTGCCGCCGGGCAGCGCGTCGAAGGCCGACACGGCCGTCACCTCGAAGGTCTTCGTGGGCGCCGCCTTCGGGCAGACGCCGTTGAAGTCGCCGACGTTCGACACCGCCGGGCCGAACCCGCTCTGGTTGTTCGGCAGGGTGAAGAGGTCGGGGCGCGCCTGGCTGTAGGCGCGCATCAGCCCCCAGAGGCCGTTCCAGGTGTCGTCGGTCGCCGCGCCCGGCTGGTAGAGGTAGTCGGTCGTCAGCGAGTTCTTCGCCAGCTTCGGCACCATGAACTCGAAGTGCTCGGAGATGCCCATCATCTGGTTGTTACGGTAGCCGGAATTCTTCTCGTCCGGCTCGAACAGCCACTTGATGCCGTGGACGCCGAAGTTGTGACCCTCCTCGAACCCGCCGACGAGCACCTGTATCTGCACGCGGTCGTGCTCGTAGGCACGCAGCAGCGGCGTGTAGGGGTCGCCGCCCGACAGGTCGCGCGTCAGCGCCGGGTAGAAGCCGGGCTGAGTGTTAAAGGCCGTGTCCGCGCGCGTCACGTTCGAGCGGAAGGCGTGCGAGAGGTCGCCCGCCTCGCCCGCCGCCTGCGTGTTCGTCCGCGGGTCGCGCACGCGCAGCGCCAGCGGCTCGTTGCGGTAGTTCACAGACATCGTGCCCACGTCGTCTGCGGAGACGGCCTCGGGGCAGGGGCGGGGCACGCCGCCCGGGCATTGCGGGGCGGGTTCGAGCAGCCAGTTGCCGGCCGCCAGCGGCACCTCCTTCTTCGCCGGAGGGTTGACGGGCGTGCCGTCGGCGCGGTAGGCGAGCTGGAAGTCCGAGAACTCCAGCAGGAACTCGCGGTAGCTCTCGTTGCGTGCGGGGTCGATGATGGCCGCCTGCCAGGTGGTCGGGCCGCCGTCGGCGCGCGTGTTGAGGTCGAGCCCCGTCTCGTTGTGCTTCCACCTCGTGCCCGCCTGCTCGATGATGAGGCCGGCGTAGAAGCCCGCCTGCTGGTGCGTGGAGGGGCCGAAGTGGTCGTGCGTGAAGACGGTGCGCAGCGTGGGGCTCTCGGCGTACCAACGCTGGACGGTGGTCTGCGCCCCGAGCCAGTCGTCGAGGCCGTTGCCGTCCTCGTCCTTGCCCGCGAGCCCGAGCGTCGGGTGCTGCCTGGCGACGGGGCACGCGAAGCTGCCGTCGCGCGCGTCGCCCTTGTCCGCGCCCGCGCAGCCGTTCTGCCTGCGGATGGCGCGGATGCGCTCCTGCACCTCGCCGGGGGCGAAGGTGCCGTCCTCGTAGTTCCACCCGTTGCCGGAGCCGTCCGACGAGGTCACGTCGAACTTCACGAGGTGGATGTGCTGACCCATGATGTCGGTCGGCGTCCTCACCTGGAAGTCGTCCTGCCCGTAGACGTGCGGGACGAGGTTCGTGTGGTGGAACTCGATGCAGTCCTGCGAGTGCGCACGGAAGAAGAAGGGCTCGGGCGGGCGCGTGCCGGCGAGCGTCGGCCTCACGTCGTCCCAGAGAACCTCCATGCGCGTCTGCGGGAAGTGCCAGCCGGCCTTGTTGAAGGTCACGTCGAGCTGGACGTTGGCCGCCTTGTAGACGCGGCGTGTGCCGACGGGGTTCCCCTGCGCGTCGACGCACGGGTCGGCGAAGGGCGCGCCGGGCTGCGCGCCTAACTTGCGCGCGCCGGTGGCCGCCGCGTCCTTGCGCGGCATGCCGTTGGTGATGAAGTTGGCGGGGGCGCCGGCCGGCGTGTAGCTGGCGTGCGCGCGCAGGCCGTGGAACTGCATCGCGGCCAGCTCGGCGGCCGTCCCGCCCTCGTCGATCTGGCTCGCCGCGGCCGTGAGCAGCGTCTTGTCGAAGTCGAGGCGCGTGTGGTGCTCCTCGTACGTGCCGCCCGTGACGACGTGGCGGGGGAGCCCGCCGTCGTCGATGGTGTCGAGCGGCGGGTGCGGCGGCCGGTGGCCGGCGACGCCGGGGACGTAGAACGGGT
>DASVWB010000248.1:0-16149 GCA_036389815.1 Pyrinomonadaceae bacterium | reverse complement strand
CTTCGACCTCAACGCACTCCCCCGCCCCGCAAGCGACCGATACGGGCGGCCACCCCGTCCGCGCGGCCGTGCTCATCGCCGCCGCGGTCTTCGTCTCGGTGGCGGCGCTCGTCTACGCGGTCTACCGCTTCTCCGTCCGCCCCGAGACGGAGCGCGCGCGGCAGCCCGCGCCGGCCTTCCAGTCGATGAAGGTGACGCGGCTGCCCGTGACCGGCTCGGTCACGGAGGCCGCCATCTCGCCCGACGGCAAGTACCTCGCCTACGTCTCGAACGACCCGGGGCGCGGCCCAGCCGTTCGCGTCCGGCAGGCCGAGGCCGCGAGCAACACGCAGGAACTAGTCCCGCCCGCCGACGGGACTTTCTACGGCGGGCTCGTCTTCTCGCACGACAGCCAGCACGTCTACTACGCCGCGGCGCACGCGGGCGCGGGGAGGCCGCAGCTCTTCCGCGTGCCCGTGCTCGGCGGCCCGGCCGTGAGGATTCTCGCGGAGGCCCCGCCCGACGTGGACTGGCCCGTCGCCTTCTCGCCGGACGGCAAGCAGGTCGCGTACGTGCGCGGCGAGTTCGAGCGCGAGCGGACGCTCGTCGTCGTGGACCTCTCGGGCGGGGGCGAGCGCGTGGTGGTCACGCGCAAGGCCCCGGAGGTCTTCGGCCTGCCCGCGTGGTCGCCGGACGGGAGGCTCGTCGCCTGCGCCTACGGCTCGACCGAGCGGCTCGAAGGCGGCGTCGTCCGGTCGGGCGTGACGACCTTCCGCGTCTCGGACGGCGCGGAGCAGCGCGTGACGGAGCCGCGCTGGGTGGACGTGCGGCAGATGTCGTGGCTGCCCGACGGCTCGGGCGTGGTACTGAGCGCGCCCGAGCAGGAATTGAGCCCGGCGCAGGTCTGGCAGGTCTCGGTGCCTTCGGGCGAGGTGCGGCGCGTCACCAACGACCTGAACACGTACCTCGGCGCGAGCCTGACGGCCGACGGCTCGACGCTCGTCACCGTGCAGACCGACCGCGCGCCGAACGTCTGGGTCGCGCCGAACGGCGAGTCGGCGCGGGCGCGCCAGATCACGACGGGCTCGGGGAAGTTCGACGGGTTCTACGGGCTTTCGTGGACGCCGGACGGGCGCGTCGTCTACGCCTCGATGGCGAGCGGCGGGTGGGACATCTGGGCGATGAACGCGGACGGGACGGGGCAGAGGCAGTTGACCGCGGGCGCGCGCTCGAACTACGGGCCGGCGGTCTCGCCGGACGGCCGCTTCGTCGTCTTCGTCTCGAACCGCGCGGGCGGCGCCTTCAACGTCTGGCGGATGAACGCGGACGGCTCGAACCCCGTCCGGCTCACGTCGGGGCGCGGCGAGAACTTCCCGCACGTGACGCCGGACGGGCGCTGGGTCGTCTACGCGTCGATGGGCGGGAGCGAGCCGCCGGCCGTCTGGAAGGTTTCGATAGACGGCGGCGAGCCCGCCAAGCTCACCGCGCGGCCGGCGTCGTGGCCCTTCGTCTCGCCCGACGGCAAGTCGTTCGTCTGCACCTACGGCGAGAGCCCCTTCTCGACGACCACGCTGGCCGTCGTCCCCATCGAGGGCGGCGAGCCCACGCGGACTTACGAGATGCCGCAGAGCTTCCGCGCCAACACCGTCTGGCTGCCCGACAACCGCGGCATCGCCTTCCTCGACGCGCGGACGGGGACGACGAACGTCTGGATGCAGCCGCTCTCGGGCGGCAGGCAGGTGCAGCTCTCCGACTTCGCCTCCGACAACGTCTCCGCCTTCGACTGGTCGCGCGACAACCGCCTCCTCGCCACCCGCAGCGTCGAGACGACCGGCGTCGTCCTCATCAAAGACTTCAGATGAAGTGATGGGCGACGAGCGATGAGTGACGAGTGATAAGAGAAGACAAGGCCCGCGTCCTCCTTCTTATCACTCGTCACTCATCGCTTCACCCTGGCCCGGCGGGCTAAGGCGACGGTGTGGGCGAGCACGGCGGCGATGATGATGCAGCCCCCGAGGATGGCCCACCGCGAGGGGCGCTCGCCGAGGAAGAGGAAGACCCAGACGGGGTTGAGCATCGGCTCGATGTAGCCGACCACCCCCGCGTCGAGCGAGCGCACGCCGCGCGCCATCCCGAGCGTGAAGAGCGTGTAGGCGAACCCTATCTGCACGACGCCGAGGTAGGCGACTATCAGCACGTCCTTCGTCGTCAACTCGCCCGCGGCGCCGGCGAACGACGGGAGCGTGAAGAGGCACAGCAGCAGGTTCCCGTAGATGACGGACGACGCGCGGTTGACGCGCGCCGCGCGCGGGTGGCGGAGCGAGAGCAGGAAGAGCGCGAAGCAGAGCCCCGAAGCGAGCGCCGTCAGGTTCCCCGAAACGTCCTGCGGCCGGAGCTGCCCGACGAAGAAGAGCGACATGCCCCCCACGCACGCGCCGACGACCGCGAGGTCGGCCGGCCGGAAGCGCTCCTTAAAGAGCAGGGGTTCGAGCAGCAGCACGTAGACCGGCGCGGTGTACTGGAGGAAGATGGCGTTGGCGGCCGTCGTCAGCTTGTTCGCCACGACGAAGAGGAGGAGGAGCGCCGCGTAGAGGACGGACGAGACGGCCGTCAGCGCGTTGGCGCGGAACCCCTCGCGCCGCGTGAGCGCGGCGACGGTCACGGCCGCGAGCAGCGAGCGCCCGAACGAAAGCTCGAAGGCGCCGAGCTGCGTGGACTTGATGAAGAGGCCGCCCGTGCTCCACAAGAGCGCCGCCGCCAGCACGAACAGGATCGGCGGCACGCCGCCCTCCCCCTCCGCCGCCGCCGCGCGATGCGCGCCCTCTGCCGCCCCGGCCTTCGTCATCCCTTTTACGGTCACCGCGCCCCTAATTCCCGGCCGCGAGCTTCGACGCCGCGTAGCCCGCGCCGACCGCGAGCACGCCGAGCAGGTTCGAGGCGACGACGTTCAGCGCGGCGAAGCCGGCCCGTCCGTCGCGCAACAGCGCGAAGGTCTGCAAGCCGTAGGACGAGAAGGTCGTGAAGCCGCCGAGGAGGCCGACGAAGACGGCGGCGCGCGCCGTCTCCGAGAACGTCCCGCGCTCCTGCATGAGGTGGAAGAGGAGTCCGGCGGCGAAGCACCCCAACAGGTTGACGGCCAGCGTCCCCGCGGGGAAGTCCTCGCCGTAGCGCCGCGCGACGGCGCCCGAGAGCCAGTAGCGGCAGAGCGTCCCGGCGAGCCCCGACAGTCCCACGGCTAAGAGTCTCAGCACCCGGCAATTTAAGCACTAACGCGCCCGGTTGCAAAGACGCGCGCCGCCGGCCCGGCAGCGTACAGCCGCCCGCTTCGTGTTAACATCTAAGCTGACGGCGGGCGTGAAAGGGGCGCGCGCCGGGCGTTTTCAACCCCTACGGAGAAGGAACTCAGATGAACGACTGGCAGTCTCGGAATCAAAGTCAGGAACAGCGGCCGGGCTGGGGGCCGCAGCAGCAGCCGGGCGCGTGGGGCAGCTTCGGCATGGAGACGGCGGCGCGCGCGTCAGTTTCAGAGCGGATGGGCTTCATCCGCAAGGTCTACGCGCTCTTCTTCGCGGCGACGCTCTTCGCCGTCGCGGGCGTCGGCGTCGGGCTCATGTACCCGCCGCTGATGTTGGCCGTCCTCGCGCACCCGTGGCTCAGCTTCTTCGCGCTCATGGGCGGCGTCATCGGGGCGCAGGCCGTGCGCCTGGTGCCGGGCGTCAACCTGCTCGCGCTCTTCGCCTTCACGACGCTGACGGGCGTCATCATCTCGCCGGCCATCGCCATCTACACCGAGCTGAACCCGGCCTCCATCTGGCAGGCGGGGCTGCTGACGGTGGGCATCTTCGGCGGGCTGACGGCCTACGTCTTCGTCTCGAAGAAGGACTTCAGCTTCATGCGCGGGATGGTGACGACCGGCCTCATCGTCGTCGTCCTGGCGGGCGTGCTGAACCTGTTCATCGTCGGCTCCAGCGCCTTCGCCTTCGGCATCTCGTGCGCGGCGCTGCTGCTCTTCTCGGGCTTCGTGCTCTACGACACGTCGAACATCATCCGGCGCTACCCCACGAACGAGTACGTCGCCGGCGCGCTCGACCTCTACCTCGACGCCTTCAACATCTTCCTCGCGCTCCTGCGGATACTTAACGCCGGGCGGCGCTAACCCCGCCCGCGGGGATTGACATTAAAAAGGGCGCGGCGCTCATGCTGAGCGCCGCGCCCTTTTTTTACGGCCCGTCTCCCTCCCCTAAAAGTCGAACTTGACGGCGAGCTGCAACTGGCGCGGCGTGGCAAAGGTCGTCGTGCCGGAGGCAGGCGAGGAGAAGGTGCGCGGCGTGCCGAAGGCGGCCGGCGCGAGCACGGGGTCGAGCCGCTGCACGGGGACGCCGCCCACCGTGACCGTGTTCAGGTTGTAGGCCGTGTTGTTGACCGTCACCACGTTGGCGCGGTTGAAGACGTTGAAGGCTTCGAGGATGAGCCGCACGCGCACCGACTCGTTGAAGCGTATGTTGCGCGTGACGCGCGCGTCGAACTGGTAGACGGCGGGCGTCGTGAACTGGTTGCGGACGGTGCCGGGCAGGCGGTCGTTGGCGCGGTTGGCGTCGCGGTTCGGGTCGTTGCCGACGAGCGCCGAGTAGGGCGTGCCCGACTGGAGCTGCACGATGCCCGAGAGCGTGTAGTCGCTCAGCAGCGCCCGCACGAACTCGTTGTCGCTCCACGCTATCGTCCCGATGTCGTAGACGGGGCTGAAGACGAAGCGGTGGCGGAGGTCAGTGTCCGAGCGCCCGTAGTCGCCGGAGGGCGCGACCTGGTTCTGGACGATCTTGGCGTCGTCGGCGCCGACGACGACCGTCGTCTGGTCGGGGCGGTCGTCCGACGCCTTCGAGTAGGTGTAGGAGGCGATGAACTGGAAGCCGCGCGTCAGGCGCTGCGTGGCCTGGACGGCGAGCCCGTTGTAGAGCGAGCGCGCGGCGCTCTCGAAGACGTTGATGCGGCTGTAGGACTGCCCCGAGGTGCGCGTGATGGGGCGCGCCGAGGGGAAGCGCAGGAAGGTGAGCGTCTGCCCGTCCGAGGTCGGGAAGGCGGTCGCCACGGGCGCGCCGAGGTTGATGTCGCGCGTGCGCGTCAGGTGGACGCCGCGGTAGAAGAGGTAGGTCGCCGACACGCTCAGGCCCTCGGCCACCTCGCGCTCGAAGCCGAGCCGCCCCTGCTCGACGTAGGGCATCCCGTAGTCGGGCGCGAAGAAGTAGAGGCTCGGGTTAGAGATGAAGCCGGCGGGCGGGGCCGCGAGGACGTTCGGGTAGGTGAGGACGGCGTTGACCTCGTTGGCGGGCGTCAAGGGGTTGTCGTTGACGGTGACGCCCGTGACGTTGATGCCGTTCTGCGAGTGCGCCGTGCCGAGCACGATGGCCGGGGTGCGCGCGTAGAAGAGGCCGAAGCCGCCGCGCACGACCGTCCGCTCGTCGAACGCGTAGGAGAAGCCGGCGCGCGGCGCGAGGTTGTTCTTGTCCCGGGGGCAGTTGCCGGTGCCGACGCCGTTCGCGAGGAGCAGCGGGTCGGGGTTCGACACGGGCGGGCAGGCGAGCGCCTCGTAGTCGTAGCGGAGGCCGAGGTTGAGGGTCAGCTTCGGGGTGACGCGCACGTCGTCCTGCGCGTAGAAGGCGTACTCGGAGAGGTTCGGCTCGGTGGTGCCGCCGGTGGTGCCCGCGCCGGGGAAGTTCTGCGTGAAGGCGGAGGGCGCGTTGGCGGCGAAGGCGGCGTAGGAGGGGAAGGTGTAGGAGCCGGAGAAGATGCCGGGGAAGAAGTTGAGCACGCGGTCGAAGTTGAAGTCGAGGCCGAACTTGTAGTTGCTCCGCCCCGAGACGAGCGAGACGTTGTCTATCAACTGGAAGCGCTTGATGGTCGTCTCGCGCGGGCTGAAGTTGTTGCGGCCGATGTTGAGGTTGCCGGAGCCGTTGGTGTTGATGACGGCCTCGGGCTGGTCGGAGTTGGCCTCGCCCGGCTCCTTGTCGCGCGCGAGCTGGAAGCGGAACTCGTTGACGACCGAGCGCGTGAGCGTCGAGGCCAGGTTGCCGCTGAAGGTGTCGCTCTTGACGAGGCTGTCGCCCGAGTGCTCCTCGACCGAGAGCGGCCCGTTGTTCTCGTTGTTGCGCCCCGTGAAGCCCTGGTGGTTGTAGCGCAGGGAGAGCTGGTTCGACTGGTTGACGGAGACGTCCGTCTTGGCGAGAAACACGTCCTGGTTGCGCCCGACCTGATACGTCCCCATCTTCGGCAGCAGTAGGGCCTGCGCGGCCGCCGGGGCCGAGCCGATGTTCGGCACGTCGACGACCTGCGGGATGTCGGAGCGCTGGCCGTCGTAGGTGAAGAAGAAGAACGCCCTGTCCTTCTTGATGGGGCCGCCGACGCGGCCGCCGAACTGGTTGATGCGCAGCGGCGGGCGCTTGTTCGGCAAGCCCCGCCGGGCCTGCGCGGCCTTCGTCGAGGGGTCGTTGGCGTTCAGAGACTCGTCGCGCAGGAACTCGAAGAGCCCGCCGTGGAAGGCGTTCGTGCCCGACTTGGTGACGACGTTGACGACGGCGCCGCCCGCGCGCCCGAACTCGGCCGAGAAGCCGTTCTGGTTGACCTGAAACTCCTGCACCGCCTCCTCCGAGAACTGGTAGGGCGGGCGCACGCCGCCGCGGCCCAGAGCCTGCCCGAAGAAGGTGTTGTTGTTGTCCACGCCGTCAACCTGAAGGCTGTTCAGGGTGCCGCGCTGGCCGCCGACCGAGAGGTCGCCGCCGCGGGGGTCGCGGATGACGCCGGGCGAGAGCGTGGCGAAGTCCTGGAAGTTGCGGCCGTTGATGGGGAGGTTCTGGATGGCGCGCTCGTTGACGGTCGTCGCCACCGAGGTGCGCGTCGTCTCGACGGTCGCGGCGTCGTAAACGTCAACGACGGTCTCGCCGCCGGAGACCGAGAGGGTGAGGTCGAGTGGCACCTTGCTGCCGACCGTCACGGAGACGTTGCGCGACTCCAGCGCCTTGAAGCCCTGCACGCCCGAGACGCTGACGGTGTAGACGCCGGGCGGGAGCAGGACGATGCGGTAGTTGCCGTCGGCGTCGGTCGTCACGCCCCTCTCGAAGCCTGTGGCCTGGTTCCTGGCCGCGACCGAGGCGTTCGGGACGACGGCGCCGTTGGGGTCGAGCACGCGCCCCTCGATGTCGCCGGTCGTCGCCTGCGACTGCGCGTGGGCGCCCAAGGGCAAGAAGACGGCGAGGCACAGGCAGGCGGCGGCCAGCCGCGCGAGAACAGGGGGGATTCTCTTCGACATCGGTTTCCTCTCTGGGACAAGTTTTGAGCCGGACTCGGGTCAGGACAGACCCGCGAATTGAAGCGCGATAGTACGGCGGCCGCGGCGCGGCGGTCAAGGTTGGGCGGGGACGCGGGCGGGCTCTTTACTTGCCCAGCGCGGCGGGGCGCAGGGCGCGGGGGCGGCGGACGCCGGCCGTCTGCCAGAGGCTCATGAGCCCCATGTAGCCGTAGCCGAAGCAGAAGAGCGAGAGGAAGGGTATGGTGCCCCACATCCCCATGTGCGCCGCGTAGGCGATGGCGAGCAGGAAGTAGGCGGCGAAGGCGAGCTCGAACGCGGGGAGCCAGCCGCGGCCGCGGCGGTACTTCTTGCGCCGCCATGACGAGTCGCCGCCGCCCTCGACGCGGTACTTCGGCGTGCGCACGAACTCGGTCTTGATGCGCAGCAGCGCTTCCAAAACGGCGCGCGCGTTCGAGAAGGCGAGCCCGATGCCGAGCCCCATCACGAGCGGCAGGTGGAGCAGGCGGCGGCGCGCGCGCGGCCCGTCCAGGTACCAGATGGCCGTGCCGTAGAAGAGCACGACCGACGCCGTCGAGAAGAAGAGCAGCGGCAGGTCGAGGAGCATCAGGTGCTGGAAGCCCTGGTTGTAGCGGACGAGCAGCAGCGGGAACTGCAACAGGCTCGTCAGGATCATCAGCGGGTAGCTGACGTTCCCCGTCAGGCGGAAGAACATCTCCAGCTTGACGCGCGCGGGCAGGGGCGAGCGCAGGATGCGCGGGTAGAGCTTGAGCGCGACCTCCGTGACGCCCTTCGCCCAGCGGCGCTGCTGCGCCTTGAAGGCGTTCATCTCGACGGGCACCTCCGAGGGCGCGTCCTCGTCGAGCAGGTAGACGAAGCGCCAGCCCATGAGCTGCGCGCGGAAGGAGAGGTCGGTGTCCTCCGTCAGCGTGTCGTGCTGCCAGCCGCCCGAAAGCTCGATGGCGCGCCGCCGCCAGAGGCCGGCCGTCCCGTTGAAGTTGAAGAAGCCGCCCGTCCGGTTCCTCACCGTCTGCTCGACGACGAAGTGGCCGTCGAGCAGGATGGTCTGGAGGCGCGTGAGCAGGTTGAACGTGCCGTTGATGTGCGACCAGCGCATCTGCGCGCAGCCGACCAGCGGGTCTGTGAAGAAGTCCACGAGCTTGCGCAGGCAGTCGGGGCGCGGCACGAAGTCGGCGTCGAAGATGGCGACCAGCTCGCCCTTCGCCGTGCGCAGCCCCGCCTCCAGCGCGCCCGCCTTGAAGCCCGCGCGGTCTTCGCGGTGGACGTAAGAGATGTCGAACCCCGCTTCGCGGTAGCGCTCGACGGCGCGCGAGGCGGCCTCGCGCGTCTCGTCGGTCGAGTCGTCGAGCACCTGAATCTCAAGCCGCTCGCGCGGGTAGTCGATGGCGGTCACGGCCGCGAGCAGGCGCCCGACGACGTAGACCTCGTTGAAGAGCGGGAGCTGCACGGTGACGCGCGGGAGGTCTCCGGCGGCGAAGCGCGCCTTAGGGCGCGGCTCGACGCGGCGGTAGCGCCAGAAGTCCACGACCTGCTTGATGCGGTAGGCGCCGTAGAGCGAGAGCAGGAAGAGGGCTGCGAAGTAGACGGCGAGCACCGCCCAGTCGAAGGCGTCGAGGCGGTAGAGCGGGCTGACGTTGCCGGCCGTCTTCGCCACGGCGTCGGCGAAGTACTGCTGGATGAGCGTCTCGGTGGCGGGCGGCGCGGGCGGCGGCGTGTTCGCGGCGAATAGCATCTTCTACTTCTGACCCTCCGGCGCGGCGGCCGGGCCCCGGCCCGGACAGAACGAGCGGCGCGCCTTCATAGAACGACGCGCCGCCCGCTTTGATGCACGAATTGTATCCGAAGGGATGCCCGTCGGGAAGTAGACAGTAGACAGTAGTCAGTAGAAAGACCTTCGTCGGCTAAACGTTCGGGTCTTGCCGTCGGCGCCGGCATGGCGGAGCCATACCGTCTACTGTCTACCGTCTACCGTCTACTTTCACTCACATTCCCTGCCCGTAACCGCCGCCCGGTGCGCCCGGGGAGCCGGGAGAGCCGGGGCCGCCGAAGCCGCCACCGCCGGGGGTGCCGAAGCCGCCGCCGCCCGGCGCGCCGGGGCCGCCGCCGAAGCCTGTGGGCGGGGGCGGGGGCGGGGGCGTGCCCGCGCCGCCCTTGCGCTTCTCGAAGGCGGCGACGCCGATCAGGCCGCCGATGACGCCCAGCACCGCGTCCACCACCACGCCGATGATGCCGCCCACGAGCGCGAGCGCGAAGCCCGCCATCGGGATGGCGAGCCCCTGCTGCCGGAGCTGCTCCATCTGCATCTCCATCGCCGCCGAGTTGATGAAGTAAGAGATGGGCACGCCGATGATCAGGTTGATGAGCCCGCCCACCCCGCCTGCGACGGCGCCGAGCAGCGCGCCCTCGCCTATCGGCACGGGCGAGGCCGACTTCGTGATGTACTGGTTGGCCGCGAAGACGCCCGCCCCGATGGGCAGCAGGCAGGCGCAGCAACCGATGATGCCCGCGAAGGGCACGAGGGCCGTGATGATGGCGATGAGCACCAGTATCACGCCGAGGGCCGCGCCCGCGAACAAGGCTGGCTGAAATTTGCCGCTCATATCTCTTTAGTTCTCCTCTTCGAGAGTTCTACTAACTCGGGCGACCGCCCGACCCTCACCCGCCGGGCGACGGCCGGACCGCGACCAGCGCACGGCCGCGCCGCGGCCAGTACCGCGAGGCCAGGTCGGCTGCCCCGGGCATCACGTAGAAGGCGGCGGCGCCGCCGAGCAGCGCCGCCGTCAGGAAGCGCGACCAGTGCGTGTTCTCCCACACCCCAAGCACGCCGAGCGCGAAGTCCACCGAGGTCGGCACGGCCGCCAGGAACAGCCACGCGCGCGGCGGCGCGTCCGTCCGCCGGAGCGACCGCGCGAGCGGGTAGACGGCGAGGCCGAAGAGCGCCCCCGCGTAGAGCCCGAAGCAGCGCGCGCACACGGCCAGCGGGAAGCCCGCCGCGTGGAAGGAGCGCTCCGGCATCTGGTGGCACGCCGCGCGGAAGCCCCCGTAGAGCGCCGCCGAAAGGAAGACCGCCCCACGCGCCCTCAAAAGCGGCGCGGCCACTATCAAGCCGACCAGCAGCGCCGCCACCCCGAGCGCCGCCCCCCACGCCGCCCACGCCCTCCGCGCGCGCACGGGGTCGCGCGCCGTCTGCGGGATGTACTCTGAAACGTCCTCGGGCATCAGGAGAATTTTTTTGATTTCGGATTTCAGACTTGCGATTTGAAGGCAGCGGCCGCGCTGTCCCGGCCGCCCCAAATCGCAAATCTAAAATCTGATGACGGTGTCGGGGCCGCCCTCGACGTGGACGGTGTCTACGAAGCGTATGTGGCGCGACTCGGTCGTCATGACGAGCGAGTGCGTGCGGCGGCCCGAGCCGAAGAAGCGGACGCCCTTGAGCAGCGCGCCGTCGGTGACGCCCGTGGCGACGAAGATGATCTTCTTGCCGGGCGCGAGGTCGTTCGTGTCGTAGACCTTGTTCGGGTCGTTGATGCCCATCTCGCGCAGGCGCGCGAGCACCTCCTCGGCCGGCGGCACCTTCGACTTGTCCACCCCGAGCCGGTCGGGGTCGTAGACGAGGCGCGCCTGTATCTCGCCGTTGAGGCACTTCATCGCCGCGGCCGTCAGGACGCCCTCGGGCGCGCCGCCGATGCCCATCAGCGCGTGGATGTTGGTGCCCGCGACCGCGGCCGAGATGCCGGCCGAGAGGTCGCCGTCGCCGATGAGGCGGATGCGCGCGCCCGCGGCGCGCACGTCGGCGATGAGCTGCTTGTGGCGCGAGCGGTCGAGGACGATGACGGTCAGGTCTTCCACGTCGCGGCTGAGCCGGCGGGCGATGGCCTTGAGGTTGTCCTTGACCGGCGCGTCGATGTCGATGACGCCGCGCGAGGAGGGCCCGACGACGATCTTGTCCATGTAGATGTCGGGCGCGTTCAGGAGCCCGCCGCGCTCCGAGGCGGCGAGCACGGCGATGGCGTTGTTGGCGCCCAGCGCGCAGAGGTTCGTGCCTTCGAGCGGGTCGACGGCGATGTCCACCTCGGGGAAGTCGTCGGGGTTGACGTTCTTGTGGTAGCCCTCGCCGACCTCCTCGCCGATGAAGAGCATCGGCGCCTCGTCGCGCTCGCCCTCGCCGATGACGATGCGGCCGCGCATCGGCACCGCGTCCATCTTCTCGCGCATGGCCTCGACGGCGACGTGGTCGGAGTACTTCCGGTCGCCCTGCCCCATCGTGCGCGCGGCGGCGATGGCCGCGGCCTCGCAGACGCTCAGGAAGTCGAGCGAGATGTTGACGCTGTTCAGCTCCTGCGGCATGAGAGCAAGACTCCTGGATCGAGAAAGGTTTTAACCGCCCTGAAATGAACGCTTGGCGTTGGAAAGGCACTCGAATACTACCAGAGAGGGCGCGGAATTGATAGGGGGGAGGCAGCGTGCAGTCGGCAGTCGGCAGTAAAAACAAGTAGACAGTAGACTGTAGACAGTAGACAGTAGGGCTCCGCGACGCGTTCGCTGATACTGGAACTGGGACGGCTTGCTGACGAAGGGTTTTCTACTGTCTACTGTCTACTGTCTACTGTCTACCGTCTACCGTCTACCCGTTCTACTGCCTCCCAACTGTCTACTGTCTACTTCTTAATCTCCGGCCGGAGGTCGAGGTTTCGTATCAGCCGGTGGAGGTAGTTCGGGTGGACGCCCAGGAGCCGGGCGGCCTCCGTGAAGCTGCCGGAGGACTGTTCGAGGGCGCGGAGGATGAGCTGGCGCTTGGCCTCGCGGAGCGCGTCGTGGTACTTCGTGACGGGCCGCGGGGCGGCGTCCGCGCCGGGGGCGGCCGGGGCGGGGCCGGCTTCGAGGACGGTCTCGGGCAGGTCTTCGGGCAGCACGCTCTCGGCCGACCCGAGGACGACGGCGCGCTCGACGGCGTTCTCAAGCTCGCGCACGTTCCCCGGCCAGTCGTAGGCCACCAGGCACGCGCGCGCCTCCGGCGAGAGCCCCGTCACCCTCCGCTTGAACTTCGCCGCGTACTTCGAGATGAAGTAGCTAGCCAGCAGCGGCACGTCCTCGCGCCGCTCGCGCAAGGGCGGCATCTCGAAGGAGACGACGTTGAGGCGGTAGTACAAGTCCTGGCGGAAGCCGCCCGTCCTCACCGCCTCCTCCAAATCCCTGTTCGTCGCCGCCACGACGCGCACGTCCGCGCGGATGGTGCGCGTGCCGCCGACGCGCTCGAACTCGCGCTCCTGTAGTACGCGCAGAAGCTTCGCCTGGAGGAGGGGCGACATCTCGCCCACCTCGTCGAGGAAGAGCGTGCCGCCGTCGGCGACTTCGAGCTTCCCCTTCTTCTGCGCGAGCGCGCCGGTGAAGGCGCCGCGCTCGTGGCCGAACAGCTCCGACTCCAAAAGCGTCTCGGTGAGCGCCGCGCAGTTGATGGCGACGAAGGCGCGCTCGCGGCGCTGGCTGTTGGTGTGGAGCGCGCGCGCCGCCAGCTCCTTGCCCGTGCCCGACTCGCCGCGGACGAGCACCGTCGTGTCGGCCGGCGCGACGCGCGAGATGAACTGGTAGACCTTGCGCATCGCGGCGCTCTCGCCGACCATGCCGTGCTCGACCGACGCCTCGGCTCGCAGGAGGTCGTTCTCCCCCTCCAGCCGCTCGACGTGGCGCGCGTTGTTGAGCGCGACGGCCGCGATGCCGCAGATGACCGTGACGAGCTGGAGGTGCGACTCGTCGAAGCGCGTCGCCGGGTCGGCCGCCGTCAGGTAGAGCACGCCGAGCGCGCGCCCGTAGAGGACGAGCGGCGCGCACAGCAGCGCGCTCAGCCGCGCCGCGCGCAGGCTCTCCGACGTGCCGAGGCCCGCCTCGACGAGGTCGCCCGCGAGCACGGCGCTCCGCTCCTCGACGGCCTGGCGGACGACCGTGCGGCTCACCTCGACGGCGCGCGAGGCGTCGCCCGCGCGGTCGAGCCCGAACTCCGAGACTATCTGCCCGTCGTCGCCGACGAGCAGGATGGCGCCGCGCTCGGCCGGCACGACCTCGAAGACGAGGCGGAGCAGCTCGCGCTGTAACCCCTCGGTCTCGCGGATGGAGTTGACCGAGGTGCTGACGCGGATGAGGAGCGCGAGGTCGCGCGCGATGCCCGCCAGCTCGTCCCGCCCCTCCCAGCCCGACTCCGGGTGGAGGTAGCGCGCCTCCGCCGCGTTCAGGCGGACGGTCGTGTGCGCCGTCACGCGGCGCTCGCTCACGCGCACGGGGTTCGAGGGCGCGGCGGGCGGCGCCTCCCCGCCCGCGACGAAGACGAAGCGCGACTCGCCGACGGCGATCTGGTCGCCGTCCGAGAGCAGGTGCTCGCGCACGGGCCGGCCGTTGACGAAGGTGCCGTTGAGGCTTTCGAGGTCTGTGAGCAGGAAGCCGCCGTCCTTCGGCTCGATGCGGCAGTGGCGGCGCGAGAGCGCCGAGTCGGCGAGCCGCACGCGGTTCGACGAGTCGCGGCCGACCGACAGCGGCTCCCCGCCCAGCTCGAAGACCGAGTCCTTCAAAGGCCCTGCGATAGCGACGACTCTCGGGTTCATTGTTCGTGAAGACCTGCTCGGGGAATCTTACCGCGGCACTACGACGCGACAAATAACACTTCGCGCACCAAAAGTCACCCGCGCGGGCTAACCGGAAGGATAGGCGACTATCTTTTCGGATAGTCCCCGGAGGGCGGGCCGCCCGCCCGCGCCGCGCGCCCGCCGCGGCACGCTCGGCCGCCAAACCTTGACGCCGCAAGCCTTTCGCTCCGCGGCGCGGCGCGCGGGCGCGGGCGCGGGATTAGCGGCACGCCGCTTGTTATGAGGTAAGTGCGAGGCGGGTCGAAGGAATTAAAGGTTTGACAGTAAACGTCGGGAAGGAGCGAGTCATGAGAAAGCGTGTCCGCGTGAGCCTGTTGACGATGAGCCTCCTCGCTTCGCTGACGGCCGCCCACGCAAAGCCCTTGAGCAGCGCGGGCGCGCTCTTCTCCTTCGACTTCCACGGCCGCGGGGGCGCGGCGTCGGGTCAGAGGTCCTGACCGGCGGCGCGCGCCGAAGACCTCGGGACTGAAGGGGGCCTCTCCACCTTAATCCTTCACTCCCGACATTGAAGCTCATTCACCCGCCCAATCAGATGAGCTTCATCACGGGGCGGCGGCACCACCCCTTCCGGAGTCGCCGCCCCGAATTTTTTTGCGAGAGGCTCAACGCCGCCGCCGAGCATTCGCCGGGAGAAAAACTCATGAAGCTCACAAGACTAATCTACGTCGCCTTCGGGTCACTCGCGCTCCTCGGTATGACTTTCAGACCGGCCCCGCAAAAGTCTGTGAACGAGTCGTGCTCCGCGGACTCCGATTGCAGGTCGGGGCATTGCGTCACGGTCAAAGGCGGCGACCGCAAGTGCAGTGATTGCGACCAGAATAAGCTGGACGACCTGACCAGAGTTAAGGAAAGTAAGTGTGAAAATTTTGACCGCGGCATTTTCGGGTATAACGATTTGAAGCGGGAGTTCGACTCCAAAAATGAAGTGAGTCTCGTCAAGCTCAACTACAGGGCCACATACGTCAAAGAGTGTCTGGACGCGCGCGTCAACAGGGAGCACACGTGCTGGGACGACGGTGACTCAACACACAGGGGTGAAATCGACGAGCTGAGAAAGACCCTCAATTATTTGCAGGACCTCATAAACGATAAGACGAGAAATAACCTCGGCTACACCTGCGAGCCCGACCGCTACGAAGACGTGCAGGAAGACATCGACGACAACTGCAAAGAGGTCAACTCCCTTTTTGAAAAGTACGGGATGGCCGACGGCAAAGACGTGAGTTGCAGCGACATAAATAACCTGATTGATAAATGCGGCGACTGTAGAGAGGCTTTAGAAGACATGGTCAATAATTGTTTCAGGAACGGGGCGCCCAGCGCACGCGTCAAGCGGCTGGAAGAGGTGCGCGACATGGAAAAGATAGCGAAAGAGAAAAAGGATAAGGGGTGTAAGTAGTCGAGAAGGAGGATGGGCCGGGCCGGATTAACGGCGGCGGAGCCTGTCGAGCTTCGGCCGCCTCAGAAATCCCCGCACACGCCTAACGCCCCGCGTTTCCGCCGGACGCTTATACCAACTTGCAGGACGAGATAAGGTCGTCAAAGCCGGCGTCGGCAGACAGCAGTCAGTAGAAAACCAGAAGCGGCGCGCCCCGGCCGACGGCCGAGACGCGCCGCAATTTTTTTATCTACTGTCTACTGTCTACTGTCTACTGCTTTCAATCAGCCGCGACCGCGTCGCGCGAGGCGGCGGGGCGGTAGGGCGGGAGCGTTCTGCGCGCGGGGCGCTCGCCCTTGAGGCCGAGCGCCCAGTCGGCCTGCATGAGGGTGTGTATGTCGCGCGTGCCCTCGTAGATGACGGCGGCCTTGCAGTTGCGCAGGTAGCGCTCGACGGGGTAGTCGTTCGAGTAGCCGTTGGCGCCGTGAACCTCTATCGCCATCGAGGCCGCCTTCTCGCTGCGGACGGTCGCCTGCCACTTCGCCAGGGAAGTCGCGCGCGCGTTCGGCCGCCCCTCGTTCTTGAGCCAGCCGGCGCGCAGCCAGAGGAGGTGCGACATCTGGTAGTCGGCCTCCATCTCGGCGATCTTCTGCTTGACGAGCTGGTGGTTGGCGATCTTCGTCCCGAAGGTCTCGCGCTCCAGGGCGTACGCGACGGAGGCGTCGCGCGAGGCGCGGATGACGCCGGTCGCGCCGGCCGCCACCGTGTAGCGCCCCTGCTCCAGCGCGAACATCGCTATCTTGAAGCCCTCGCCCTCCTCGCCCACCATGTTCTCGGCC
>DASVWB010000247.1:0-4467 GCA_036389815.1 Pyrinomonadaceae bacterium | reverse complement strand
CCCCCCGACGGGGGGGCCGCCGCGGGCCCCATTGTACCCGAAGCGGGCGCGGGCGCGCCGCGCGAAATCCCCGGCGGCGCCTACTGGCGGCTCATGATGCCGCCGACGTTCGCCCCGAACCAGTCGCGGCTGGTGTAGTCGGTGAGCGTCAGCGATAGCAGGATGAGCAGCCAGAAGAACATCGAGGCGACGATGACCCAGATGAGCCGCGAGCTGTAGCGGACGTGCATGAAGAAGAGGAGCACGAGCGTCATCTTCGTCACGGCGATGGTCATCGCGATCACGTCGTTCATCTTGCCGAAGTTGATGTTGGCGGCGACGACCGTCAGCGCCGTCAGCACGAGCAGCGCGCCGAAGACGCCGAAGTAAGTTGTGCGCGGGACGATGTGTTCCGACATGGCTTCTTAAGTCCTCCCCCTTTCAGTGCCCGGCCGTGAAGTGCGCGCCGAGGAGGTAGAGCAGCGGGAAGAGGAAAATCCAGATGATGTCGACGAAGTGCCAGTAGAGGCCGAAGTTCTCGACCGGCGAGTGGTACTCGGGCGAGAAGCGGCCGCGCCAGGCCATCCACATGATGGGCGCGATGATGCCGACGCCGATAATCATGTGCAGCGCGTGGAGCCCCGTCATCGCGAAGTAGAGCCAGAAGAACATCTGGTACTGGCCGACGGTGACGCCGTGCGGGAGGTGCGCCACCAGCTCCGGGCTCGGGTTGAACCAGCCGGCGATGGGTATCAGCCCGTCCACGTACTTGTCGTGGTACTCGACCGCCTTCACCCCGAGGAAGACGAAGCCCAGCAGGACGGTCGCGGCCATGAGGCCGACCTGCATCCTGCGCGAGCGCCCCGTCTGCGTGGCCCACACGGCCATCGCCATCGTCAGGCTGGACGTGATGAGCACGGCCGTGTTGAAGGTGCCGATCTTCCAGTTGAGGTGGTTGCTCGCGGCCATGAAGGCCGTCGGGTACTTCATCCGGTAGATGAGGTAGGCGAGGAAGAGCCCGCCGAAGAACATCACCTCCTGCGCGATGAAGACCCACATCCCGAGGGCCCCGGCCTCGCGCTGCTGTTCGAGGTTGTCGAAGTGGTGCGCCAGCGCCTCGTGCGCCGCCTCGGGCCCGTGGCCGTGCTCGACTGCCTCCGCGTGTGTCGCCAAAACTGCTTACCTCCTTGGGGGTGAATGGTAAATAGTAAATGGTGAATGGTAAATGGTAGCCGCCCGCCGGCCGTGTCGTGGATTAACTCTCAAGACGAGAAGCCCGCCACGACCATTCACTATTTACCATTAACCATTCACTATTTACCTCTCCTCCGTCTCCACGCCGCGGTTGAGCGGGTGGCGGCCGCCGACGGGCTGGTCGGGCTGACCCGGCCCGACGACCTCCATCTCCTCGACGGGCCGGAACTCGTACGCCTCCCAGGTGACGACGGGCGTGACCGCGAAGTTCTCGGTCGGCGGCGGCGAGGGCGTGCGCCACTCCAGGCTCGTCCCCGGCCACGGGTTGGCCGGGGCGAAGCGGCCGTAGCGCATCGACCAGATGAAGTAGACGGCCGGGATGAGCAGCCCGATGCCGAGCACCGTCGCGCCGCCCGTGGACATCACGTGCAGCACCTGCCAGATGGGCTCGTTCGGCGGGTAGACGTGGTAGCGCCGCGGCATGCCCATGTAGCCCAGCAGGAACTGCGGGAAGAACGTCAGGTTGAAGCCGACGAAGACGACGAGCGCCGCGAACCGCGCCCAGCCCTCGGGGTACATGCGCCCCGTGATCTTCGGCCACCAGTTGTGGAGGCCGCCGAGGTAGCCCATCACCGTGCCGCCCACCATCACGTAGTGGAAGTGCGCGACGACGAAGTATGTGTCGTGGACGTGGATGTCGAAGCCGAGCGCCGCCAGAAACAGCCCCGTCATGCCGCCGATCAGGAAGAGCCCGATGAAGGCGAAGACGTAGAGCATCGGCGTGTCGTAGGAGATCGACCCCTTGTACATCGTCGCCGTCCAGTTGAAGACCTTCACCGCCGAGGGGATCGCCACGACGAACGAGATGATGGAGAAGATCATCCCGGCGTAGACCGACTGGCTGGAGACGAACAGGTGGTGCCCCCACACGAGGAAGCCGAAGACCGCGATGGCCAGGGAGGAGAAGGCCACGAACGAGTAGCCGAAGACGGGCTTGCGCGTGTGCGTGGCGACGCACTCCGAGATGACGCCCATCGAGGGCAGGATCATGATGTAGACGGCCGGGTGCGAGTAGAACCAGAACATGTGCTGGAAGAGCACGGGGTCGCCCCCCAGGGCCGGGTCGAAGATGCCGACGTGCGCGAGGCGCTCCAGCGCGAGGAGCAGCACCGTGATGGCGATGACGGGCGTCCCCAGAATCATGATGAGGGCCGTCGCGTAGTGCGACCAGACGAAGAGCGGCAGGCGGAACCACGTCATCCCCGGCGCGCGCATCGTGTGCGTGGTGACGATGAAGTTGAGCCCCGTCAGGATGGACGAGAACCCGTTGATGAAGATGCCGAGGCCCGCGAGCGTGACGTACGTGTTCGAGAAGTTGGTCGAGTAGGGGACGTAGAACGTCCAGCCCGTGTCCACGCCGCCGAAGAGCAGCGCGGCGAAGGTCAGCACGCCGCCGGCCATGAAGATGTACCAGCTCAGCAGGTTGATCTTCGGGAAGGCCATGTCCTTCGCGCCGATCATGAGCGGGATGAGGAAGTTCCCCAGCACGCCCGGGATGGCCGGGATCAGGAAGAAGAAGACCATCATGATCCCGTGGTGCGTGAAGACCTTGTTGTAGGTGTGCGACTGCATCAGGTCGCCGAGCGGCGTCAAAAGCTCCAGCCGGATGGCCGCGGCGTAGGCGCCGCCGATGGCGAAGAAGAAGGTGACGGAGACGAGGTAGAGGATGCCGATCCTCTTGTGGTCCTTCGTCAGCAGCCACGACTTGATGCCGTAGTCGGCGTTCAGGTAGTTGACCGTGGGGAAGCGGCTGCGCCACTCGTGCGGCCTCGCCCCCTGCGTCGGTTGGTTACTCATAAAATCGCGTCTTCCCTAAACTACTGCCCGTCCCCCTCGTTTGAACCTTCCCCCGCCACGAGCGGGCCGCCGCCGCCGCTACTGCGGCCGGTTCGAGTTGCCGCCGCCGCCGGGCGCCGCCTGCGGCGCGGGCGACCCCTGCCGCTCGCTCGTCGGCCCGACGGGGTTCATCCGCTGCTGCTGCGGCGGGACGCCGCCCGTGGTCGGCCCCGAGGTCGTCTGCCGCGACGCGCCCGCCTCGTCCGAGGGCTGCGCCGCCCCGAGCGAGCGGATGTAGGCGACGAGCTGGAGTATCTGCTCCTCGCTGAGCTGCCCCTGGAAGGTGGGCATGAGGTTCTGGAACCCGGCGGCGATCTTCGCCTGCGGGTTCAGAATCGACTCGCGGATGTAGGACTCGTCGACCGTCACGCTGCCGTCGCCCTCGATCTGCTGCTGCTTGCCGAAGATGCCGT
Organism: Pyrinomonadaceae bacterium; assembly: GCA_036389815.1. Lineage (GTDB taxonomy): Bacteria > Acidobacteriota > Blastocatellia > Pyrinomonadales > Pyrinomonadaceae > QHXN01. The sequence goes on along the minus strand of DASVWB010000247.1, from coordinate 985 downwards.
AGAGCGTGGGGCCGCGCCCCTGCTGCCCGCCGGCCTCCGTCTGGTGGCACGAGGCGCAGCCGCGCTCCTGGAAGAGCTTCCGCCCCTGCGAGGCCGCAGACTCGGAGCCCGTCCCGCCGGCCAGCCACTGCTGGTAGGCGGCCGGCTCCATGACGTAGACGTGGCCGCCCATCCCCGAGTGGTTCGTGCCGCAGTACTCGGCGCAGAAGAGGTAGTACTTGCCGGCCTTGGTCGCCTCGAACCATGTCTGGAGGTAGCGCCCCGGCACCACGTCCTGCTTGATGCGGAAGGCCGGGACGTAGAAGCTGTGGATGACGTCCTCGGTCGTCATCGTCAGCTTCACGCGCGCGCCGACGGGGACGTGCAGCTCGTTGATCTCGCGCTGCCCCGTGGCGTGCTGGAACTTCCACATCCACTGCTTGCCGACGACGTAGACCTCCATCGCCTGCTGCGGCGCGCGGTACGCCTTGAAGAAGATGGACGCGCCCCAGACGAAGATCGTCATGGCGATGAGGAGCGGGATGATGGTCCACGTCAGCTCCAGCACCATCGAGCCCGCGATGGGGCGCGGCAGCTCGCCCGGCTGGCGGCGGCGGTACTTGATGGCGAAGAAGACGATGAGCGCCGTGATGAGCACCGAGAAGAAGACGGTTATCAGCACGAGGTAGCCGTAGAGCGCGTCCACGTGCGGGGCGAAGGTAGACGCCTGCTCCGGCGCGAACGGCACGCTCACTTGTGTTAGAAGCATGGCTCCAGTCAAGCTCACTAAATGACTCCCCTCAAACGCCGACGTTGAGCCCCTCTTCCCCGCGGCGCGAGCGCCGGTGCAGGTAGTAGAGGAGCGCGGCGAGCCCGAAGACCGTCAGCACGCCCGCCGCGCGCAACACCGCCATGACGGGCGCGAAGCGCCCCGTCGCGGGGTCGTAGTGGTAGCAGAAGAGTATGAGCGCGTCCACGGGCGAGCCTATCCGCCCCTCGGAGGCCT
>DASVWB010000246.1:0-2708 GCA_036389815.1 Pyrinomonadaceae bacterium | reverse complement strand
TGATGTTGTGCTTGAGGAGCATGATGTTCGGCTTGCCGCGGCGGTTGATCTTGAGCGCGGCGCGGTCGTACCACTCGATGGTGCCTTCGACCTCCTCGCCGTCCTGGAGCACGATGACCATCAGCGTGTGCGCGTCCATCTGCTTCTTGTAGTAGAAGATTTCCGCGCTCGTCTCGGCGGGCGGAATCTTCTTGCGGCCGAGGGCCGCGGCCGCGGCGGCGCCGGCCGACGAAGACTCGCGCGGCTCGCGCGGCGCGGGGCTGCCGCCCGACGGGCGGTGCTGCGGCGCGCGCGGCGGCGGCGGCGCGCTCGCGGGGCGCACCTCCCTCTCCTGGACGGGGGCCGTCTCGCGCCCCTTCACCTCTGCCAACGTCGGCCGTATCAATTTGCGGTTCACCATTATCTCCTCACCTCCAGCGGTGCCAAAAAACTTGCATAAAAGCGGGCGCTCCGGGCGTCCCTCGCGCGACAGGACTGAACGGCAGACGAAAAACGGCGGCCCGCGGCCGGCCAGGTCGGCCTCACTCACACATTCTGCGGTCTGAAATAGACAGACGAGAAACGGTCTTTACCCGTGGTTGATTTCAATCCTGTCAGGGTTTGCGCGTCATGCTACACAAAGAGTCGGGAAAAGACAAGGGCGGTCAGACGGTAGGAAGTAGACAGTAGTCAGTAGTCAGTAGATTTAAAAGTGGCGCACAACTTTCGGGCGAAGCGCGCCACTTCTGTTTTTCTACTGACTACTGTCTACTGTCTACTGTCTACTGCCTCCTCCCCTCTCACTGGCGCGTGCGCGTGAACTCTAATACAATGCGCGCGCTACCCCGTGAGCCGGCGCCGCACGCAGGGCGCGACCCCAACCAAAGTTTAAAAGCCCGAAGGCCGCGCGCCCCCGTGCAGGCGGCGCGCAGGCCCTCGCACCTTCGAGGAGCCTTATGAAGAGACTGTTCCCGCTCACACTGCTCGCGCTGCTCTCGCTCGCCGCCGCCGCGACGGCGAAGGAGGCGCGGCTCATACGCTACCCTCACTACCACGAGGGGCGCGTCGCCTTCAGCTACCTCGGCGACATCTGGGTGGCCGACGAGGACGGGCGCAACGTCCAGCGCCTCACGGTCAACCGCGCGCGCGACGTCTACCCGAGGTTTTCGCCCGACGGCAAGTGGATCGCCTTCTCCTCCGACCGCAACGGGAACCTCGACGTGTACGTCATCCCCTCCGCGGGCGGCACGGTCAAACAACTGACCTCCCACTCGGCCGAGGACGCGGTGCTCAACTGGTCGCCCGACGGCCGCTCCGTCCTCTTCTCCGCGAACCGCGGCGAGCAGTTCATGCCGCAGCTCTACACGGTGAGCGTCGAGGGCGGCATGCCCGTGCCCGCCGGCGCCGACATGGGCGTGCAGGCTTCGTTCTCGCCCGACGGCCGGCGGCTCGCCTACAACCAGAAGGCGCAGGTCTACTGGCGCAAGTACTACCGCGGCTCCTACCAGTCGGACGTAATGGTGGCCGACGTGGCCGCGAAGAAGTTCACGAACCTGACCGACTTCGACGGGCTCGACTCGTGGCCGATGTGGGCGCGCGACGGGAACATCTACTTCGTGAGCGACCGCGACGGCAACGGACTCACCAACGTCTGGCGCGTTCCCGAGTCGGGCGGCAAGGCCGTGCGCGTCACCGACTTCAAGTCGGGCGACGTGCGCTGGCCCTCGATCAGCGCCGACGGCAAGACCGTCGTCTTCGAGCACGACTTCCAGATCGCGAAGCTCGACGTAGCGAGCAAACGCGTCACGCCGCTCAGGTTCGACATCAACGCCGAGACCGAGGAGAGCCTGTCCGAGGTGCGCAGCTTCAACTCCGAGGTCGACGACTACGACCTCGCGCCCAACTCGCGCCGCGTCGTCGTCTCCGTCCACGGCGAGGTCTTCACCGCGCCGGTCGAGGAGGGCGACCTGCGCCAGATAACCGACAGCCCGTGGCGCGACCGCGACGTGACCTACTCGCCCGACGGCAAGTGGATCGCCTACGTCTCCGACCGCAGCGGCCGCGAGGAGATTTACGTCTCGGCCGTCGACGGCGCGGGCGAGCCCCGCAAGCTCACGGACCTCGACGAACTCAAGCTCAACTACGCGTGGTCGCCCGACTCGGCGCAGGTGGCCTTCGTCGCCTCGGACGGCAAGCTCCGCGTGCTGCCGGCCGCGGGCGGCGCGGGACGGGAGCTGACCACTTCGCGCTACGGGAACGTCGGCATGCCGGCCTGGTCGCCCGACGGCAAGTGGATCGCCTACTCGAAGCCCGACGCCTCGCGCACGACCGACATCTACCTCGTCCCCTCCGCGGGCGGCGAGGAGAGGAAGGTCACCTTCGACTCGTTCAGCGAGTCCGCCCCGCGCTTCTCGCCCGACGGCCGCAAGCTCTACTTCACGCGCAACGAGAGCACGCAGTCGGGGCAGGCCGCCGGCCTCCCCTCGGTACAACTCTTCTCCGTCGCGCTCGAAAAACTTGACCGCGACCCGGACGACCCCGAAGAGCGCGCGGAGGCCGAGGCCGCCGAGGCGCAGCCGACGCCGGCGCCGCCCGCGGGCGGCGAGGGCGGGGCGGCCGGTGGAGCGCCGGGCGGGCGGCGGCAGCCGGGCGCGCAGCGCACCCCGCCCAAGCCCGTCCAGATCGACTGGGCGGGACTGAAGCGCCGCACGAAGCAGTTGACGCGCAGG